>NZ_CP100416.1:8977711-9048786 GCF_026017845.1 Amycolatopsis mediterranei
ACCTAGACAATCACATGATCAACGAGGGCCGTGCCCGCCCTGCAACCAGGCCAAAAGACTTTGCCGGAACCCTGCCTGGGAGGGCGGGGAGCCGGCCGGGGCGGGAGTGGTCAGCTCGGACCCGTTGGGCCGGAAGCCCGCGGCGAAGGTCAGCGCGAATCGGCGGTGACCGCCGTGGTGACCCGGCTCGTCGAGGCGGGCCTGGTCGCCAAGCAGCCCCACCCGCGCGAACACGGGCGGTGGTTCGGCGGCTGACGGCGGCGGGCGAGGAAGCGGTGGCGACGATCGAGGAGTTCACCGCGCGGCTGCCGGCCATCCCGGGCCAGGACGAATTCCGGGGCACGTCGAAAGCCGTCGGCAAGCCGGCGCACAGCGAATGGTGAGCTGCTACGCCACGATCAGCCGGAAGCCCGCGTCCCACTCCGGCAGGTCCAGCAGCTCCGCGTGGTCCGCGTGCCAGCGGCCGGACTCCAGGTCCGCCCGCAGCCGGGCCATGCCGCGGGAAACCGCCTCCGGGGCGGTCTGGGCCAGCGCCGAACACGACTGGCGGACCGCGGGGTCGAGGTAGGCCTCCGGCCGGCGCCAGAACGCCGGGAAGACGCCGTCGGTGAAGTCCCACGGCACCGGCAACGGAAGCACCGAAGACGCCCCGAGGAACTCCGCGATCTCCGGCGCCGAAGGCCGCGAACGCTCGAGCGAAGCCACCTCCGGCACGTACTCCCGCACCAGCCAGAAGTCGTTGTGCAGCGCGGTGTCGTAGGCCAGGACGACCTGGCGGCGCGAGACCCGGCGCAGCTCGGCCAGCCCGCGGCGCCAGTCACCCCAGTGGTGCACGGTCAGCACCGCCAGCGCGGCGTCGAACGCCGCAGAACCGAACGGCAGCGCCTCCGCGACCGCCCGCACCACCGGCGCGGCCCCGGGACGACGTTGCCGGATCATCTCCGCCGACGGCTCGACCGCGACGACGTGCCGGGAAGGCGGCTCGTACGAGCCCGTCCCCGAACCGACGTCCAGCACCGAAGCCGCCGAACCCAGCGCCGACAGCACCGGCGTGAGCCAGCGCGGGTCGGTCCGCCTCCCCCGCGCGTAACCGACGCCGATCTCGTCGTAGCGGGTCATCAGCGCTCGGGTCCGTCGCCACCGTTCTGCTCGGCGAGGAACCGCTCGAACTGCGAGCCGAGCTCCTCCGCCGTCGGCATGTGCTCGACCGACTCCGCGAGCAGGCTGCCCCGGTCGGAGGCCTCGATGAACGTGTCGTACTGGCGCTCCAGGGCGCGGACGACGTCGGCGATCTCGTCGGACTCCGCGACCTGCCGGTTGATCTCGGCGTCGGCCAGGTCCGCGGCCGCGCGCAGCTCGCCCTCGGGCAGGCTCAGCCCGGTCGCCCGGCTCAGCGCGTCGAGCACGATCAGCGACGCCGCCGGGTACGTCGACTGGGCGAGGTAGTGCGGCACGTGCGCGGCGAAGCCCATCGCGTCGTGGCCCCACTCGCCGAGCCGGTACTCCAGCAGCGCGGCGAGGCTGCCCGGCACCTGCAGCCGGTTCGGCAGCGGCTGGTTGTCGCCGATGAGGTCCTTGCGAGTCGCGTGCGCGGTGACGCCGAGCGGGCGGGTGTGCGGCGCGCCCATCGGGATGCCGTGGAAGCCGGCGGTCAGCCGGACGCCCCAGCGCTCGATCAGGTTCCGGACCGCCGCGCTGAACCGCTCCCAGTCGTGGTCCGGCTCGGGGCCCGACAGCAGCAGGAACGGGATGCCGTCGGTGTCGTGCAGCAGGTGCACCACCAGCTCGGGCGCGTCGTAGTCCTCCCAGTGGTCGACCGCGTAGGTCATCGTCGGCCGCCGCGAGCGGTAGTCGATGAGCCGGTCGACGTCGAAGCGGGCGACCACCCGGTGCTCGCCGCCGAGCAGGTGCTCGGCCAGCAGACGGCCCGCCGATCCGGCGTCCATGAACCCTTCGAAGTGGTGCAGCAGCACCGCCCCGGTCAGGTCGGGGACGTCCGAGTCCACCTCGTACAGGTCGTCGGGATCGAGTCCCACCGGATCCTCCTGCTCTCCGACACGTGCATCCGTCAAGCACAACACAGCCCGACGGCGATTCCATTCCTCCGACGGTGTCGCCGATCGTAACGCCCCGCTATCGAGACCGGACCGGATCGGCATCGTGACAAGTGTCGTGGGCGCGCAAGTCACCGATCGGGCACGCTTGAGCGGTGAGCGAACACACCACGAACACGGCGTGGCGGCTGCGGCCGCCGGCGCACCGGGTCAGCCGCCGGGCCATCGGCTACTGGACGGTGACCGCCTCGATCCTGTGGATCATCCTGATCGGCGTGCAGACGCTCATCGTGGTGACCAGCGACGATCCCCCGTCGTTCCTGACCGTGACGCTCGCGATCTCCTGCGTGCTCGGTCCCCTCCACCTGATCGTGATGCCCCAGTGGCGCTACCGCGTGCACCGCTGGGAGGTCACCGGCGAGGCCGTCTACACGCAGTCCGGCTGGCTGAAGCAGGAGTGGCGGATCGCGCCGGTCTCGCGGATCCAGACCGTCGACATCGAGCGCGACCCGTTCGAGCAGCTGTTCGGGCTGGCGAAGATCACCGTGACGACGGCGTCCGCGGCGGGCCCGCTGCGCATCGCGGGCCTGGCCCACGACCGCGCGCTCGCGCTGGCCGAAGAGCTGACGAAGACGACCCAGGCCGTGCGCGGGGACGCGACGTGACCCCCACGGAAGCGGCGGAGAGCACCGAACCCGCCGTCACCCCGCCCGCCGAGGGCACCCAGGACGCGCCGTGGCACCACCTCGACCGGCGCATGCTGCTCATCCGGCCCGTGCTCGACCTGGTGAAGTCGCTGCCGGTGCTGCTGGGCGCGCTGCTGTTCGGCCACGGCGAACCGTGGCAGTGGATCGGCCTCGTGTTCACCGCGATCGCCGTGTTCACCGGTGTCTCGCACGTGCTGACCTCGCGCTACCGGATCACCGAGTCGCAGGTCGAGTGGCGCACCGGGCTGCTGCAGCGCAAGCAGCGGGCGATCCCGCGTGACCGGATCCGCACGGTCGACGTCACCTCCGAGCCGAAACACCGGCTGTTCTCCCTGGCCGCCGCGCGGATCGGCACCGGGCGGCACTCGCACGGCAAGGGGCCGGGCAAGGACGAGCTCGTCCTCGACGCCGTCACCACCGCCGAGGCCCAGCGGCTGCGGACGCTCCTGCTGCACCGCAAGACCGAGGCCGTGGCCGCGGCGACGGAGGCCGCCGCGCCGCCGGAGCAGCTGATCGCCGCGGTCGACAAGCGGTGGCTGCGGTACGCGCCGTTCACGCTGTCCGGGCTCGCCGTGGTCGGCGCGGTCGTCGGCACGGTCTACCACTTCGCGCACGAACTGCACTTCGACCCGGTCCAGTTCTCCCTGGTCCAGGCCGTCGTCGGGCACTTCGCCGACACCCCGGTGTGGCTGAGCCTGGTGGTCGCCGCCGTCGGGCTGCTGGTGCTCGTCTCGCTGCTTTCGATCGGCGGCTACGTGCTGTCGTTCTGGAACTTCCGGCTCACCCGCGAGCCCGCCGGCACGCTGCACGTCCGGCGCGGGCTGATCACCACGCGGTCGGTGTCGATCGAGGAGGACCGCCTGCGGGGCGCCGAAATCCGCGAGCCGCTGCCGCTGCGGCTGGCCGGCGGCGCCCGCTGCGTCGCCATCGCCGCCGGCCTGCGGGAAGGCAAGAGCGCGGACAAGGGCGGCAGCCTGCTGCTGCCGCCGGCGCCCCTGGTGCGTACGCATGAAGTCGTCGCCGAGGTGCTGGGCGAGGACCCGGTCGCGACGCCGCTGGTGCGGCACCCGCGCCGGGCGCTGTACCGGCGGCTTTCGCGGGCGGTTCTCGGCGTGCTGCTGCTGGCCGCGGCGCTCTACGGCCTGGCGTGGCTCGGCGCGCTGCCGGACTGGCCGTGGCAGGCCGCGCTCGTGCTGGTGCCGTTCGCCGCGCTCGTCGGCTGGGACCGCTACCGCGGCCTCGGCCACGCGCTCACCGGCCGCTACCTGGTGACGCGGTCGGGTTCGCTGGACCGCGGCACGGCGGCGGTCCGCTGCGACGGGCTGACCGGGATCGTCGTCGAGCGCTCGTACTTCCAGCGCCGGGCCGGCCTGGTCACGCTGATCGCGCCGGTCGCCGCGGGCAAGGGCAAGTACCAGGTGCTCGACGTCGGCGAGGCGGCCGGGCTGGCGCTGGCCGACCGGGCCCTCCCCGGCCTGCTGACGCCGTTCCTCACCGCTGACCGGGACCGCGGTTGACGGTCCACCCGCGCGGCTCCTAACGTGAAAATCCGCCGTCCGAACCCTCGATTCGCGTTCACGAGAGGACGGCAGGAATGTTCCGGAAGCTCTTCGGTGTGCTGGCCGCGGCGATCTTCGTGATGTCGACCGGCGCGGCGGCGCCGGCCGCGGCCGTTGTCGCGGAAAACCCTTACGGCGACCCGAATCTGGTCTCGATGTTCGACGGCACGGACCTCAGCGCGTGGACTTCGTCGAAAACCGGGCTGTGGTCGGCGAAAAACGGCGTCATCCACGGCAATGGCACCGCGCGCGGCTGGTTGTACTACAACAAACAGCAGGTCGGTACGTTTCGGTGGATATTCAATGTCCGGCAGGTCAAGGGCAACCACAAACCGACCGTGCTGATCTGGGGCACCACCGAGCCGATCCGCGACGCGCTGAGCGCCATCCAGTTCCAGCCGCCGAACGGCGGGCACTGGGACTACCGGCCGGGGCACAACGACGGCGGCGGGAAACTGTTCAAGCAGCTGCCGCACACGACCATCGACATCAAGAAGTGGGCGCAGTGCGAGCTGATCGGCGACGCCGCGACCGGGGTGGCGCGGATGGCGTGCTGCCCGCTCACCGGCACGGCCATCACCTGCAAGGGCGTCGAAGTGCTGCAGTTCACCGACAAGACCGCCGGGCGCGTCGGCCCGCTGGCGCTGCAGGTGCACAACTCCGGCATCCAGGACGAGTACCGCGGGCTCTACGTGGAGTCACCCGTGGTGACGAAACCGGGCGAGTTCCTCACGATGTGACCCCCGCCTGCCGGCGATGGCCCCTTTTCCGGGGCCATTGCTGGCCTTCCTTTCACACTACGTGGTAATTTATTCACCCCGTGTGATAGCGAAGGTCGTTTTTGTCTCACCGAGAGGTCACGATGACGCCTGCCGTCAGTACCGTCGACGGTTCCGCCACCACTTCCCCCCGACGCACCCCCGGTGCCAGCAGCTCCCGCAAGGTCCTCCAGCTGCTGCTGGCCTTTTCGGAGCGCCGGTGGGAGGCGAGCGTCGCCGAGCTGGCCGCGACGATCGGCACCCCGGTGGCGACGACCTACCGGTACGTGGCCCTGCTCAAGGAACTCCAGCTGCTCGAGGAGGGCCGGGCCGGGCACTACCACCTGACCAGCCAGGTGATGCCGCTGGCGCGGGCAGCCCAGCTGGCGAACGACATGGTGCGGCTGGCGCGGCCGGCGATGGAGGAGGCGGCCCGGGAACTCGGCGAGACGGTGATGCTGTTCCAGCAGTTCGGCGACTCCGCCGTGTGCGCGGACCGCGTCGAGTGCGACCGCGCCATGCGGTTCACGTTCGAGCCGGGGCATTCGCTGCCGCTCGGGGTCGGCGCGTCCGGGAAGATGCTCCTCGCGCTGCTGCCGGAGATCGAGCGCGACCGGCGGTGGGCGTCGATCGTCGAGCAGCGCGGTACCGGCGTGCGCGACGAACTCAAGCGGGCGCTGGAAAACCGGTACGCGGTCAGCTCCGGTGAGCTCGACGAAGGCGTCTGGGCCTGTTCGGTGCCGGTGCAGACGATCGGCAGGCGGCCCACCGTGCTGAGCATGGCCGGGCCGGCCGCCCGGATCACCGAGGAGACCCGGCACACGGCGATCACCGCCCTGCAGGAGTACGCGATCCGGATCCAGCGGGCGATCGCGTCTTATTCGCTGTGAGAATTCCGCGCGGGCGCGTAGAACTGCCCGGGTGATCCGGCTCGCGCGCCCCGACGACCTGCCCGCGCTCATCGACGTCGAGCGCGAAGCCGGTGCGCTCTTCCGCGACGTCGGCATGGCGGCGATCGCCGACGACGACCCGGGCTCGGTGGCGGAGCTGGCGGTGTACCAGTCCGCCGGCCGTGCGTGGGTGAGCGTGGACGACGACGACCGGCCGGTGGCCTACTTGATCGCGGAAGTCGTCGACGGGTGCGCGCACATCGAGCAGGTCTCGGTCCGGCCGTCGCACGCGCGGCGCGGGCTCGGCAGCGCGCTGATCGAGACGCTCGCCGAATGGGCCGGTTCGCGGGGGCTGACGGCCCTGACGCTGACGACGTTCGAAACCGTGCCGTGGAACGCGCCGTACTACGAGAGGCTGCGGTTCCGGGTCGTCCCGGAGGCGGAAATCGGCGCCGGGCTGCGCTCGATCCGCCGTGCGGAAGCGGCCCGGGGCCTGGACGCCTGGCCACGCGTCGCGATGATCCGACCGCTCTGACCTGCGGTTTCTTTGAGTGCTCCCCTAGTTGGGGGAGAGAGTGGCGCGGCCGGTCGAACATGTGTTCTACTGTGCCTGCCGGTCCCGGAGGGGGAAGCTCCGCGGGCCGGCCCACCAACTTCGGGAGGTAGTCGTGGCGGTCAAGATCACCCACCTGACGAACGGCCAGCAGGTCCGGTTCGCCAACGCCGACGGTGCCCGCCGGTACGCCGAAATCATGGGCGGCGGCGTGGACAAGTGGCGCTTCACGGTCGTGCCCGAGGACCCGATGCTCCGGAAAATGTCGGACTCGGTGGTTAATGTGCCGGTATGGCGCATGACTTCCAGGTAGTGGTGGATTCGGCCGACCCGCACGTGCTCGCCGACTGGTGGGCCGAGACCCTCGGCTGGTCCGTGGAACCGACGGACGGGGACTTCATCCGCGAGATGATCGCGAAGGGGTACGCCACGGAGGACGAGACCCGGACCTACCGGGGTTCGCTGGTCTGGAAAGCGGGAGCGGGGATCCGCCACCCGGACTCGCCACCGGAGGGACCACCACGGCGGATCTTGTTCCAGGAGGTTCCCGAGGCGAAGACGGTGAAGAACCGGGTGCACCTGGATGTCTGGGTGGGCGCGGAGAACGTCGAGGCCACGCTGGAGAAGCTGAAGTCGCGCGGCGCGGAGTTCCTGTGGCGGGGGCGGCAGGGGCCGCACAGCTGGGTGACCATGGCGGATCCGGAGGGGAACGAGTTCTGCATCTCCTGACCGGGCCGGGGCCGGGGGCCGGCAACGGGCTGGGGGCCGCCGGGGCCGGGGCCGGGGCCGGGGCCGGGGCCGGGGCCGGGGCCGGGGCCGGGGCCGGGATGAGGCTAGGTCGACCGGGGGCCGGGGCCGGCGACGGGCTGGGGGGCCGCCGCCGGCGCAAGCGTCATGAATGACTCATTCCTGGCGTCGGATGCCAGGAATGAGTCATTCATGACGTCACACCTGTGCCGCCAGGCGGTCCAGCGCCTTGGGCAGGGCCGCCGACAGCAGGTCCAGCTCCGGCTCGGCCGCCACCAGCGGCGGCGAGACCGCCACCCCACGGCCCAGGTTCCGGACGATCACGCCCTCGTCCCGGCACGCCCGCTGCAGCTTCACCGGGGCTCCCGGGTCCGCGTCCAGCACCTCCGGCGTCAGCTCCACCGCCGCCAGGAAGCCCAACCCGGCCCGGACCTCCGCGACCAGTGCGTGCCCGCTGACGCCCGATACCGCGTCCGCCAGGGGTTTCTCCAGCTCGCGGCCTCGGGGGATCAGCCCGTCGCGCTCGTAGATGTCCAACGTCGCCAAGCCCGCCGCGCAGGCCACCGGGTGGCCCGCGTACGTCGGGCCGTGGCGGAAGACCGGGGCTCCCGGCTCACCCGTGAAGAACGGCTCCGCCACCCGCGGAGCCACCACCAGCGCACCCAGCGGGATGGTCCCGCCCGTGATGCCCTTGGCCGTCGTGATCAGGTCCGGCCGCACCGGCCAGCGATCGATCCCGAACCACGTGCCCAGCCGGCCCCAGGCCGCGATCACGCAGTCCGCCACGAACAGCACCTCGTGCCGGCGGCAGATCGCCGCGACCTCCTCGAGGTAGCCCTCCGGCGGGAGCAGCACGCCGCCCGCTCCGATCACCGGCTCGCAGAAGAACGCCGCCACGCGGGCGGCGCCGACCCGCTGGATCTCCGCCTCCAGCGCCGCCGCGTCGTCGTACGGGACGTGCGAAAACTCCGGTGGCTGCGGGCCGACGCCTGCCGCGTTCGCCGGGATGCCGCCCACCGCCGTGCCGAATCCGTGCGTTCCGTGGTAGCCCTGGGCCCGGCCGATCACGTGCACCTTCTCCGGGCGTCCCGTCTGGGCGAAGTACGCCCGCGCGAGCTTCACCGCCGTGTCGATGACGTCGCCGCCGCCCGAGCCGAAGAACACCTTCGATCCCGGCTCCGGCGCCAATGCCGCGACGCGGTCCGCCAGCTCGATCGCCGGCCGGTTCGCGTTGTAGCCGAACAGGTTCCACGAGTCGAGCTCCCCCAGCTGGCGGGAGACGGCTTCGGTGATCTCCGGGCGGCCGTGGCCGAAGTTCGCGTACCAGAGCGACGCCGTCGCGTCGAAGTACCGGCGGCCCGCGTCGTCCCAGACGTACGAGCCCTCGCCTCGGGTGATGACCATCCGGTCGCCGTCGACCGCGCCCATGTCGGCGAACGGGTGCCACAGGGCGTGCTGTGCTGACATCGGTCCTCCTCACTCCTGCCCCCATCCCTACCAGGCAGGAGCGGCGAGCGCGAACACTCCATCGTGCACAGTTCGCCCCCCGAACATGGCCGGTCAGTCCAGGAACTCCGCGATCTCTTCCGCCGAGTACCCCAGCTCGGCCAGCACTTCCGCGGTGTGCTGACCCAGGGTCGGCGGGGCGGACGTCGGCCGGGCCGGGGTCTCCGACGCCTTCACCGGGAAGCCCGTGCCGACATACGTCCCCACCGTCGGGTGCGGCAGCCGGACCACCTGGTCGCGCGCGGCCGCCCACGGGTCCGCGTAGACGTCGTCGATCTCGTTGATCGGGGCCGCCGGGATGCCCGCCCCGTCGAACGCCTTCATCCACTCCGCCGCCGGGCGGCTCAGGAGCACCGGTTCCAGCAGCGCGTTCAGCTCGTCGCGGTGCGCCGAGCGCGCGGCGTTGGACGCGAACCGCGGATCGGAAGCGATGTCCAGGCCGAGCACCCCGCAGAACGCGTGCCACAGCTTTTCGCTGCCGACCGCGATGATCAGCCAGCCGTCGGCGACGTGGTAGCCCTGGTACGGGACGATGGTCGGGTGCGCCGAGCCCATCCGGCGCGGCCGCGGCGCGTCGTAGAACACAGCGCCCGCTGCGTAGACGTGCCAGGCCAGCTGACTGTCCAAAAGGGACACGTCGAGGTACTGGCCGCGGCCGGTCGTGTGCCGGGCCTGCAACGCCATCAGCACGCCGATGATCGCCCACGTCCCCGCGTTCAGGTCGGCCACCGGCAGCCCGACCTTCGCCGGCGCGCCGTCCGGCTCGCCGGTCAGCGACATCACGCCGCCGAGGGCCTGCGCCACCAGGTCGTACCCCGCGCGGTCGCGGTACGGCCCGGTCTGCCCGAACCCGGTGATCGACACGTGGATCAGGCGCGGGTTGAGCGCGGACAGCGCGTCGTACCCGATGCCCCACTTCTCGAGGGTGCCCGGACGGAAGTTCTCGACGAGCACGTCGGCCTCCGCGACCAGCCGACGCAGGGCTTCGCGCCCGCGGTCGCTCTTGAGGTCGAGCACGATCCCGCGCTTGTTCCGGTTCGCGGCCAGGTAGTAGACGGCCTCGTCGCCGACGAACGGCGGCCCCCAGCCGCGGGTGTCGTCGCCGTGGCCCGGCGGCTCGACCTTCACCACGTCCGCGCCCATTTCGCCGAGGTGCTGGGTGCAGTACGGCCCGGCGAGGATGCGGGAGAGGTCGACGACCTTGATCCCGTCCAGCGGGCGGACAGCAGGGGGCATCGACGGCTCCTCCTCGAGCTCGGGGTCGAGCCCCCTTTCTACCCGGACACGTCCCCTTCGAGGAGCGTGACGGCCTGGGCGGTCCGCCGGTAGAGCACGTACCGCCCGTCCCGGACCTTGCTGACCAGGCCCGCCCGGTGCAACGCGCTCAGGTGGTAGGAGACGGTGCCCGGGCTGTACCCGGTCCGGGCGGCGAGCTCCGTGGTCGACCGCGGGGGTTCGAGGTCGGCCAGCAGCGCCGCCCGGGCCGCGCCGACGACCGGCGCGATCCGGCCCGGCCGGTGGCCGGCGCTCGTGCCGACGCCGTGGGCCGGGTAGCGGAGGACGACCTGGCCGGGGACGTCGATCTGGATGCTGGTGACGGGCCAGCTGAGCACGCCAGGGGCGAGGACCAGCTCCCGGCCGGAGACGTCGGCCTCGCCGTCGAACGGCTTCACGACGGTGATGGCGTCGCCGGCCCAGCCGATGGTGGGGTGCAGGCTGCCGAGCACCCCGCCGACGCCGTACCGGGCGATGGCCTGCGCGCGGTGGGTGATGTCACGGTCGAGGACCGCCTGCAGGCCGGCCCAGTCCTCGGCCAGCGCGTCCCGCCAGAACCGGGCGAGGCCGTTGGCCAAGCGTCGCGGCATCGTCCCCGCCTCCACGCTCCGCCGGGCGGTGAGCGGCACCGGCCGGGGCCAGTGGACCTGCGTGTGGGCCAGCACCTGGGTTTCGACCTCGGCCTGCGTGGTCGCCTCGATCCGCGCGATCTGCTCGTCGAGCAGCTCCCGGTGCCGGGTCGCCGTGCCGGGCTGCGGGGTGAGCAGGTCGGGGGTGTAGACCTCGCCGGGGCGCGGCAGCAGGTCCAGGAGCAGGGCGACGTCCGGGTGGGAAAGCGCCGCGCGGGCGAGCGGGCCGGGATCGCCGAACACCGGGTGCCGTGCGGCGTCGGCGGCGAGCTTCAGCCAGGCGAGGGACTCCGCCGCCAGCGACGGGGAAAACCGTGTTCTGGCCACCGTCTCGGTGTCGACCCGCAGCTTGAACACTCACCGACGGTAGCAGCCGAAGCGGCGGATTTGAACCGGCTCGAATCCTTTCCGGTCGGGGGTTGTCCCCGGGTTGAGTGGGGTGGTGTGCTTCCGACGTGCGGGGACCGTTGTCGCCGTGACCGCCGTGCTGCTCGCCTCGGCACCGGCCGCCACGGCCGGACCCGCCGGTGCGCCCGCCACCGGCTACCGCGCGTGTTCCGTCCTCCGCACGATCGCCTGGCACAGCTGGGTGGCCGGCGCCGACGGGCGGTACCACCTCGTCACGATCCGCAGGCCGTACGCCTTCAGCGTGGTGTTCCCGGTGGTGCGGTTCCCGGCGCCGGTGCACTGAGCTCCAGCAGCCGGGCTTCGGCGTCACGCAGGTAGCGGTCCAGCGCGGCCTCGGCGGCGGCGAACCGGCCGCGGCGCAGGTCGCGCAGGATCTTTTCGTGGCAGTCCAGGAACGGCTCGTAGAACTCGCGCGTGTTCTCGTTCAGCACGAAGAACAACCGCGTCTCGGCGAGCACCTGGCGCATCGTCGCGGACAGCCGCTCGCTGCCCGCCAGGTCGGCGAGGGCCTGGTGGAAGTGGATGCTGGCGGTGCCGACCGACGGCCAGTCCTCGGCCGCCGCCGCCGTCCGGCCGTCCCGCAGCGCCTGCTCGACCACCGAAAGATCCACTGTGGACAGCTCGGCCGCGCGGCGCAGGGCACCGCATTCGGTCGCGCGGCGCACGACGTAGAGGTCCTCGATGTCCTCCGTCGTCAGCTCGCGCACGAACACGCCGCGGTTCAGCTCGTGCACCGCCAGCCGCTCGTGGGCGAGCAGCTGGAACGATTCGCGCAGCGTGTTGCGCGAGACGCCGAGCGCCGAGCTGATCACCGGCTCGGACAGCCGTTCACCGGGGGCGAAGACTCCGTCGGTGATGTACTGGCGCAGGATCGCGGCGACCCGCTCGGCCGTGCCGCTGCGCTCGAGCAGGTGCCGCGCGCTCTCCAGTCCCGAGGCATCGACGGTCACGGCACTACCTGACGCCGAGTTCGAAGTCGAGGCTGTACCGGTTGCCCGGCATCGCCCCCGCGGCCTTCGCGCCGTCGATCGGCAGCACGACGCCGTTGACGAACCGGGACTCGTCGCTCGCCAGGAACACCACGGCCTTCGCGACCTCCCAGGCCTCGCCGACCCGCGCCGCGGGCGTGCTCGCGACCAGCTGGTGCTGCTTGGCCTCGAAGTCTTCCGGCGACGCGAGGGTGCTGCGCAGCATGTCGGTGTCGATCGCGCCGGGGTTCACCGTGTTGGCCCGGATGCCCTGGTGGGCGTGGGCGACGGCGAGGGACTTCGTGAGCCCGACCAGCGCGTGCTTGGTGGCGTTGTACACCGGGTCGCCGGGACGGCCCATCACGCCGCCGTTCGACGACGTCGTGATGATGCTGCCCGCCTTTTGTTCGATCATGTGCGGCAGCACAGCGCGGGTGCCGAGGAAGGCGGCCCGCACGTTGAGCGCGAAGATGTGGTCGAACTCGGCCAGCGTCGTGTCCACAAGGGACTTGCCGAGGTGGATGCCGACGTTGTTGAACAGCACGTCGATGCGGCCGGTCTCGGCGACCACCCCGTCGACGAACGCCGCCACGGCGTCCTCGTCGGTGGCGTCCACTATGGAATGGCGGTAGCCGTCGAGTGCTTCCGCGGGCTCGCGGATGTCGGAGGCGAAGACCGTCGCACCCTCGGCGAGGAACTCCTTCACCGTGGCGAGGCCGATGCCCCGCGCGCCGCCGAAGACCACCGCAACCTTGCCGGCCAACCGACCCATGTTCACTGCCCTGCTCTCAGTCGTGCTGTCTGCTCTTCGTCCACCGCGTAGTCTTCGGGCAGCCGAACCAGCGCGTCCGGGTCCCCGAGGTAACGCACTTCGACGCCGTACACCTCGCGCGCCGCTTCCCTCGAGACGTAACCCTCGACGACGTCGGCGAGCACCGCCGCCACCGGCCGTGCGGACGGCGGCCCGTACCCGCCGCCACCGGGCAGCGTGACGTCCACAACGGACTCGGCGGCCAGCGGCACGCGGCTCTTGGCGGGCAGATCCACCCCGGCGCGCAGGCCGAACCGGCCGGGCGCACCGGGCCCCCCACCGTCCACCCCGGACGCGGCGGCGCGGACCCGGTCGACGTTCCCGTTGACGCTCCAGGAAGTCACGTCGAGTACGCCCATCGTGGTCACCTGTCCGAGGCCGCCGCGGAACCGGCCGGCGCCACCGGAGTCCACGCGCAGTTCCCGCGCGTGCTGGACCAGCGGCGCCATGGTTTCGATCACCTCGGTCGGCGTCGACCGCAGGCCGCTCGGGAACCCGGTGGTGGACAGGCCGTCCTTGTTCGAGCGCGCACCCGTGCCGCCGGTCTGGAAGACGTTCAGCATGAACCCCGGACCGCGCCAGATGGTCATCCACAGCGCGTCCGCGCTCGGCGCGATCGCCGTGCCGGGCAGCGCGCCGATCAGCAGCGACGGCAGGAAGTGCCCGATCAGGTGCCGGGACGCGACCGGCGCCGGAGGCAGGCAGTTCAGCACCGAGCCTTCGGGCGCGGTGACGTGCACCGGCCGGAACGACCCGGCGTTGTGCGGCACCTCCGGCGAGATCGCCGCCTTGACCGCGAACGACGCATAAGCCCGCGTGTAATTCAAAACCACGTTGATCCCCCGGCGGCTTTGTGGCGAGGAACCGGCGAAGTCGAGGTGGATCTCGTCACCGGCCACAGTGGCCGTGACGCGCAGGACGATCTCTTCGTCGTCGAAGCCGTCGGTGCCGATTTCGTTGGTGTACGTGCCGTCGGGCAGCGCCTGCAGCGCGTCGCGCAACGCCCGCTCCGAGCGGTCCATGAGCTCGGCGGCGACTTCGTCCAGGCTCTCGAGGCCGAGTTCGTCCAGCAGCCGCAGCAGGCTCGCCGCGCCGACCTCGTTGCCGGCGACCTGCGCGTACAGGTCGCCGATGGTCTCTTCCGGTGTCCGGACGTTCGCCCGGATCAGCCGTTCCAGGTCGGCGTTGACCTCGCCCGCGCGCAGGAACTTCAGGATCGGCAGGCGCAGGCCCTCTTCGAAGACCTCGTGGGCCTCGGCGGACACCAGCCGCCCGCCGATGTCCGGCGCGTGGCAGCACGAGGCGAACCACGCGACCAGCCGGCCGTTCCGGAACACCGGGGTCGCCACCGTGATGTCGTTGAGCTGGCCCGCAGTCTGCCACGGGTCGTTGGTGAGCAGCACATCGCCGGGTTCGAGGGTCTCCGGCGGGTAGGCCGCGACGAAGTGGTGCATGCCGGTCGCCATCGCGTTGATGTGCCCCGGCGTCCCGCCGACGGACTGGCCGATCATCTCGCCGCGCGAGTCGAACACCGCGCAGGCGAGGTCGAACGACTCACGCACGACCGCGGAGAAGGCCGTGTTGACCAGCGCGTTCTGCTGCTCGGCGAGGATCGAGTGCAGGCGGTTGCCGAACAGCCCGACGACGATGGGGTCAATGCCCATCGCCGCACGTGCGTCGCCGGGGCTCACACCGTCACCGCCAAGGCGCCGTCGGACCGGACGACGCCGTGCGCGCCGGGCGGCACGACCACCGTGGACTCGCGTTCCTCCACGATGGCCGGTCCGTCGACGCGGGTTCCGGGCGCCAGCAGGTACCGGTCGAACACCGCCGTGTCGACAAATCCACCCGCCGCCGGGAAGTACGCCCGGCGAGTCCCCTTGCGCGCGTCGCCCCCGGTGCCGTGCGCCGTCAGCCGCAAGGTGACCTCCGGCTTCGGACCGCTCGAGACGACCCGCCAGTTCAGCACCTCGACGCCGACCTCGGGTCCGGTGCGCCGGTAGAGCGCGCGGTAGGTGCGGGTGAACTCGTCGAGCAGCGTTGCGGGCCATGGCCCGTCGTGGACCGGGACGCGGATCTCGTAGCCTTGCCCGGCGTAGCGCATCTCGGCGACGCGGTGGTGCGTCACGTCGTCCACCCCGGACTTCGCCAGCAGCGCCGCGCCCTCGGCTTCCATCTCGGCGAACAGCGCGTCGGCCTGCTCCCACGCCAGGTCGTGGACGGCCGCGCGAGCCGACCGGACGAAGTCGAACGCCAGCGGCGCGGTGAGGAACCCGGCCGCGCTCAGCACCCCGGCGGCCGGCGGCGCGACGACCGAAGGCGCCCCGAGCGCCCGCGCGACGCCGGCGCCGTGCACCGGGCCCGCCCCGCCGAAGGTGTACATCGGCAGCTTCGCCGGGTCGTGACCGCGCTCCACGGCGTGCACCCGCGCGGCGTTGGCCATGTCGTCGTTGACGCTCGTGTGGATGCCCCAGGCGGCCTCTTCGACGCTCACCCCGAGCGGATCGGCGATCTTTTCGCGGAGCACCGCTCTGGCGGCCTCGGCGTCCAGGCGCATGCCGCCGCCGAGGAAGTAGGCCGGGTCGAGGTAGCCGAGCACGAGGTCGGCGTCGGTGACCGTGGGCTCGGCGCCGCCGCGGCCGTAGCAGACCGGGCCGGGCTCGGAGGCTGCCGAATCGGGGCCGACGGTGAGCAGGCCCAGCGCGTCGATCCGGGCGATCGAGCCACCGCCGACGCCGATCTCGATCATGTCCGTGACCGGCACCCGCACCGGCAGCCCCGAGCCGGGCAGCAGCCGGTACTTGCGGTCCACTTCGAACTGGTGCGTCACCAGCGGTGCGCCGCCCGCGATCAGGCACAGCTTCGCCGTGGTGCCGCCCATGTCGAAAGCGAGCAGGTCGCCGGGCCCGGCCGCCGCCGCGGCCAGTGCACCGCCCGCCGGGCCGGACTCGAGGATGCGGATCGGGTGCCGGGCCGCGGTGTCCACTGTGGCCAGTCCGCCGTTGGACAGCATGATGTGCGGCGCGCGGCGGATCCCCAGCCGGCGCAGCCGCTGTTCGAGGTCGCGCAGGTACCGTTCGGTGAGGTCCTGGACGTAGACGTTGGCGACCGTCGTCGAGGCTCGCTCGAACTCGCGGATCTCGGGGACGACGTCGGAAGACAGCGCCACCCGCAGCGAGGGTGCGACCTCGGCGAGGATCTCGGCCACCCGGCGTTCGTGCGCCGGGTTCGTGAAGGCGTGCAGGAAGCAGACCGCGACGGCCTCGATCCCGCGGTCGGCCAGTTCCCGGCCGAGCCGGCCGACGTACCGCTCGTCGAGTCCGGTGTGGACGGACCCGTCGGCGAGGATCCGCTCCGGGACGTCGAACCGCAGGTGCCGGGGCACGAGCGGCGCGGGCAGTTCCAGGTGCAGGTCATAGAGCTCGTACCGGTGCTCACGGCGCATCTCCAGCACGTCGCGGAAGCCGGCGGTGGCCAGCAGCGCGGTGCGCGAGCCGGTGCGCTCGATCAGGGCGTTCGTGACCAGGGTCGTCCCGTGCACCACCTGCTCGACGGCGCCGAGGTCCGGGAGCAGCGCGGCCAGGCCCTCCTCGACCGCGCGGGCCGGCTCGTCGTGCGTGGTCAGAACCTTGCCGACGGCGACGATCCCGGTCGCGTCCACCGCGCAGAGATCGGTGAACGTGCCACCGATGTCGACGCCGATCCTCATGTCCGGTACCACCGCGGCGAGGTGTTGAGCGGCGGCTTCAGCTTGGCCTTCACCACCAGCACGTTCGGCTCGTCCGACTCGACGAACTCGCCGAGCAGCCGCCGGAACGCCCGGCCGAAGCCGGAGACGCGGTCGGCGTGCACCCCGAACGACCGGGCCAGGCCGACGAAGTCGGGGCTGTCCCAATCGACCCCGCGGTGCGGCAGGCCCTCGCGGTCCTGGTCGTAGCGGAGCATGCCGTACCCGCCGTCGTCGACCAAGACGACCGTGACCGGCAGCTGCTCCTGCGCGAGCGTCGCCAGATCTCCGCAGGCGTAGAGGAAACCGCCGTCGCCGGTGATGCAGATGGCGCGCCCGGTGCCGGCCGCGGCGGCGCCGAGCGACGCCGGGAAGCCGTAGCCGAGGGTGCCCCAGCCCATCGGGTAGGCGAGCTTGCGCGGCGCCCGCACCCGGTGGAAGCCGCCGACCCAGTACCCGGCGACGCACATGTCCGAGACCAGCACGGCGTCCGTCGGCAGCACCTCGTCCAAAGTGGACAGGAAGTCGTAGGCCTGCGGTTCCTCGTCGCGGATCCGCTGGCGCACGCGCCGTCCGATGCCGGCCAGCCGCAGCGTGATGTCGTCGAGCCCGGACCGCTGCTTCGGCAGCAGCCGCTCGACGATCGAGCGCGCGTCCCCGACGAGCGTCAGGTCGGGCTGGTAGTTCTTGGCGGCGTCGTCGGCGTCGACGTTGATCGCGATCAGCTGCGGCGGCTTGGGCATCCGCCAGTTCTGCGTCATCAGGCCGTCGAAGTCGGTGCCGATGGCGAGCACGACGTCGGCTTCGTCCCACAGCTCGCCGACCTCCGGCGTGTGCACCGGGTTCGGCGCCAGGCACGGGTGGTCGAGCGGGAGCAGCCCGCGGGCGGCGAACGTGGTGATCACCGGCGCGGCGATCTTTTCGGCGAGGGCGCCGATCGCGTCACCCGCGCCCGACCGCAGCGCGCCACCACCGGCCCAGATCAGCGGGTGCCGCGCGTCGGACAGCATCGCCTCGGCCCGCGCGAGGTCGGGGACGTCGACGTCGGGCTTGCGGTGCGGCGCGGGCGGACGCCGGTGCGGGACGCTCTCGCGCAGGTAGTCGGTGGGCACGCCGAGGTAGACCGGGCCGCTCTGCGGCAGCTGGGCGAGCCGGGCGGCGCGGTGGACGGTGGTGCCGATCTGGTCGGCGGCCCGCACGGTGAAGCCGCCCTTGGTGACCGGCGCGAACATCGCCTGCTGATCGGAGGTCTCGTGCAGCACGCCGCGGACGACGCCGGGCCGCCGCAGCGTCGAGGGGATGTCGGTGGCGATGACCAGCACCGGGGCCGCGGAGGCCATGGCCTCGCCGACCGCGCCGAGGGTGTTCGCCGCGCCGGGGCCGGTGGTGACCAGCGCGACGCCGAGCTTGCCGGTGGCGCGGGCGTACCCGTCGGCGGCGTACCCGGCGGTCTGTTCGTGGCGGACCCCGACGAGCTTGATGCGGGTTTCACCGAGCGCCTCCCACAGTGGCAGGTTGTGCACCCCCGGAAGGCCGAAGACGATCTCCGTTCCGAGCGCTTCCAGCGCGTCCACCAGCTCCCGAGCACCACTCACAGCCACGACCCGGATACTGCCAGATCGTTGAACGATCTGGCAATCGGCCCCTAGACGATGTTGTGTTCCGCCGGTGCGGTATCGACGGTTTCGAACCGGCGGACGTCGAGCTCGGCGATGTCCACCGCCGGCCGTCGTCGCAGGTAGAGGTCCCGGATCAGCTCGCCGGTGGCCGGGCCCAGCTGGAAGCCGTGTCCCGAGAAGCCGGTCGCGTAGAAGAACCGCGACAGCAGGACGCTTTCCCCGATGATCTGGTTGCGGTCCGGCGTCATTTCGTACAACCCGGCCCAGGCCGTCCGGACGCCGTCGGTCTCCACCAGCGGGAGCACCTTCTTCGCTTCGCCGGGGTCGAGCAGGTGGCTGCGGACGCCGTACTCGCGCTGCAACTCGGCGCAGGGTTCGAACGCGGGCACATCGGCCGGGTCGGTGACGAGGTAGAGGTAGCCGTCGCGGCGGAAGTCGATCTCGGTGCCGAAGTCCCGCGAGAAAGTGCGGTACGCGGCCGGCCCGCGCAGGCCGAGCTCGACGTTCACGCGGCTGGTGAACGACGACCGGATGCCGCCCGCGGCCTTCGCCGTCGAGCCGCCGCCCAGCGCGCCGCGCTCGAGGAGCAGCACGCCGCAATTTTTCGGGGGTTCCGGGTGGCGGAGCCCCCGGCCCGGGGCGAAGCTCCGGTTGTCACAGCGCCGGCTTCGGCGAGCCGGAACGCGCAGCTGACGCCGATCACCCCACCGCCGATCACGACGCAGCCTGCCGTCGCTGGCAAGCACGTTTCCCCGGCGCCGCGGGTGGTCACACTCGCCAGAGTAGCGCCAGAGTAGAACGTGATCCACCGGCGGCCGCCGAGCGCGTAGAGTCGGCGTGCCGAGCTGGAGAAGGTGATGTCCCATGGCGATGATGCCCGTGACCGATTCGATGTTCCTCCTCGTCGAAACGCGCGAGCATCCGATGCACGTGGGCGGTCTGCAGCTGTTCAAGAAACCCGAGGGCGCCGGCGACGACTACCTCCGCGATGTCCGGAGCAGCCTCCTCGAATCGGACAACCTCCGCTCGGTGTTCCGGCGCCGCCCGGCCCGTCCGGTCAACACGATGGGGCACGTGGCTTGGGCGAACGACACCGAGCTCGAACTCGACTACCACTTCCGGCACTCGGCGCTGCCGCGGCCGGGCCGCGTCCGCGAGTTGCTGGAGCTGACCTCACGCTGGCACAGCACCCTGCTCGACCGGCACCGGCCGCTCTGGGAGACCCACCTCATCGAGGGGCTCGACGACGGCCGGTTCGCCGTCTACACCAAGGTCCACCACGCGCTGATGGACGGCGTTTCGGCGTTGCGCCAGCTGCAGGGCACGCTGTCGGACGATCCCTCGGACATGGACTGCCCGCCGTGGTGGGGCAGCCGGCGCAAGCCCGGCGAAGAACGCGTGAAGCGCCCGCGGTCGTTCCTGCAGACCGCGGGCAAGACGGCCAACCAGCTGGCGAGCCTGGCGCCCGCCGCGATGAAGGTCGCGCGGGAGGCGTTCGGCGAACACACCCTGACGCTGCCGGGGCAGGCGCCGAAGACGATGCTCAACGTGCCGATCGGCGGCGCGCGGCGGTTCGCGGCGCAGAAGTGGCCGCTGGACCGCGTCCGCCAGGTGGCGACCGCGGCCGGGGTCTCGCGCAACGACGTCGTGCTCGCGATGTGCTCGGGCGCGCTGCGGGACTACCTCATCGAACAGCGCGCGCTGCCGGACGCGCCGCTCATCGCGATGGTGCCGGTGTCGCTGCGGCGCCAGAACGACCCCGGCGAGGCGGCGGGCAACAACATCGGCGCGCTGCTGTGCAACCTGGCCACCGACCTGCCGGACGCGGGCAAGCGGCTCGTCACGATCCACCAGTCGATGCGCAACGGCAAGCGGCTGTTCTCGGAGCTGACGCCGGTGCAGACGCTGCTGCTCTCGGCGGTGAACGTCGCCCAGCTCGGCGTCTCGCCGATCCCGGGCGTCGTCAAGAACACGCGGCCGCCGTTCAACCTGGTGATCTCGAACGTCCCCGGCCCGCGCAAGCAGATGTACTGGAACGGCGCCCACCTCGACGGCATCTACCCGGCGTCGGTGCTGCTCGACGGCCAGGCCGTGAACATCACGCTGACCAGCAACGGCGACCACCTCGACTTCGGCGTCACCGGCTGCCGCCGCAGCGTCCCGCACCTGCAGCGGATCTTGACACACCTCGACACGGCCTTGGTGGAACTCGAAGCTGCGGTAAGGTAGCCCGCTCACCGACACGTCGGCTCCCCCATCGGAAGGAATCTTTCCGAACTGGCTGGTCAGCCTGCTCCGCGCGCTCCTAGGGTGGCGACGATCAGCCCCGGAGAGAAGGAGCAGGACATGATCGAGGAGTGGACGACCCCGGACTTCGTCGAGTACGAAACCCCGATGGAGGTCACCGCCTACGCGGCCCGCATGGCGGACTGACGTGATGCCGGTCGAGCCACTCCCGGAAAGCGCATTCATCGACGCGCTGCGCGGTCTTTCCGGCCGGTACTGGGGAACGCACCCGTTCCACCGCCGGCTGCACGCGGGCGAGCTCGACGAGCGCGCGCTGCGGATCTGGGCGGCGAACCGCTGGTACTACCAGTGCGTGCTGCCGCAGAAGGACGCGGCGATCATCAGCAACTGCCCGCTGCCGGAGATCCGCCGCCAGTGGCTCGACCGGATCGTCTACCACGACGGCGTGAGCGCCGGCACCGGCGGGATCGAACGCTGGCTGCGCCTCTGCACGGCGGTCGGCCTGGACCGCGACGAGGTTCTCGATGAACGGCACGTCGCTCCCGGCGTCCGGTTCGCCGTGGACGCCTACGTGACCTTCGCGCGGACGAAACCCTGGTGGGAGGCCGTCGCGTCGGGACTGACCGAGATGTTCGCCGGGCACCTGATGCAGCAACGGGTGGCGGACATGCTCGCCCATTATTCATGGATCGCGCGCGAAGACCTCGCCTACTTCACCAACCGGATCGACAAGGTCGCCGGTGAAGGCAAGGACACCCTCGACATCGTGGTCCGCCACTGCGTCACGCGCGAACAGCAGGACCGCGCGATCGCCGCGCTGGCGTTCAAGTGCGACGTCCTGTGGTCGATGCTCGACGCGGTCGAACGGGCGGCCGCGTGATCACCGCCGAGTCGGTTCCGCAGCTGCGCCGCGGCGTGCGGCTGTCCTTCGACCACGTGAGGGAGACGCACGTGCTGCTGTTCCCCGAGGGCGTCCTGGTGCCGAACACGACCGCGGCCGCGGTGCTCGAGCTCTGCGACGGCGTCCGGTCGGTCACCGAGATCACGACGGCGCTTTCGCGGCGCTACTCGGGCGTGGTCGCGCAGGACGTCCTGGCGGTGCTGTCCCGGCTGGGCGAACGGCGGGTCGTCGCATGGACGTGAGCCCGCCGCTGGGCCTGCTGGCCGAGCTGACCCACCGCTGTCCGCTGCACTGTCCTTATTGCTCGAACCCGGTGGAACTGACCGCCCGGGACGCCGAACTGTCCACTTCGGACTGGCTGTCGGTGCTGTCCCAGGCGCGTGAACTCGGTGTCCTGCAGGTGCACATGTCCGGCGGTGAGCCGTTGCTGCGGCCGGACCTGCCCGAGCTGGTCGCGCACGCGAGCGGGCTCGGCTGCTACGTCAACCTGGTCACTTCGGGGCTCGGCCTGACGGCTTCGCGGCTCGACGACCTCGTCGAACGCGGGCTGGCACACGTCCAGCTGTCGGCGCAGAGCGCGACCCGGGAGCGGGCCGACCTGCTGGCCGGCGCGAAGGCGCACGACCGGAAGCTCGCCGCGGCCGCCTTGGTGAAGGCGTTCGGGCTGCCGCTGTCGCTGAACGTGGTGCTGCACCGGCGCAACCACGACCAGCTGGCCGGGATCATCGAGCTGGCCGAGCGGATGGGCGCGGACCGGCTGGAACTGGCGAACACGCAGTACTACGGCTGGGCGCTGCGCAACCGGGACGCGCTGATGCCGACCCCCGCGCAGCTGGCCGCGGCCGAGCCCGTGGTGCGCGCGGCGATCGCGCGCCTGCGGGGCACGATGGAGATCGTCTACGTCGTCGCCGACTACCACGAGCCGTACCCGAAGCCGTGCATGTACGGCTGGGGTGCGCGGCAGCTGACGGTGGCGCCGGACGGCACCGTGCTACCGTGCCCGGCGGCGTCGGCGATCTCGACGCTTTCGCTTTCGTCCGTGCGGGACACGCCGCTGGCCGAGATCTGGTACGACTCGTCGTCGTTCAACGCCTACCGCGGCGAGGAGTGGATGAGCGAGCCGTGCCGCACGTGCGACCGGCGCGAACTCGACTTCGGTGGCTGTCGTTGCCAGGCGTTCCTGCTCACCGGCGACGCCGCGGCCACGGACCCGGTGTGCTCGCGATCGCCCGGACGCGGCCTGGTCGACCTGATCCTGTCCCGTCCCCCGGTGGCCGACCTGGTCATGCGCCGGTGAAGGTGATCCTGCTGGGCACCGCGGCGGGCGGCGGATGTCCACAGTGGAATTGCGCGTGCCGGCTCTGCACGTCCGGGCTCGTGCCGCGCTCGCAGGACTGCGTCGCGATCAGCGCGGACGGCGCCGGCTGGTACCTGCTGAACTGCTCGCCGGACATCCGGGCGCAGATCCTCGGGACGCCGGAGTTGCGGGCCGGCCCGGGGCCGCGGGAGATCCCGCTGCGCGGGGTGCTGCTGACCGACGCCGAACTCGACCACGCGCTGGGCCTGCTGATGCTGCGCGAGTCGGGCGGGCTCCCGGTGTGGGCACCGTCGGCGGTGCTGGCCGCGCTGTCGCCGTTCCGGGCCATCGTGGACGGCTACGGCGGCTGGACGTGGTCGTCCCTTGTGGACGTTCCGGGCTTGCGGGTCGAGGTGCTGCCGGTGAGCGACAAGCGGCCGAAGTACGCCTCGGCCGGTTCCGGCGGGCCGTGGGTGGTCGCCTACCGGATCTCGGACCCGGCGACGGGCGGCGTGCTGGTGTACGCGCCGTGCCTGCGCAGCTGGCCTGCCGGGTTCGACGCGTTCGTCGCGGACGCTTCTCTCGTGCTGCTGGACGGGACGTTCTACGCGCCGGACGAGATGGCCGGGGTGGGCGGCCCCGACCAGCTCGCGATGGGGCACCTGCCGATCACGGCGACCCTGCCCCGGATCGACGGGCGGCGGTGGGCGTTCACGCACGTCAACAACACGAACCCGGTGCTGGACCCGGCGTCGGCCGAGCACGCCGCGGTGCTGGCCGCGGCTGCTTCGCTGCCTTCGGATGGCACGACGTACGTGCTTTAAGCCGTTGACAGCGGTGGTTGGCTGAAGCCATGTGCCTCCCGGGTACCGCGCGCCGATGAGCGCTCTCTTCCGCCGCCGGCCGTGTCTTCTCCAGCCGGAGCCGCGCCCGTGACCACGTCACTCGTCGCCCCGCTGCGGGAAGCTCCGTTCCGCGCCCTCGTCACCGGCCGGAGCCTGGCCCAGTTCGGGAACGCCGTCGCGCCCTTCGCGCTCGCCTTCGCCGTGGTCGACCTCACCGGGTCCGCCGTCGATCTCGGGATCGTCGTCGGGGCTCGTTCGCTCGCCAACGTGCTTCTGCTGCTGTTCGGCGGGATGCTGGCCGACCGGCTGCCGCGATCGGTCATCCTCCAGGGCACCGAAACCGCGGCCGCCCTCACCCAGGCCGCGGTGGCCGCGAGTGTCCTCTGTGGATTCGCCTCGGTCCCGCTGCTGGCCGGGCTCGGGTTCGTCAACGGTGCCGTCTCGGCCATCTCGCTGCCCGCGGCCGCCGCCCTCACGCCGTCGACCGTGCCCGGATCGCAGCTCACCCAGGCGAACGCCCTGGTCCGGTTGCTGGCGAACACCGGCCGCATCGCCGGAGCCGGGCTGGCCGGCGTGGTCGTCGCCTTCGCCGGCTCCGGGTGGGCGCTCGCCGGGAACTCCCTGCTCTTCCTCGGCGCCGCGCTGGCGTACCGGCGGATCCGGCTGCCGCGCGGGGAACGCGTTCCCGGTAGCCGTCCGCTCGCCGAGCTCGCCGAAGGCTGGCGGGAGTTCCGCGCCCGGGCGTGGGTGTGGCTGGTGGTGCTGCAGTTCATGATCGTCAACGCGGCGACCGCCGGTGCGCTGCTGGTGATCGGCCCGCTCGTCGCCGACGACACCTTAGGCCGCACCGGCTGGGGGTTCGCGCTGGCCATGCAGACCGCGGGCTCGCTGCTCGGCGGCGTCCTCGCCGCCCACTGGCAACCGCGGCGGATGCTCTTCACCGGCGTCGCGGTGGTCTCGGCCGGCGCGCTGCCGATGCTGGCTCTGGGTTGGAAGCCGTCCCTGCTGCCGCTGCTGGCCGCGATGTTCCTCGCGGGCGTCGCGCTCGAACAGTTCTCCGTCGCATGGGACGTGTCGCTGCAGGAGAACATCCCGCCGGACAAGCTCGCCCGCGTCTACTCCTACGACATGCTCGGCTCGTTCGTCGCGATGCCGCTCGGCCAGATCGCCGCGGGCCCGCTGGCCGAACACGCCGGCCGGTCCGCGACGCTCTTCGGGGGCGCGGCCCTGGTCGTCGTCGCGACGGCGCTGGTGCTGTGCAGCTCGCAGGTGCGGGGGCTCGTGCGCCGGGTGCCGGCCGGCCCGGGCTGACGCTCCGCCGGCCGGCCCGGGCTGAAGCTACCGGCCCACGCGCGGCCCGGACGTCAGGTCGCGGTGGCCGTCGAGGCGCCACCAGCTTTCCAGCGTCTCGCGCAGCGCCTTCAGCAGCTCGCCGCCGGTCTCCAGCGGGACCAGCGCCGCCTTGCCGTCGTCCACCCGCAGCGCGGCGGCCAGCCGATCGCCCTGTTCGATCAGGCCGACGACCACCCGCGTCGGCTCCCCGGTGGCGTCGACGGTCGGAATGGCGCGTTCGTACCGCCAGCCTTGAGCGTTCACCCGGCCGACAGTGGCACAGCTTCCCCCGCTCCGGTCCGGGTTTCACCCTCACGTGTGGTCAGGCGGGCGCCCAGGGC
This sequence comes from Amycolatopsis mediterranei, assembly GCF_026017845.1. NCBI lineage: Bacteria > Bacillati > Actinomycetota > Actinomycetes > Pseudonocardiales > Pseudonocardiaceae > Amycolatopsis > Amycolatopsis mediterranei. The sequence continues at coordinate 9,002,886 of NZ_CP100416.1, forward strand.
CGCACTTCCTCCAGCAGCTTCGCCACGGCCAGCACGAGGTCGTCCGAGTGCCGCGGCCCGACGATCTGCAGGCCGACCGGCAGTCCCGCCGACGTGCACCCGGCCGGCACGCTGATCGCCGGCTGCTGGGTCATGTTGAACGGGTACGTGAACGGCGTCCACTCCGGCCACTCGCTCAGCCCGCTGCCCGGCGGCACGTCGTGCCCGGCCTCGAACGCCGCGATCGGCAGCGTCGGCGTGATCAGCACGTCGTAGCGGGTGTGGAACTCGCCCATCCGGATACCCAGCGCGGCGCGCTCGGCGGTCGCGTCGAGGTAGTCGCTCGCCGACCACTTCTTCCCGAGTTCCCAGACCCGGCGCAGGCCGGGGTCGGTCCGCTCCTCGGACCCGGGCGGGAACGAGTCCAGCAGCTTCGCCGCCCCCGAAGACCACAGGACGTCGAACGCCGGCTTCGGGTCGGCGAACCCGGGGTCGGTCTCCTCGACGTGCAGGCCGGCGTCCCCCAGCGCACGGACCGCGGCCGCGACGATCGCGGCCACCTCCGGGTCCACGTCGACGTAGCCGAGCGTCGGGGAGAACGCGGCGATCAGGCCGCGCACGTCCCGCCGGACGGCCTCGCGGAACGACCCCACCGGCGGCGCCAGCGCGGCCGGGTCGCGGGGGTCGGGCAGCGAGAGGACGTCCAGCAGCAGCGCGGTGTCGTCCACCGACCGCGCCATCGGGCCGGCGTGCGAGAGCGGGCCGAACGGGCTCGCCGGGTAGAGCGGGATCCGGCCGTGCGTGGGCTTCAGCCCGACGATGCCGCAGAACGACGCCGGGATCCGCACCGAGCCGCCGCCGTCCGTGCCGACCGACAGCTCGCCCATCCCGGCCGCGACGGCCGCGGCGCTGCCGCCGCTCGACCCGCCCGCCGTCTTCGACGGGTCGGCCGGGTTGCGCGTGATGCCGCACAGCGGGCTGTCGGTGACGCCCTTCCAGCCGATCTCGGGCGTGGTCGTCTTGCCCAGCAGCACCAGGCCGGCCTCGCGCATCCGCGCGGCGACCGGGCTGTCGACGTCCCACGGCCGGTCCGGATCGATGCTCTTCGAGCCCCGGACGGTCGGCCAGCCCTGGGTGAGGAACATGTCCTTGATCGACGACGGCACGCCGTCGAGCCACCCGATCGGGTTGCCGTCGCGCCAGCGGACCTCGGACGCCTTCGCCTGCTCCAGCGCGCGATCGGCGTCGACGAGGCAGAAAGCGTTGCACTCGCCGTCCCGGGCTTCGATGGCCTGCAGGGCGTTCTGCGTCGCCTCGACCGGCGAAAGCTCACCGGTCGCGTAGGCGGCGACGAGCTCGCTGGCGGTCAGCATCCTGTCGTTCATCCGGCTCCCTGGTTCCCCGACGGCACGTAGCCGAGCGTCTTGTCGACGACATTGCGCAGCGGCTCCCCAGTGCGCCACCGGCGGAAGTTTTCGGTGAACACCTCGACCAGCGTGTTCCGCCAGCCGACGAAGTCCCCGGACATGTGGGGCGAGATCAGCACGTCCGGCAGCGTCCACAGCGGGCTTTCGGCCGGCAGCGGCTCGGTGTCGAAGACGTCGAGCGCGGCGCCGGCGATGGTCTTGCTTTCGAGCGCCGCGACCAGGTCGGAGGTGACGACCAGCTCGCCCCGGCCCACGTTGACGAACCGTGCCGACGGCTTCATCGCGGCGAACGCGCGCGCGTCGAACATGCCCTTCGTGTGCTCGGTCAGCGGCGCGACCGCGACGACGTAATCGGCGTGCGGCAGGAACTCCGTCAGCCGCGCCGACTCGTGCACCACGCCGAAGTCGGGGTCTCCGATGCGCTCCCGGCGTCCGGCGCCGCTCACCCGCATCCCGGCCGCGCGCAGCAGCCGCGCGATGGCCCGCCCGATCGGCCCGGTGCCGACGACCACCACCTCGCGCCCGGCGATCCGCTCGCTCTCGCGGTGCAGCCAGCGGCCCTCGCGCTGCAGGTCGTGCGAGCGCGCGAAGTCCTTCGCGAAGGCGAGCACGACGCCCAGCACGTACTCCGCGATGGCGTCGTCGAAGACGCCTCGCGAGTTCGTCAGGACCACATCGCTCTCCCGCAGCCCGGGGAACAGCACGGGATCGACCCCCGCGCTGGCGATGTGCAGCCAGCGCAGCCGGTCGGCCGCGTGCCACGCGCCGGGCACGGCCGTGGAGAGGAAGTCGTAGACGAAGAGGGCGTCCGCTCCGGGCAACGCTTCGGCAAGACCCGCCGCGTCCGTGTAAAGCACGACCGCCCCGGATTCGACTGCACGCATGTCCGGTGGGCGGGACTCGCCGCAGAGCACGGCCAGGACGGGAGCTTCCCGGTGTTCCGAGGCGATCACGTTGACACGGTAAAAGTCACTCGTATGATTGTCAACAATCCGAGGAACGACCCCCGGAGCACCGGACGTGTCAAGTACGGACGTATTCCGGAGGCTGAGCCTTGGATTTCGACTTCCTGGCGTTCGACGGACCGCTGGCGCAACGCGGCATCGGTGTCATCGCCCCCTTCGACCTCGCGCTGGAGCGCGAGCTCTGGCGCTGGGTGCCGATGGAGGTGTCCCTCCACCTCGCCCGCACGCCGTACGAGCCCGTGCCGGTCAGCATGGAGATGGCCCGCCTGGTCAGCGACAGCCACCACCTGGCCAGCGCGACCCGCGACGTGCTGCACGTCGAGCCCGAGGTCGTCGCCTACCTCTGCACGTCCGGCAGCTTCGTCAACGGCGTCGACTACGAGCGCTCGCTGACCAAGGCGATCTGCAACGCCGGCGCGCCGGACGCCGTCACCACCTCGGGCGCGCTGGCCGAAGTGCTGCACCAGCTCGATCTCCACCGCGTCTCGGTGCTCACGCCGTACGACGCCGACCTGACCCGCGCCCTGCACGGCTTCTTGGCCGAGCTGGACGTCGCGACCGTCGCCAGCGACCACCTCGGCCTGGGCGGCGGCATCTGGAAGGTCAGCTACCGGACCATCGCCGAGCGCATCCTCGCCGCCGACCACGGCGACGCCGAAGCGATCTTCGTCAGCTGCACCAACCTCCCCACCTACGACCTGATCGAGCCCCTGGAAGCCGCGCTCGGCAAGCCGGTGCTCACCGCCAACCAGCTGACGATGTGGGCGTGCCTGCGCCGGATGCACCTCCCCATCGTCGGACCCGGGAGGTGGCTTCGTGACGTGTCGTGAAGGTTTTCCTTGACCTTCCCTCTAGGATTGTCGACAATTTGCGTCCCCTTCGGAGGTTCCGTGACCACCATCGGTTTCATCTACCCCGACCACGCGGCCGAAGACGACTACCCGCTGGCCGAGCAGCTGCTCGGCGGCATGGCCGTCGACGAGGGCGACATCCGGCTGGCGGTCGAGCACATCTACGGCACCGACAAGCACGCGGTGGCCGAGCTGCTCGACCTCGGCAGCGAGGCCCGCCTCGCCGACGGCGCCGCCCTCCTCGCCAAGCACGAGCCCGCCGCGGTGATCTGGGCGTGCACCAGCGGCAGTTTCGTCTACGGCTGGGAGGGCGCCCGCGACCAGGCCGACCGCCTCGCCGCCGTCGCCGGTGTCCCGGCCTCCAGCACCTCCTTCGCGTTCGTGCACGCCGCGCGTGCCCTGGACGTCAAGCGGGTCGCCGTCGCCGCCAGCTACCCGGACGACATCGCCCGGCTGTTCGCGGACTTCCTCGAGGCCGGCGGCCTCGAAGTCGTCTCGATGACCAGCGCGGACATCGTCACGGCGGCCGAGGTCGGCGCGATGAGCCCGGAGGCCGTCCTCGAGCTCGCGGTGAGCCACGACCACCCGGACGCCGACGCGGTGCTCGTGCCGGACACCGCCATGCGCACCCTCGCCGAGATCAACGCCGTGGAGGCCGCGCTCGGCAAGCCCGTGCTGACCGCCAACCAGGTCACGGTCTGGGAGGGCCTGCGCCTGACCGGCCGGCACCGGCTCGTCCGCTCGCTCGGCGCGCTCTTCCGGCCCCTGCGCGGGAGCGCCTGACATGGCCCTGCCACCGGGCATGCTGCCCGAGATCGAACCGGTGAGCCGCGAGTCGACGGCCGCCGTCATCGCGCGCCAGCTGCGTGACGCGATCATGACGGGCGCCCTCCCGCCCGGGACCCAGCTCGGCGAGAGCGAGCTGGCCGCGCGGTTCCAGGTGTCACGGGGGCCGCTCCGGGAAGCCATGCAGCACTTGGTGTCCGAAGGGCTGCTGCGCAGCGAACGGCACCGCGGGCTGTTCGTGATCGACCTCGAGCCGGGCGACGTCTACGACATCTACGCAGCCAGGTCCGCGATCGAGCGGGCCGCCATGCTGCGCGCCCTGCGCGGCGGCGACCGCGACCGGATCGCGGACCTGCTCGAGCAGACCGTCACCGAGATGGCGACCGCGGCGAGCGAGGACGACCCCGGCGCGCTCTCCACGGCGGACCTGAAGTTCCACGAGGCGCTCATCAACGCCTCCGGCAGCAAGCGGCTCGTGCGGATGGCCCGGACGCTGCTGATCGAGACGCGGATGTGCCTGACGGCGCTGCAGAGCACGTACCAGCGGGTCGAGGAGCGCGTGGAGGAGCACACGAAGCTGATCCAGGCGCTTCGGGACGGCGACGAGGAGACGGCGCTGACGCTGCTGGAGGCCCACATGGAGGACGCGGTCCAGCGGCTCGCGCCGGGCACGAGCCTGACGGACGGGGAAGCTCCGCCGGTGCCGGGGAACGCGTGATCGGAGGGTCGACACGCGTGATTGGACGGTCGACTCGCGTGATTGAGGGGTCGGCACACGTGATTGAGGGGTCGGTTCGCGTACCTGGACCGTCGGTTCGCGTACTCCAAAGGTTGACTCGCGTACCTGGATGGACGACACGCGTACCTGAGCGGACGACACGCGTACCTGGGTGGACGACACGCGCGAGAGGGGGCGGAACTCGCGTGACTCGGGACGGAACTCGCGTGACTCCAGCCGGAACTCGCGTGATTGGGCGGGCATTGCGGGGGTGGGCTGGTTAGTGGGCATGGCGGGGTCCCAGGACTGGCTGGCCGGCGCGGCCGTCGCGGTAGTCGGGGGACCAGGGGAAGCGGCCCTGGGCGTCCGCGTGGACCAGTTGCAGCGCACGGATTTCCGGGCCGTACAGCGCCGCCGCGAACACCAGGTGCACCGATGGCTCGGTGAGCTCGACGACCTCGACCAGCGGGCCGTCGGGCAACTGGATGCGTTCGCCCGCCGTGGGTGGTGAGCCGCGCAGGACTTGGGCGGCCAGGTTGTTCAGCAGGCCGCCGGCCGCGAGGGCCGGGAGGCCGGTCACGACCAGCTCCGGCAGGCCGTACCCGCTCAGGCCGATCGTGTAGGCCCACGGCGGGTACGGCCCCGCTCCCTCGACTCCCTGCACCAGCCAGCCCCGGGCGGCCACGCCGCCGCGAAGCCTTTCCAGGTACCCGGATCTGTCCCGGTTCTCGCACTCGAAGCACATCGGTGTCTCCTCCCCCTCGGTGGGCTCGGGAACCACCGTGCCGGAGGGCACCGACAAAAACTCAGCCCAGCGCTTCGGCCACCGCCGTGCCGAGGCGTTCTGTGGTATCCGTGCCGCGGAGGTCCGGCGTGCGCACCCGGCCCTCGTCGAGCACCCGGTCCACCGCGGCGCGGATCGCTTGCGCCGCAACGGTTTCGCCCAGGTGTTCGACCAGCATCGCGGCCGCCAGGATCTGCGCCACGGGGTTGGCGATCCCCTGCCCCGCGATGTCCGGAGCGCTCCCGTGGACCGCCTCGAACATCGACGGGAATTCACCCGATGGGTTGATGTTGCCGGACGGCGCCATGCCGAGCCCGCCGGTGATCGCGGCCGCGAGGTCGCTGAGGATGTCGCCGAAGAGGTTCGATGCCACCACGATGTCGAGCCGGTCGGGCGCCTGCACCATCCGCGCCGCCAAGGCATCGACGTGCATCTGTTCACTGTGGACGTCCGGGAACTCCGCCGCGACCTCGGCGAAGATCTCGTCCCAGAACGGCATCGAATGGATCAGGCCGTTGGACTTCGTCGCCGAGCAGACCCGCGATGACCGCGTCCGGGCCAGCTCGAACGCGTAACGGATGATCCGCGTGACGCCGACGCGCGTGAAAACCGACTCCTGCAGCACGAATTCATCGGGCCGGCCGGCGTTGTGCCGGCCGCCGATCGCCGAGTACTCCCCTTCGGAGTTCTCGCGGACGATGACCAGCTCCAGCTCCTCGGCCTTCCGCCCGGCCAGCACCGACGTCGTGCCCGGCAGCAGCCGCACCGGGCGCAGGTTGACGTACTGCTGGAACGCCCGCCGCAGCGGGATCAGCAGGCCCCACAGGGAAACGTGGTCCGGGACGCCCGGGAAGCCGACCGCGCCGAGCAGGATCCCGTCGAACGCCGAGAGCTGCCCAACCCCGTCGTCCGGCATCATCGCCCCGAGCCGGGCGTACCGCTCGCAGCTCCAGTCGAACTCGGTCCACTCCACCGAAAAGCCGAATTGCGAAGAAGCCCGGTCGAGGACCTTGCGGGCCTCGACCGTGACGTCCACGCCGATCCCGTCGCCCGGGATGCTCGCCAGGCGGTAGGCCGTCACAGGGCGACCGCGATGTACTTGGTCTCCAGGAACTCGTCGATGCCGACCGAGCCGCCTTCGCGGCCGAGCCCGGACTGCTTGATCCCGCCGAACGGCGCCGCCGGGTTCGAGACGATGCCCTGGTTGAGCCCGATCATCCCGGCTTCCAGCGCTTCCGAAACCCGCAGGGCGCGCTTGAGGTCGCTGGTGAAGAGGTAGGAAACGAGCCCGAACTCGGTGTCGTTCGCCTTCGCCACCGCCTCTTCTTCGGTGTCGAACGGCGTGATCGGGGCGACCGGCCCGAAGATCTCCTCGTGCGTCAGCCGCGCCTCCTGCGGGACGTCGGTGAGCACCGTGGCCGGGTAGAAGTGCCCCGGCCCGTCGACGCCCGAGCCGCCGGTGAGGATCCGAGCGCCGCGGTCGGTGGCGTCCTTGACCAGCTCGGTCACCTTGTCGACGGCCTTCTCGTCGATCAGCGGGCCGACGACGACGTCCTTCTCGGTGCCGCGGCCCATCGGCAGCGCCTGCATGCGTTCGGTCAGCCGCCGCGCGAACTCGTCGACGACGCCGCGCTGCACGTAGAACCGGTTCGCCGCGGTGCACGCCTCGCCGATGTTGCGCATCTTCGCCTGCATGGCGCCCTCGATGGCCGCGTCCATGTCCGCGTCGTCGAAGACCAGGAACGGCGCGTTGCCGCCCAGCTCCATCGACGTCCGCAGGATCTTGTCGGCGCACTGTTCGAGCAGCTTGCGGCCGACCCCGGTCGAGCCGGTGAAGGAGAGCTTGCGGGCGCGGCCGTCACGGATCAGCGGCTCCATCACGCCGCCGGAGTCGCTGGTCGTGACGACGTTGAGCACGCCTTCGGGCAGTCCCGCCTCGGCGAGGATTCCCGCCAGCGCGAGCATCGACAGCGGCGTCTGGGCGGCGGGCTTGATCACCGCCGTGCAGCCGGCGGCGATCGCCGGGCCGATCTTGCGGGTGCCCATCGCCATCGGGAAGTTCCACGGCGTGATCAGCAACGTCGGCCCGACCGGCTGCTTGGTGATGAGAAACCGGCCCGCGCCGTTCGGGGCGGTCGCGTAGCCGCCGTCGATGCGGACGGCTTCCTCGGCGAACCAGCGGAAGAACTCCGCGGCGTAGGCGATCTCGCCCTTCGACTCGGCGAGCGGCTTGCCCATCTCCAGGGTCATCAGCAGCGCCAGTTCCTCCTGGCGCCGCATCAGCAGCTCGTAGGCGCGGCGCAGGATCTCGCCGCGCTCGCGGGGCGCCATCTTCGCGAACTCGGTCTGCGCCGCGACGGCGGCGTCCAGCGCCGCGACGCCGTCCGACGGCGAGGCGTCGGCGACGTGACAAAGCTCCTTGCCGGTGGCCGGGTCCACCACCGGGAAGGTCTTGCCGTCCTGGGCGGCGACCCACTTGCCGCCGATGAACAGTTCCTTGCCGACCGCCTCGACGACGCCGGACTCGGTGTTCGCGCTCATCCCGACTTGCTCCTCACGTGTTGTCCCGACAGCCATGCTATGGATATTGTCAACAATCGACAACCAGATCGGACCGACCGAGGAGCACGCTGTGGCCCAGCTCTCTCCGCTGCTCAAGCAGGCAACGCCCGTCGTGGTCGACCACGGTGAAGGGGTTTACCTCTATGACCTCGAGGGCAAACGCCACCTCGACTTCACCGCCGGTATCGGCGTCACGAGCACCGGGCACTGCCACCCCCACGTGGTGCGGGCCGCGCAGGAGCAGATCGGCAAGCTCGTCCACGGCCAGTACACGACGGTCATGCACAAGCCGCTCCTCGAACTCACCGAGCGCCTCGGCGAGGTCCTGCCCGGCGGGCTCGACTCACTCTTCTACGCGAACTCGGGCAGCGAAGCCGTCGAAGCGGCGTTGCGGCTTTCGCGGCAGGCGACGAACCGCCCGAACGTCATCGTCTTCCAGGGTGGCTTCCACGGCCGGACGGTCGCCGCCGCGACCATGACGACGTCCGGGACGCGGTTCAGCGCCGGCATCGGCCCGCTGATGACCGGCGTGCACGTCGCGCCGTTCCCGTACGCCTACCACTACGGCTGGGACGAGCAGACGGCGACGAAGTTCGCGCTGCGCGAGCTGGACTACCTCTTCCAGACCGTCTGCGCGCCGAACGAGACCGCCGCGTTCTTCGTCGAACCCGTGCTGGGCGAGGGCGGGTACGTCCCGGCGAACACCGAGTTCCTGGCCGGCCTGCGCGAGCGCGCCGACCGGCACGGCATCCTGCTCGTCGTCGACGAGATCCAGACCGGCTTCGGCCGCACCGGGAAGTTCTGGGGCCACGACCACTTCGACGTCTCCCCCGACATCGTCCTCATCGCGAAGGGCCTGGCCAGCGGCTTCCCCCTGTCCGGCATCGCCGCTTCGCAGGAGCTGATGGCGAAGGCGTTCCCCGGCTCGCAGGGCGGGACGTACGGCGGCAACGCGGTTTCGTGCGCCGCGGCGATCGCGACGCTCGAGGTCATCCAGCAGGAGAACCTGGTCGAGAACGCCGCCGAGCGCGGGCGCCAGCTGCTCGAAGGCGCGCGGGTGATCGCGGACAAGACGCCGTCGATCGGCGAAGTGCGCGGGCTCGGGCTGCTGGTCGGCTCGGAGTTCAGCACCGCCGACGGCGAACCGGACACGCCCACCGCGCAGGCCGCCCAGCAGGCGGCGGCGAAGAGCGGGCTGCTGCTGCTCACCTGCGGGCCGTACATGAACGTCGTCCGGATGGTGCCGCCGCTGGTCGTCACCGCCGAGCAGGTCGACGACGCGCTGCGGATCTGGGGCGACGTCGTCGCCTCGGTCACGGGGAGCTGAGCGTGGCCCGGTACATCACGATCACCCTCGACAAGCGCGGCGTCTCCTGCCGCGCCCGGCTGCTGGACGACGAGGCCCCGCGGACCTGCAAAGCGGTCTGGGACGCGTTGCCACAGAGCGGTTCCGCCTACCACGCGAAGTACGCGCGCAACGAGGTCTACACGCTCGTGCCGCCGTTCGCGGAACCCAAGCCGGGCCGGGAGAACCCGACGATCACGCCGATCCCCGGCGACGTCGTCTACTTCGGTTTCGAGGCCTGGGAAATCGGCAACCCGGCGTACGGCTACGACGAAGACAGCGAGGCGCACAGCGACCAGGGCGCCACCGACCTGGCGATCTTCTACGGCCGCAACAACCTGCTGATCAACGGCGACGCGGGCTGGGTGCCCGGCAACGTGTTCGCCACCATCGAGGAAGGCCTGGCCGAGATGGCGGCGGCCGCCCAGGACCTGTGGCTGCGGGGTGTCGAGGGCGAGACGCTCTCGTTCGCACGCGCGTGAACCGGGCCCCGGCCGCGGATTCCCCGCGGCCGGGCCGGGTTCAGGCCGGCGCGGTCAGCTGCTCGAAATCGGCGTCGGACAGGACGATGTCCGCGGCCGCACAGTTTTCCTCCAGATGCGGGATCGAGGACGTCCCCGGGATCGGGATCACGACCGGCGACCGGTGCAGCAGCCAGGCGAGGGACACCTGCGCGGGTGTCGCGCCGACTTTGGCGGCGACCTTGGCCAGCACCCCACCCGCCGTGGCGTGGTCACCGCGGGCGATCGGGAGCCACGGGACGAACGCGATGCCCTCGCGCTCGCAGTAACCGAGGACGTCGTCGGACGCGCGATCGGTCAGGTTGTAGCGGTTCTGGACGCTCGCGATCGGCGCGATGGCTCGCGCCTCGGCCAGCTGGGCGACGCTGACCTCGGACAACCCGATCCGGGCGACCTTGCCCTCGTCGCGCAGCCGGGCGAGCGCGCCGATCTGGTCGGCGAGCGGGACCTGCGGGTCGAGCCGGTGCAGCTGCAGCAGATCGAGACGGTCGACGCGCAGGCGCCGCAACGAGAGTTCCGCCTGCTGCCGGAGGTATTCGGGCCGGCCGAGCGGCACCCACTCGCCGCGGCTGGGGCGCGCGTGCCCGCACTTCGTCGCGATGAGCAGCCCGGGGTACGGGTGGAGCGCGTCTGCGAGCAGCTCTTCGTTCAGGCCCAGGTCGTAGGCGTCGGCGGTGTCGAAGAACGTCACGCCGAGTTCGGCCGCGCGGCGCGCGACGGACCGGGCGCCGTCCTTGACGTGGTCCCACTCGGTCAACCGCATCGCACCGAAACCCAAGCGGTGCACGGAAAGGCCGTCTTCGAAGGCGTAGGTCATGCCGGAAGCTTCGCCGCGGCCGTCGTCACCCGCCAGAGATTTAGCCTGAGCTAAATCCATGGTGTCTACGCTGCGTGACCTGATAGCGCGAACAGACCAGTTCGATTAGGCCGTTCGGGGATATCCGAACGCATCAGCCGACCCTAGGGTGATCGGACCTGACCACTGGGGTCGGCACGTCGAGGCGTCGGGACCAAGGAGAAGACGAGCCACATGAACATCGAAACGGCGTTGAAGGAAGCCCTTTCCATTTCCGGCGCGGTGGGGGCCGCCCTGGTCGACTACGAAAGCGGGATGGCGCTCGGCACACTGGGTGGCGGCGACCGGCTGGACCTGGACACCGCGGCCGCGGGCAACACCGAAGTCGTCCGCTCCAAGCTGCGGGTGATCTCCGCCCTCCGGCTCAACGACGAGATCGAGGACATCCTCATCACGCTGGGCCGCCAGTACCACCTGATCCGCCTGCTGCGGCCGGCCAAGGTCGACTCCGCGCTGTTCCTGTACCTCGTCCTGGACCGGGAACGGGCCAACCTCGCGCTGGCTCGGCACTACCTGAAGAACATCGAAGCCGAGCTGGTCGTGTGACGGGGATGCCCGCCGAAGTACCCGGCACTCCCCTGCCACTGCCGATGCGCACGCAAGGCGCGGCCCACGCTTTTCCGGTCCGGCAAGGCATCCGGCAAGCCCACCCCGAAGCCAAGGCCACGGCCAAGGCCCTCGACGAGATCCGCGACAAGGTCGACCGGGCCAACATCACCGGGCTGCTGGTGGCCAGCCGGGACGGCCTGCTGCTGGCCAGCGACACCCAGGAGATCGAAGACGACAGCGTGGCGGCCATGTCCGCCGCCGCGGTCGGGCTGGCCACGAGGTTCATCGGGCAGGCCGGTCTCGGCGAGGCCCGGGGCGCGATGTTCCAGGGCTCGCTCGGCCACGTCTGTGTCTTCCCCGTGCAGGGGTCCGTCCTGCTGGTCGTGTTCGCCCGGCCGGACACGACCATGGGCCTGTTCAACGTCGTCGCCCGGCAGGCGCTGACGCTGCTCCAAGACGCCCTGAACACGGCGAACTGACCAGCGGGACTCCTCCGCGCCGAAACGTGAAAATCCTTCATGGCGGCGTACCGCCGGTACGTACTACGCTGCGGTAACCACAGCGACGGCGCGGAGGAGACACTGCCGATGGGCGACGTGGCAGCACGGCTGGCCGAGATCGTCGGGGACAGAAACCTGCTCACCGGCGAAGCGATCTCGGAGGACTACGCGCACGACGAAGCGCTGACGGCGGAGCCGCAGAAGCCTGCGTACGTCGCGAAGCCGGCAACGGCCGAAGAAGTCGCGGAGCTGCTGAAGGCCGCTTCGGAACACCGCGTCCCCGTGACCGCCCGCGGCTCCGGCAGCGGGCTGTCCGGGGCGGCCCGGCCGGTGGCGGACGGGCTGCTGATCTCGTTCGAGCGCATGAACACCGTCCTCGAAGTCGACACCGGAAACCACGTCGCCGTCGTCCAGCCCGGCGTGACGCTCGCCGAGCTCGACACCAAGACCGCCGAAGCCGGCCTCGGCTACACCGTCTACCCCGGCGAGCTGAGCGCGAGCGTCGGCGGGAACGTCGGGACCAACGCCGGCGGGATGCGCGCGGTCAAGTACGGCGTGACCCGCAACAACGTGCTCGGCCTGCAGGCCGTGCTGCCGACCGGGGAGATCATCCGGACCGGCGGCAAGACGTCGAAGATCTCCACCGGCTACGACCTCACGCAGCTGATCATCGGCTCCGAGGGCACCCTCGCGCTGGCCACCGAAATCACCGTCAAGCTGCACCCGCGGCTGGCACACGGCGCCACGGTGCTCGCTCCCTTCGGCGACTTCGGGCAGGTGATGGCCGCCGTGCCGGAGATCCTCTCCAGCGGGCTCGCGCCGCACATCCTCGAGTACATCGACAACCTGACGATGGCGGCGATCGTCTACAACGAGAAGCTCGAACTGGGCGTGCCGGACAAGATCCGCGAGACCTGCGAGGCGTACCTCGTGGTGGCGCTGGAGAACCGCGAGACCGGCCGCCTCGAGGAGGACGTCGAGACCGTCGGCGAGCTGCTCGGCGAACTCGGCGCGGTCGATGTCTACATCCTCGACGGCGGTGCCGCGCGCAAGCTCATCGAGGCCCGCGAGAAGGCCTTCTGGACCGCAAAGGCCGTCGGCGCCGACGACGTGATCGACGTCGTCGTGCCGCGGACCGCGATGCCTCAGTTCATCACGAAGGCGCGTGAGCTGGCGATGGCCGCCGGCGGTGGCGCGCTCGGCTGCGGGCACGCCGGCGACGGCAACGTCCACCTCGGCATCTTCTGCAAGGACGACGCCAAGCGGAAGCAGCTGCTCACCGACATCTTCGCGTACGCCATGGAACTCGGCGGTGCGATCTCCGGCGAGCACGGCCTCGGCCGCACCAAGGCGCACTACCACCAGGAACTCGAAGACCCGGCGAAGATCGAGCTGATGCGCCGGATCAAGCAGAGCTTCGACCCCGCCGGGATCCTCAACCCCGGCGTTCTCTTCCCCGAAGGAAACGCATGAGTGAGCAGAACGGCGCCCAGTCCCTGATCCGCACGCTGGTCGACGCCGGTGTCGAGGTGTGCTTCGCCAACCCCGGCACGTCGGAGATGCACTTCGTCGCCGCGCTGGACACCGTCCCCGAAATGCGGGGCGTGCTCGCGCTGTTCGAAGGCGTCGTCACCGGTGCGGCCGACGGGTACGCGCGGATCGCGGACAAGCCCGCCGCGACGCTGCTGCACCTCGGTCCCGGCCTGGGCAACGGCCTGGCGAACCTGCACAACGCGCGCCGCGCGAACACGCCGATCGTCAACGTCGTCGGCGACCACGCGACCTACCACAAGCAGTACGACGCGCCGCTGGAGTCGGACATCGAGGCCGTCGCGGGCTCGCTGGAAGGCTGGGTGCGCCGCTCGGAGCACACCAAGGACGTCGGGGCGGACGCCGCCGCCGCGGTCGCCGCCGCGCAGGACGCGCCCGGCCGCGTCGCCACGCTGATCCTGCCCGCCGACGCGTCGTGGGGCGAGGGCGGCGAGACCTGCGCGCCGATCCCGCCGCGCGTGCCGCAGGCCGTCGACGCCACGACCGTCAAGGACGTCGCCGCGGTGTTCGGCACCGGGGAGCCGGTGGCGCTGCTCGTCGGCGGGAGCGCGTGCCGCGAAGCAGGCCTGCGCGCCGCCAGCCGGATCGGCGCCGCGACCGGCGCCAAGGTGTTCGTCGAGACGTTCCCGGCGCGGCTGGAGCGCGGCGCCGGGCTGCCGTCGATCGAGCGGCTGGGCTACCTCGCCGAGCAGGTCGCCTACCAGCTCGACGGGATCAAGCACGTCGTCGTCGCGGGCACGAAGGCGCCGGTGTCGTTCTTCGCCTACCCGGGCAAAGCGAGCGACCTGGTGCCCGAAGGCGCCCAGGTGCACACGCTTGCGTCGGTCGGGCAGGACGTCACGCGCGCGCTGACCGAGGTCGCCGACCTGGTCGCCGCGGACACCGAACCCGTGCTGGCTCCCGAGTCTCGGCCGGCGCTGCCGAGCGGGCCGCTGACACCGCAGAACTGGGTCGAGGTGATCGGGGCGCTGCTGCCGGACAACGCGATCATCGCCGACGAGGCCAACACCTCCGGCCTGATGCTGCCGATGGCCACGGCCGGCGCGCCGCGGCACGATGTCCTGACGCTGACCGGCGGCGCGATCGGCTACGGCATGCCGGTGGCGACCGGGGCGGCCGTCGCGGCGCCGGACCGGCCGGTGCTGAACCTGCAGTCCGACGGCAGTGCGCTGTACACGATTTCGGCGCTGTGGACGCAGGCGCGGGAGAACCTGAACGTCACGACGGTGCTGCTCAACAACCGCGCGTACGCGATCCTGCGGCTGGAACTGCAGCGCGTCGGCGCGGCTTCGGGCGGCCCGAAGGCGAACGACCTGCTGGACCTTTCCCGGCCGGACATGGACTTCGTGAAGATCGCGGAGGGCATGGGCGTACCCGCGTCGCGCGCGACCACCGCCGAAGAACTCGCCGAACAACTCGAGCGGGCCTTCGCCGAACCCGGCCCGCATCTCATCGATGCGGCGGTGCCGCCGCTGCTCTGAACCCGACTATCCTCACCCGATGACCGAGGAGCACGCGAAGCGCGGAATCGACTTCGACAAGCCGAACGCGGCTCGCGTGTACGACTACTTGATCGGCGGCAAGCTGAACTACGCCATCGACCGGGAGTTCGCCGAGCGGATCCTCGAGGTGCGGCCGGAGGCCAGGGACCTGGCCCTGCTGAACCGGCGGTGGCTGCGCCGCGCCGTCCGGTTCGGCGCCGAGCAGGGCATCCGCCAGTTCCTCGACATCGGCTCCGGCATGCCGACCGTGGGACACGTGCACGAAGTCGTCCAGGCGATCGACCCGGAAGCCCGCGTGGTCTACGTCGACAACGAGCCGGTCGCGGTCGCGCACAGCGAGATCGTGCTGAAGGACAACGACAACGCGGAAATGGTGCAGGCCGACGCCGAGTTCCCGGACACCGTCCTCGAGCACCCGACGACCGAGCGGCTGCTGGACTTCGGCAAGCCGGTGATGGTGATCATGGCGGCGTTCATCCACTTCGTCCCGGACTCGCGCAATCCGGCCGGGTTGATCGCCGCCTACCTCGACCCGCTGGTCCCGGGCAGCTGCCTGGCGCTGTCGTCGGGCACGTTCGAGGGACAGGGCGAAGAGGTCCGGCGCGCGGCGGAGATGTACCGCAGCAGCGGCACCGACGTCGTCGCGCGCTCACGTGACGAGCTGCGCGCGCTGGTGGACGGCTTCGAGCTCGTGCCGCCGGGGATCGTGTTCACCCCGGAGTGGCGGCCGGACGACCCCGGTCAGGTCGGCGACCACCCGGAGCAGGCGAGCCAGCTCGCGCTGGTGGTCCGCAAGGACCAGCGCGCCGGTTGACGGCTATTCTCGCGTCACACCTGACTCCGGGGAGCGGCGGATGAGCGAAGACGAGTACGCGCGGCGGGGCATCGACCTCGACAAGCCCAACGCCGCGCGCGTGTACGACTACATCCTCGGCGGGCAGCTCAACTACGCCGTCGACCGGATGTTCGCCGAGCAGGTGCTGGCCGCGCAGCCGAACGCGCGTGAGCGGGCGCGGCTCAACCGGCAGTGGCTGCGCCGGGCCATCCGGTTCGGGATGGACCAGGGCATCCGGCAGTTCCTCGACATCGGCTCCGGCATGCCGACCGTGGGGCACGTGCACGAGGTGGCCCAGGCCGTCGACCCCAAGGCGCGGGTCGTCTACGTCGACAACGAGCCGGTCGCCGTGGCGCACAGCGAGATCGTGCTGGAGGACAACGAGAACGCGGCCATGGTGCACGCCGACGCCGAGTTCCCCGACGACGTCCTCGAACACGACATCACCGAGATGATGCTGGACCTGGACCAGCCGGTGATGGTGGTGATGGCGCTGTTCGTGCACTTCATCCCGGACGAGCGCGACCCGGCCCGGCTGATCGCTACCTACCGCGACGCGCTCGCGCCCGGCAGCTACCTCGCCCTGTCGTCGGCCACCTACGAGCAGCAGAGCGACGGAACGGCCCGCGCGGTCGCGATGTACCAGAAGAGCGCTAACCCGGTGACGCCGCGCTCGGCCGACGAGCTGCGGGCCCTGGTGGACGGCTTCGAAATCGTCGACCCGGGCATCGTGTTCATCCCCGAGTGGCGCCCGGACGACCCCGCGGAGATGCCGCCGAACCCGGCGGAGTGCGGCGGCCTGGCCCTGGTGGCGCGCAAGGACTAGGCGGCGACCAGCTCCGGCGCGGTCCGCCGCTTCGGGACCAGCGCCGCCAGCAATGCGCCCGCCAGTGCGGCGCCCGCCGCCACCGCGAACGTCGCGCGGAAGCCGAACAGCGAGGGCACCGCCAGCCCGCCGACGCTGATCGTCAGCTGGGCCAGCATCGCCGCCATCACCGCGCTGGAGATCGCCGTGCCGACCGAGCGCATCAGGGAGTTCAGGCCGTTCGCCGACGCCGTTTCGGTGACCGGTACCGAACCCATGATCAGCGCGGGCATCGCCGCGTACGCGATGCCGACACCGGCGCCGATGATCACCGACGCGGTGATCAGCTCCAGCGCGTTGTCCATCAGCACGATCGCGAACGCGTACCCGGCGGCGATCACCAGCGCACCGCTCATCAGCGTCGGGCGCGGGCCGAACCGGGCGATGAGCCGTGCCGAAACCGGCGAAAGCAGCATCATCACCAGGCCGTTCGGGGCCAGGGTGAGGCCGGACTCGACCATCGTCTGGCCCAGCCCGTAGCCGGTCGACGCCGGCGCCTGCAGCAGTTGCGGGAACGACAGCGCCATGGCGTACAGCGCGAAGCCGACCATGATCGAGGCGAGGTTCGTGAACAGCACCGGGCGGCGGGCGGACACCCGCAGGTCGACCAGCGGATCGCGGCGGCGCAGCTGGTAGGCGCCCCAAGCCACCAGGACGACGACGGCGGCCGCGGCCAGCCCGAGCGTCCGGGCACTGCCCCAGCCCCACGTGCCGCCCTTGACCACCGGCAGCAGCAGGCAGAGCAACCCGGCGGCCAGGCCGAACGCCCCGAAGTAGTCGAACCGCGCGGGCGTGCGCAGCGGCGACTCGGGCACCACGGTCATGATCAGCAGCGCGCACGCCAGCCCGAGCCCGGCGGCGGTCCAGAAGAGCACGTGCCAGTCTGCGTTCTCGGCCACCACGGCCGCGACCGGCAGGCCGATGGCGCCGCCCACCCCGAGCGTCGCGCTCATCAGCGAGATCGCGCCGCCGACGCGTTCGGGCGGGAGTTCGTCGCGCATGATGCTGATGCCGAGCGGGATCACGCCCATCGCGCAGCCCTGCAGCCCGCGGCCCAGGATCTGGAACGCGAGCGCGCTGGTCGTCGCGGAGACGACCGAACCCACGATGAGCAGCGCGAGGCTGACGAGGATCATCCGCCGCTTGCCGTAGAGGTCGCCGAGCCGCCCGCTGACCGGGGTGATCACGGACGCGGCCAGCAGCGTGACGGTGACCACCCAGGACGCGTCGGCCGCCGGGACGTGCAGCAGCCGCGGGAAGACCGGGATCAGCGGCACGACCAGCGTCTGCATGAACGACGCGACGAGCCCGCACGAGGCGAGCACCACGACGATCGCGCGGCCGGACGGCGCGGAACGGGACACCACCACACCCCCAGTGGGTACTTAGTACACGTCATGCAACTTCGTGCACTGTACCTACGCACTGGGGGATTACCGCCCGGATGGTGTTCTCGTCACAACCAGGTTCGGACGCCTCCGTGGCCGGAGCAGGTGCCCGAGCGGTGCTGGCTGTAGCTGTAGGTGCCGTCCTTGCACAGGGCCGTCGCGCCGGCGGGGTTGTCGCTGGGCCGGTGGACGCAGTTGCCGTCCGAGTTGCGGTAGTAGTCGGCGCCGCATTCGGCAGGCGCGGGCGCGGCCTGTGCGGTGGTTTTCGGCGCCGCGGGTTTCGGGGCCGTCGTCTTCGGGACGGCCGCCTTCGGCGCGACGGCCTGCGGTGTCGTCGGCACGCTGGTGACGCTGGGCGCTTCGGACGTCGTGGGCGGGGCCTCGGTCGTGACCGGAACGGAATACGCGGGCGTCGAAGAGGTCGACGTCGGAGCGTCCAGCACACCGAGGTGCCCGGTGTCCTGCTGGGGTACCGGGCCGGCGCCACAGCCCGCGACCAGCAAACCCGCGGCGAAGACCCACGCCAGTTTCTTGTTCACCGAGACTCCTTAGCGCCACGAAACAATGCCGCGTAGTCGGCGCCCGGAGAACCTTTGTTACAAGCCCCGCCGCCTAGACTCGGCGTATGTCCTGGCTACGGCGGTACGCGGCCGAGCTCGCGGTCGTCGCCGCGGTGCTCGCCGGCTCGCTCTTCGCCGTCCTCAACGATGGTGCCAAGCCCGCCCACCAAGCCACGATCGGGTGGGTGCTCACGATCGTTTGCTGCGCCGCCCTCTTCTTCCGGCGCCGCTACCCGCTGAGCGTCGCCGGGTTCGCGCTCGTCTGCTGCGCGCTCTACTACCCCCTGACCGACCCCGACGGCCTCGTCCTGCTCGCCTTCGCTTACGCGCTCTACAACGCCGCCGCGGCCGGGCGGATCCGCGGCGCCGCACTGCTCGTCGTCGCGGCGATGGCCGGTGTCACCGCGGGCGAGATCAGCTCGCGGACCGGGCGGCACGTCGACAACTTCGCGTTCTTCCTGATGACCGGCTGGTTCGTCGCCCTGGTCGCGGGCGGCGCCGTCGCGCACTACCGCGCCGAGGCCGAGCGCACCAAGGAAGCCGAGGCCCGGGCGCGTGCGACCGACGAACGCCTGCGCATCGCCCGCGAGCTGCACGACGTCCTCGGCCACCACCTCGCGCTGATCAACGTCCAGGCCGGCGCCGCGCTGCACCGCCGTGACCCCGGGCAGGCCGAGGAAGCGCTCGGCGCCATCAAGGACGCCAGCAAGACCGCACTCCAGGAGTTGCGCACGACGCTCGGCATGCTTCGCCAGACCGGCGGCCCGAGCCTGCAGCGGGTGGCGGAGCTGGCCGAATCCGTCGGTGCGTCGGGGCTGACCGTGCGCACCGAGATCGACGGCGTCGCCCGGGAGCTGCCGCCGGACGTCGAGCACGCGGCGTTCCGGGTGGTCCAGGAGGCGCTGACGAACGTCGCCAAGCACGCCGGCGCGAAGACCGTCGTCGTCCGGCTCGGCTACGGCGCCGACGAGCTGACCGTGGCCGTCGACGACGACGGACGCGGCGGCGCGGCCCCGGCGGGCAACGGCATCCGCGGGATGGCCGAACGCGCGCGGGCGCTCGGCGGCGAACTGACCGCGGAGCCGCGCGAAGACGGCGGTTACCGGGTGCGGGCCCGGCTGCCGGTGCGATGATGGGCCGATGATCCGGGTCCTGCTCGTCGACGACCAGCGGCTCGTCCGCGCCGGCTTCCGGTCCATTTTGGACGGCGAGGACGACATCACGGTCGTGGCCGAGGCCGCCGACGGCCGCGAGGCGCTGCAGGCCGCGCACGACCACCACCCCGACGTCGTGCTGATGGACATCCGGATGCCGGAGCTCGACGGCCTCGCCGCCACCCGCCACCTCCTCGAAGACCCGGGCGTGTCGACCAGGGTCGTCATCCTCACGACGTTCGACCTCGACGAAGACGTCTACGGTGCGCTGCGGGCCGGCGCGAGCGGGTTCCTGGTCAAGGACACCGAACCCGAGGAGCTGATCCACGCGGTGCGCGTGGTCGCCCGCGGCGACGCGCTGCTGGCGCCGTCGATCACCCGGCGGCTGATCGCCGAGTTCGCCGCGCGCGGCACCCGCCCGGCAGCGTCCCCGGCGCTCGACCGGCTCACCGACCGCGAGCGCGAAGTGCTGTCCCTGGTCGCGGCGGGGCTGTCGAACGACGAGATCGCGCGCGAGCTCACCCTCAGCCCGGCGACGGCGAAGACGCACGTCAGCCGCATCATGACCAAGACCGGCACGCACGACCGCGCGCAGCTGGTCGTCCTCGCCTACGAGTCCGGCGCGGTGACGCCGCGGTGGCTGGCTCCCTGACCCGTACTCCCCCGGGTGTACGGGAACGGCCTTAAGGGACACCACCGGGAGGACGTGAAGTGTCCTCCGCTGCGCGACGCGCGGTAGGGCCCCGCTCGCGAATCCTTGTCCACCATGGACACCATCACTCGTACCCCCGGCGGCGCCCTGGCGCGGCTGGCCGGCTGGGCGCAGCGCCACCGGTGGCTCGCCGTCGCGCTCTGGGCGCTGGTCCTCATCGGCGTCACGTTCACCGCCCAGCTCGCCGGCAGCGCGTTCCACGACGACAACTCGTTGCCCGGCACCGAATCCCAGCAGGTCGTGGACCTGCTCCACAGCACCGCCCAATCCGGCGCGAGCGCGCAGATCGTGCTGAAGGCCGACGGCGGGCTCGCCGCGAACCGCGCGCCGATCGCCACCATGCTCGGCGAGGTCCGGTCCCTGCCGCACGTGCGCTCGGTGAGCGACCCGCTCGAGACGCTCTCGGCCGACGGGCGGATCGGCTACGCCACCGTCACCTTCGACGCGGCTTCGACCGACCTGCCCTACGACGACATCGTGAAGTTCGCCGACACCGCGAAGCGGGCCGGCCCGGTCGAGGTCGCGCTCGCCGGGGACCCGATCGAGCGGACGGCCAAGAGCGGTGGCCCCGCGGAGGGTGTCGGCCTGCTCGCCGCGCTGGTCATCCTCGTGTTCCTGTTCCGCTCGCTGCTCGCGGCCGGGCTGCCGGTGCTCACCGCGGTGTTCGCCGTCGGCAGCACACTGGGCGTGATCACCGTCGTCTCGCACTTCGTCGACATCGCGAGCTACACCTCGCCGCTGATGATGCTGGTCGGGTTCGGCGTCGGCGTCGACTACGCGTTGCTGATCTTTTCCCGCTACCGCACCGAAATCCTCGCCGGCTACGATCGCGACTCGGCCGCGCGGCGGGCGCTCGACACCGCCGGCCGCTCGGTGTTGTTCGCCGGGACGACCGTGATCATCGCGCTGCTCGGCCTCCTCGCGCTCGGGCTCGGCGGGCTGCGCGGGGTCGCGCTGGCCGTCGCGCTCACCGTCCTGATGACGATGCTCGCGTCCGTCACGCTCCTGCCCGCGCTGCTCTCGCTGTTCGGCAAGCGGGTCGAACGCGGGATCCGCCGGCACGCTCTTCGGAAGGAGCACGGCAAGGCGTGGCGACGGCTCGCCGACGGCGTCCAGCGACGTCCGGTGGCGCCGCTCGCCATCGGCTTGACCGTCCTCATCGGACTGTCCATTCCGGCCGCCGGGATGCGCCTCGGGTTCGCCGACGCGAGCACCGACCCGGCCGGTTCCACCACGCGGCAGGCCTACGACCTGCTGGCCGAGGGCTTCGGCCCGGGCTTCACCGGCCCGCTCGCGATCGTCACCGAAGACGGTGACACCCTCGCGCTGCAACGGAAACTCGCGGACACCCCCGGCATCGCCCGGGTCCTGCCGCCGACGGGCAAGACCGTCCTGGTCTTCCCGGCGACGTCACCGCAGGACGAAGCGACCGCCGAACTGGTGACGCGGCTGCGCGCCGACGTCCTGCCGACGCTGCCGGGTCACTACCTCGTCGGCGGCTCGGTCGCGGCCGCGACGGACTTCGCCGGCGCAGTCGCGGATCGGCTGCCGTTGTTCGTGCTGGTCGTCGTCGGGCTGTCGGCGCTGCTGCTCATGGTGGTGTTCCGGTCGATCCTGATCCCGCTCAAGGCGGCGCTGCTGAACCTGCTGAGCATCGGCGCGTCCCTCGGCGTCATGACGCTGGTGTTCGGCGACGGCTGGTTCGGCGCGCAGCCGGGCCCGATCGAGGCGTTCGTGCCGGTGATGATCTTCGCGATCGTCTTCGGGCTGTCGATGGACTACGAGGTGTTCCTGGTCTCCCGGATGCACGAGGAGTGGCGGCGAACCGGCGACGCGCGGCTGGCGGTGCGCGAAGGCCTCGCCTCGACGGGCGCCGTGATCACCGCGGCCGGCGCGATCATGGTGCTCGTGTTCGGCGCGTTCCTGCTGGACCCGTCCCGGATGCTGGCGCAGTTCGGTCTCGGCCTGGCGGTCGCGGTGCTGCTGGACGCGCTGGTGATCCGCTGCCTGCTCGTCCCGGCGATCATGCGGCTGCTCGGGGCCAGGGCCTGGTGGCTGCCGCGGTGGCTGGACCGCCGGCTCCCGCACTTCGCGCTGGAGCCCTAACTCGCCCAGGTCGCCGGCGTCTCGGACAGGCGGAAGTCCAGGCTGCCGCCGCGCAGGAAGGACGCGTCTACCTTCCAGTCGCGCTGCGGCCGGCCGTCCCGGCGGACGTCCAGGACGTACTTCCCGCTCCCCGACGACGTGATCCGGATCGGTGCGCCACCCGCCGGCCGGATCACGGCGCCCGGGAACAGCGGGCTCGACAGCAGCAGCTCGCCCGAACCCGGCGTGCGCGGGTAGACGCCGAGCGCGGCGAAGACGTACCAGGCGGACATCGTGCCGAGGTCGTCGTTGCCGGGCAGCCCGGACGGACCGGTGCCGTAGACGGAGTTCACCAGCTGCCGGACGGTCTCCTGGGTCTTCCACGGCTGCCCGAGCTCGTTGTACAGCCAAGGCGCGTGGATGTCGGGCTCGTTCGTCGGGTCGTACTTGAGCGGGCCGCCGCCCTTCAGCAGCCAGTTGCCTGCGCCGTCGTGGAAGAACCCGTCGAGCCGGGTGACCGCGGTGGCCTTGCCGCCCATCGCGGCGGCGAGACCGGAGACGTCCTGCGGGACCATCCACGTGTAGGCCGCCGCGCTGCCCTGCGCGAAGCCGCGGTCGCTCCCCGGGTCGAACGGCGTCACCCAGCTGCCGTCGACGTTGCGGGCCTGCGTGTAGCCGGTGTCCGGGTTGAAGACATTGCGCCAGTACGCGCCCCGCGCGTGCAGCGCCGCGGCTTCGCTTGTGCGACCCAGCAGGTCCGCGAAATGTCCGAGTGCGGAGTCGGCGACGGAGTCTTCCAGCGTCTCCGCGGCACCGCCCCAGCAGTGACAGACGTCGTTGGGCGCGTAGTGCGAAGTCAGGTACTGCGCAAGGTTGGGCCGCTGGCCGACGCACTGCCCGGGGCAGCCGCCGTCCTGCAGGCCCTCGGGACGCGGGACCGTCGCCTGCTTGTAGAGCGAGTCGAACGCGCCGCGGTAGTCGAAGTTGCGGACGCCCATCGCGTAGAAGGTCGCGATCGTCGCCGCCGACGGGTCGCCGGTCATCACGTGCGTCGCGCCGTTGACGTGCACCCAGCGGTCCCAGACGCCGTCGTTCTGCTTCGCGTAGTTGAACAGCGATTGCGCGAAGTTCCCGGCGACGCGCGGCTCTGCCAGTGCCAGAAGCTGCACTTGCGCGCGGTACTGGTCCCAGCCGGAGAAGTTGGAGTACTGCGCGTCCTGCCCGTGTTCGACGCGGTGCGGCTTCCGGTCCATGCCGAGGTACTGGCCGTCGACGTCGCTGACGAGGTTGGGCTGCTGCAGGCTGTGGTAGAGCGCGGTGGTGAAGGCGATCCGCTGGTTGGCGGTGCCGCCGGTGACCTGGACCCGGTCGAGTTCGGCGTTCCAGGCCTTCTTCGTCCGGGCGGCCAGGCTGTCCACAGTGGACTTCTTCGGCTGTTCGGCCCGGAGGTTGCGTTCCGCGCCT
Organism: Amycolatopsis mediterranei; assembly: GCF_026017845.1. Lineage (NCBI taxonomy): Bacteria > Bacillati > Actinomycetota > Actinomycetes > Pseudonocardiales > Pseudonocardiaceae > Amycolatopsis > Amycolatopsis mediterranei. Next base: position 9,026,845 of record NZ_CP100416.1, read on the forward strand.
TCGAGGGAGACGTAGGAGATCGCGATCCGCATGGTGACCGTGCTGCCGGGCGCGAAGGTGACGTAGCCGCCGGAACCGCGTCCGGCGCGGTCCTTGCCGGTGGCGTAGCCCTCGCCGCCGGTCTGGTCGGTGCCGCCGGGCTGGAGCGTCGCGTCCTTCCACGTCCCGGTGCCGGTGACGGGCTGGTCGAACTGCGCGGTGAAGTACAGGCGGTAGTAGGACTTGCGGTTGTTGACGCCGCCGTTCGCGCGGCGGCCGCAGAAGGCGCCGGTGAGCACGGACCCGGTCACGCGCCGGTTCGCCGCGTCCAGGTGCGTCTCGGCGTCCTCACTGCCGTTGAGCGAGTTCGACGTCCGGAAGAGCAGGCTGGCCGGCTTGCCCTGCGGGTACGACAGCGTGCCGATCGCGGTCCGTTCGGTGGCGGCGACATCGGTCGTGACGCCGTTCTGCAGGCCGAGCCGGTAGCGGCCGGGCGTCGCGGCTTCGTCGGCGTGGCTGAAGTTGCTCGCGTAGACGGCGTCGGCGGTGTCGGCGGTCGGCGACGAGGTGACGGCACCGGCGAAGGGCAGGATCGGCACGTCCCCCGCGGCGCCAGGATTGCAGCCGGCGCCGTTGACGTGGGTGAGGCTGAAGCCGCGGAGCCGGGTGACGTCGTACTGGTAGCCGTTGGCGGCGCCGGTGGACGTCTGGTCGCCGCGGGTGCTGGTGGGGCTCCAGGCGAGCATGCCGAAGGGCGCGGTGGCGCCGGGGTAGGTGTTGCCGTCCCCGGCGGAGCCGATGAGCGGATCGACGAAGTCGGCAGAACTCAAGCCGTCGGCTGCTGACATCGTTGTCAAGGTCGAGGCGAGCAGGGCGGCGGCGAGCGCCACCGTGAGGGAACGGCGCATGGGCGGAGATTAACCCGCGTTCGGTGGCTTCCGGGCGAACGGAAGCGGACAAATTGGCGGACACGACGAAGGCCGCCACCCACAGGTGACGGCCTTCGTCGGACAGCCTTTATTCGTAGATCTCGCCCTTGGCGGCCTTCTCCACCAGCGAAGCCGGCGGCTCGAAGTGGTCGCCGTACCGGGCGGCCAGCTCGCGGGACCGGTCGACGAAGCCCTGCAGGCCACCCTCGTACTGGTTGATGTACTGGATGACGCCGCCCGTCCAGGCCGGGAAGCCGATGCCGAAGATCGAGCCGATGTTGGCGTCGGCCACCGACGTCAGCACACCCTCGTCGAAGCACTTGACCGTCTCGAGCGCCTCGGCGAAGAGCATCCGCTCCTTGAGGTCCTCGAACGGCACCTCGGCCGAGCCCGACTTGAACGCGTCACGCAGCCCCGGCCACAGCCCGGTGCGCTTGCCGTTTTCGTCGTACTCGTAGAAGCCCGCGCCCGTCGACCGGCCCTTGCGGTCGAACTCCTCGACCATCCGGTCGATCACGGACTCCGACGCGTGCGCCTTCCACGTGCCGCCCGCGGCCTCGACCGCCTCGCGGGTCTCCTTGCGGATCTTGCGCGGCAGGGTCAGCGTCAGCTCGTCCATCAGCTGCAGCGGCGGCGCCGGGTAGCCCGCCTGCGCACCCGCCTGCTCGATCGACGCCGGCTCGACACCCTCGCCCAGCGCGGCGACGGCCTCGTTGATGAACGTGCCGATCACCCGCGAGGTGAAGAAGCCGCGGCTGTCGTTGACGACGATCGGGGTCTTCTTGATCTGCAGCGTGTAGTCGAAGACCTTGGCCAGCGTGGCCGGCGACGTCTTCTCACCGCAGATGATCTCGACCAGCGGCATCTTGTCCACCGGCGAGAAGAAGTGGATCCCGATGAAGTCCTCGGTCCGCTGCACGCCCTCGGCGAGCGTGGTGATCGGCAGGGTCGAGGTGTTGGAACCCAGCACCGCGTCGGCGTTGACGACGCTTTCGATCTCGCCGAACACCTTGTGCTTCAGCTCGACGCTCTCGAAGACGGCCTCGATGACGAAGTCGACGCCCGCGAAGTCGGCCGGGTCACCGGTCGGCTTGATCTTCGCCAGCAGTGCGTCCGACTTCTCCTGCGTGGTCTTGCCGCGCGAGAGGGCCTTCTCCTCGAGCTTGACCGCGTAGCTCTTGCCCTTTTCGGCCGCCTCGAGCGAGACGTCCTTGAGGACGACGTCGATACCGGCCTTCGCCGACACGTACGCGATCGCGGCACCCATCATCCCGGCGCCGAGCACACCCACCTTCTTCGCGGTGTACTTCTCGAAGCCGTCGGGCCGCGAGCCGCCGGAGTTGATGGTCTGCAGGTCGAAGAAGAACGCCTTCGTCATGTTCTTCGAGACCTGGCCGGTGGCGAGGTGGATGAAGTAGCGCGTCTCGATCTGGAGCGCGGTGTCGACGTCGACCTGCGCGCCCTCGATCGCGGCGGCCAGGATCGCCCGCGGCGCCGGCATGTTCGCGCCCTTGATCTGCTTGCGCAGGTTCGCCGGGAACGCCGGCAGGTTGGCCGCGAAGCTCGGGTTCGACGGGGTGCCGCCGGGGATCTTGTAGCCCTTGACGTCCCACGGCTGCACGCCGCCCTCGGGGTTCGCCTTGATCCACGCCTTCGCGGCGGGAACGAGCTCTTCAACCGAACCGACGAGTTCGTGCACCAGGCCGAGCTCGAGCGCCTTGGCCGGGCGGTGCCGCTGGCCCTGCAGCAGGACGTTCAGCAGCGCGCTCTGGATGCCGAGCAGCCGCACGGTGCGGACCACGCCACCGCCGCCGGGCAGCAGGCCCAGCGTCACCTCGGGCAAGCCGATCTGGCTGCCCTTGACGTCGGCGGCGATGCGGTGGTGCGTCGCCAGCGCGATCTCCAGGCCACCGCCGAGCGCGGCGCCGTTGATCGCCGCGACGACCGGCTTGCCGAGCTGCTCGATCCGGCGCATCTGCCCCTTCATCAGGGAGCTGCCCTCGGTCAGCTCGGCCGCGTGCTCGGGCTTCGCCTGGATCAGGTCGTTCAGGTCGCCGCCGGCGAAGAACGTCTTCTTGGCGGACGTGATGACGACGCCGGTGATGGAGTCCTTCTCGGCCTCCAGGCGGTCGACGGTGACGCCCAGCGACTCGCGGAAGGCGGCGTTCATCGTGTTCGCCGACTGGTTCGGGTCGTCCAGGGTCAGGGTGACGATGCCGTCGGAGTCCTGGTCCCAGCGGATGGTCTTGCTCTCGGCCATTGTGGTCCTCACACCCGCTCGATGATGGTCGCGACGCCCATGCCGCCGCCGATGCACAGGGTCACCAGGGCGCGGCGCGCCTGGCGGCGTTCGAGCTCGTCGACCACGGTGCCGACCAGCATCGCGCCGGTGGCGCCGAGCGGGTGGCCCATGGCGATCGCGCCGCCGTTGACGTTGACCTTCTCCTCGTCGAGGTGCAGGTCCTTGATCCACTTGAGCACGACGGAGGCGAACGCCTCGTTGAGCTCCCACAGGTCGATGTCCTCGGGCTTGAGGCCCGCGGTCTTCAGCACCTTTTCGGTGGCCGGCGTGGGGCCGGTGAGCATGATCGTCGGCTCGGAGCCGATCGACGCGGTCGCCACGATCCGGGCGCGCGGCGTGAGCCCGAAGGTCTTGCCGATCTGCTCGGAGCCGACGAGCACCAGCGCGGCGCCGTCGACGATGCCGGAGGAGTTGCCACCGGTGTGGACGTGGTTGATCTTCTCGACCGAGTGGTACTTCTGCAGCGCCACGGCGTCGAAGCCGCCCAGCTCGCCGATGCCGGCGAAGGCGGGCTTGAGCTTGCCGAGGCCCTCGATCGTGGAGCCGGGGCGACGGTGCTCGTCGTGGTCCAGGACCGTGACGCCGTTGATGTCCTTGACCGGCACGACGGACTTGGCGAAGTAGCCACCGGACCAGGCTGCCTCGGCGCGGTCCTGCGAGCGGACGGCCCAGCGGTCGACGTCCTCGCGGGAGAAGCCCTCGATGGTCGCGATCAGGTCGGCGCCGGTGCCCTGCGGGACGATGTAGTTGTCGTAGGCGGTGGCCGGGTCCATGAACAACGCGCCGCCGTCGGAGCCCATCGGCACCCGCGACATCGACTCGACGCCACCGGCGATGATCAGGTTGTCCCAGCCGGAGCGGACCTTCTGCGCGGCGGTGTTGGTGGCTTCCAGGCCGGAGGCGCAGAAGCGGTTGAGCTGCACGCCGGCGACGGTGTCGGGCAGGCCGGCGTTCAGCGCGGCGGTGCGCGCGATGACGGCGCCCTGCTCGCCGACCGGCGAGACGACGCCGAGTACGACGTCGTCGATCACCGCGGGGTCGAGGTTCGGGTGGCGGACCTTCAGTTCGTTGATCAGGCCGACCACCAGGTCGACCGGCTTGGTGCCGTGCAGGGCACCGCCCTTGTTCTTGCCGCGAGGCGTGCGGATCGCCTCGTAGATGTAGGCCTCGCTACTCACTGAACATCTCCTCGCGAGCTGTCGGACGTCGTCGTGCCGTGGCCGATGATACCGGCCAGTAGGGCTAATGGCCATTAACATATCGCCGGATAACCCCATGGTGTCAATGGGTTGCAGGTGTGCCATCAGCCGCTATCGTTCACTCACCATGACCGACGTCGAACGCAGCTCGCGCCCCCGCGACCGCAAGGCCCAGCTGGCCGCGGTGGCGGCGGAGCTGTTTCGCGCCCGCGGCTTCCCGGGGGTGTCGATCAAGGACATCGCGGACGCGGCGGGGGTGACGGGCCCGGCGTTGTACCGGCACTTCGCGGACAAGCAGGCCATCCTGGCGTACGTGGTCCTGAGCGGCTTCGACGATCTGGAGGAGGCGACGGCTTCGGCGCTTTCGGACTCGGTTCCCACGTCTGACCAGCTGGAATCCCTGCTGAGCCGGCTCGCCACCCAGGCCGTCGAACGTCGTGAGATCGCGGCGCTCTGGCGCTGGGAAGGCCGGCACCTGCCGAAGGAGGACCAGCGCGAGATCGCCCGCCGGTCGGCGCTGGCACTGGCGGCGTGGTCGAAGGCTCTGCTGGCCCGGCGCCCGGATTTACCGGCCGAAGACGCCGAGCTGCTCTGCTGGGCAGCGCTGTCGGTGTTCGGCAGCGTGTCGGTCCACCACACGTCGGTGGCCCGCCGCCGCTTCGCTCAACTGCTGGTCGAGCTGGCGCTCGATGTGCTGAACGCCACACTGCCCTCGCCGTCTTCCGTGCCCGAGCCGCCTTCCCTGCGGCTGGGCACCCCGTCCCGCCGGGAGCAGGTGCTGGCGGAGGCAACGGCCCTGTTCGCCCACCGAGGCTTCCACGACGTGAGCATGGAGGACATCGGAGCGGCGGCGGGCATAGCGGGCCCGAGCGTGTACCGCCACTTCCCCAGCAAGGCGGCCCTGATGGTGGCCATCGGCCACCGGGCGGCGGACAGGCTGGCACTGGCGGCGGAGCGGGCCCTCCAGGCCCCGGACGAGCGCTCGGCACTCCAGCGCTTGGCGGCGTCCTACGTGCACACGATCCTGCACACGCCGGAACTGCTGGTGTCGTTCTCCGCGGACCGCGTGACGATGCCCGACCGCGACAAGGCGGATCTGCTGCGGGTTCAGCGTGATTACGTCGCCCAGTGGGTGACGCTGCTGTCGGCGGTGCGCCCTTCGCTGCCGGCACGCGAAGCGAAGATCACCGTCCACGCGGCGCTGACCATCGCGAACGACTTGGCCCGGACACGCCGTGTCGCGTCGAGGCCACACTTCGAGGCGGAGCTGACGACATTGCTGCACACGGTCCTCGGCGTCTCCTGAACCCAAACGCAGATCAGTTCACTACCTTCCGCCCTTCCTGCCAGGCCCGCCGGTCAGGCATCATTGACGTGGCGACTCGGCCGTTTTCCGTTCGTGAGTGAGGATGGGACATGAACACAGTTCTCGAACACGCGAGCCCGGGCGCACCACTAGTCGATTTGAGTGCTGTGCCGCTCAGCGCGCTGCGCACCATGAACAGCCCGGAGCTGCAACGCGCCCTGCGCCGTGTGGTCGACCAATCGGCGGCTCCGCAGTTCTGCGATCAGAAGGCCGACAACAGCTGGCACCACTAGTTGTGACGTCATGCCAGCGGGCCAGAAGCAGATGACACCGGGCGAACTGCCGGTCCACCGGATCGGGACGGCGGATTTCGACGCCATCGCGAACGGAACAGGCGATATCGCCGCTCTGCGGCTGCTGCGCGAAGCGGAACGCAGCAGGAGATTGCTTCTCGTGCGCGCGATCACCGACCTCGTCGCGAAGGATCCGGTGGCGCGCGGGCCGCTCGCGCCCCCGGACGAAGCCTGGGACCTGCTGGCCAGGGCGCAGAACTCGGCTCCCGAGGCCGTCGACCTCCTGCTCGGCCACCCGTACACCGGCACGTGGGCGGGTTATACGATCCGGTTGCTGCGTAGGCAGATCACCGGTGTCTGCCCGCTCTGGACGCACACCGGCCACCTGCACGCCCTCGCGGCCGCGGCGGCGATCCGCGCCGGCCTCGACTTCACCGCAACCATCCCGGTCTGGGCCAGCACCGCGATGCTCCCCGGCCTCGGGGTGGCCCGGTTCCAGGACGGCTCCGAATGTCGCGACAACCGCGGCTTAGCCACGGGCCGGGACTTCCGCTACCCGGAACCACCGGAAACCTACATGGTTGCCGAGGTGCGCCGGACTGGGACCGTCCTGGAACTGGACAACGGCCGTCAGATCGTCCGGGTGCCTGCCGACCCGGCGACGGACGGACCCGGCTGGTGGGGTTTGCGCCAAGTGACGGCTGTTTCCGGTGACCGCGTGCTGTCCCTATGCCTCGACGACCTCGATCCGTACCGTGGTTCCTTCGAACCCGTGCTCCCTCAACGCCTTCCGGCGGACGAGCTGGAGAACTGGAGGCACCTGCTCGACGAGGCCTGGCGGCTGATCGTCCGCTGCCTGCCCGACACGGCGGACGCGTTCCCGATCGGGTTCAGTTCTCTCGTGCCGCGGCCGATGCAGCCGTTCCGCACCACCAGTGCGTCGAGTGGAGAGGCCTTCGGCAGCGCCGTCATTTCCCGCCCCGCCGACGGCGCGTCGCTTGCCGCGTCACTGGTGCACGAGTTCCAGCACAACCGGCTCAGCGGGTTGATGCACCTGCGGCAGCTGCACGGGGACGACCCCACCGAACGGTTTTACACCGCCTGGCGCGACGACCCTCGACCGGTCGGCGGCGTTTTCCAAGGTGTGTATGCCTTTTTCGGCGTCACGGCGTTCTGGCGAGCACTCGCCCGGCTCGAAGGTGAACCGTTCCAACGGATCGCCCATTTCGAATTCGCCTACTGGCGGCAAGCCGTTTGGCAGGTCTTGGAGGTGCTCCGGGCCGATCCGTGGCTGACCGTCGATGGAGGGCGGTTCCTGCGCCGGATCGCCGAGAAACTCGGGCCGTGGCGGCGTGAGCCTGTGCCGACGTCCTCGGCGACCGCGGCGAGCGCGGCCCTGCTCGACCACTACGCCGGCTGGCGGCTGCGTCACCTGCGACCCGACGCGCTGGTCGTCCGGACCTTGGCTGCGGCCTGGTCGGCCGGACGCCCTCGCCCGGCGCTTGGCTTCCTGCCCGACGCCGACCCGACGCCGGTTCCAGACGGCTTGTGGCACCACGCCCGCCTGGATCTGACCCGGCTTTCCCTCACCGATCCCATTGGATTCGTCCGGCGCTGGCAGGACGTGCCGGGAGCGACTTCGGCCGACTTCGCCTACGTTTCCGGTCAGTTCACTCAGGCGGCCGAGGGCTACCGGGCGGAGCTGTCCGCCGATCCGGACAGCCCGACGGCCTGGACAGGGCTGGGACTCGCGCTCTCCCGGGCCGTCACCGGGCCGGCCGGATCCGTGCTGTTGCACCAGCCCGAACTCGTCCGCGCCGTGCACCGCCGGCTGGCGGCCGGCGGTACCGCCCCGGACACGCCGGACAAACTCGCGGGCTGGCTCGGCTGGCTGCGGACCGGCACCCGGCCGGCCCGCAGCTGACCGTCGTTACAGCGGCAGCGGGTCGATGTCACAGTCGGCGCGAACGCGCTTCGACGCGGCGATGGTTCCGGGATGTGAATCCTGCAGGACCAACCGGTACCGCGATAGAACATCGGCGTAGAGCCCTTCGGCTTCCTGGCGCTGCCCGGACTTATCGAGGTCGAGCGCCTGGTTCAGTGCTGCGGCGAGGGTTGTCGGATGATTCTTCCCCAGCACCCGCTCGGCTCGCGCCAGCATGTCGGTTTCCAGCTTCAGGGCAGCCTCGGTTTCGCCGAGCGCCGACAGGTCGCTCGCCAGGTTGATCCCGCACAGCACCGCACTCGGGTGGTCCGGTCCGAGCACTTCGCGCAGCTGTTCCAGGGAACGCTCGTCCAGTTGTCGTGCCTCGGCGGCGTTTCCGAAGAGACGTAGCGTCACGGCCAAGTCGACTGCCGCGGCCACCGTGTGCGGGTGGTGTTCACCCAAGTTGCTCCGATAGCGTTCGTAGATCTGCTCACCCAGTTCCCGTGCGGAACGCAGCTCCTGCGCGTGGCGGAGGTCGATCGAGTACCCCAGTGCGCAGGCCATCACGTTGAAGTTGTCTTCGCCGTAGCGCACGCGGAACCGTTCCAGCACCTCTGCCGCCAGTTCCTTCGCCGCTTCGTGGTCGCCGGCCTTGCGCCGGGAGACCGCCAGGTAAGCCCTCCGGCGTAGGGTTTCCGCGTTGTCTTCGCCGAACAGTTCGCCGACGCGTTCAGCGAGTTTCTCGTTTTCCTTACGGGCCCAGACATAGTCACCGGCTTCCCGACGGTCGATGATGAGCCCCATCCATGAGCTCAACGTCTCCGCGTGGTCGTAGCCGAGAACTTCAGTTTGCCGCTGGTAGTTCGCTTCGTCCAGCTCGGCGGCTTCACGGTATTGGCCCGTCAAACGCAGGTTTGTGCAGTGAATCCGCGCCGCGCGCAGGGTAACCGGGTCGTCTTCACCGAAAAGCCCGTTGGCCTTGTGGTAGACGTCTTCAGTCAGGTCGCGGGACGCCAAGAAGTCGCCGCGCGCGGACAGGTCACCGGAAACCGCAATCTGGGCGGCGAGTGTCTCTTCACTGTTGTCACCGGAGAGTCGCCGACGCGTTTCAAGCAGTGTTTGGTTGATTTCCGCCGCATCGGCGTATTTGCCGGTAACCCAGTAGTAATAGCCCAGCCGCTCGGCAGCCTGCATCGTCTGCTCGTCGTCGGAGCCGAGCCGCTCGGTCCAGTCCTCATGCGCTGTTTTCGCGAGACGTAGTGCCTCGTCGTGGTCCCCCCACTGATACAGGTACCGCATCAGGTTGATCACGAGCTCGCGAACCCAGCGGTCGTCGCATTCGACGATCTCTGAAGGATATACATGCGGCAGTATTTCTTGATACCGCGGCCACTGCTTCGACGAAGTAGGATCTCCGGGGTCGCGTTTCGCGAGCAGAGAGTGAGCGCCGTGTCGCATCTCCGCCCGGTGCTGCGGGGTCATCCGGTCGCGGAGTACGATTTGCACCAAGCGGTGCAGCACAATCGAGTTGGTGCGATGGTCGATCTTCGCCAGGCTATATCGATTGATATCCCGGATAGCCCGCGCTAATTTCATCGGATCGCGAAGAGCCGTATCGATCTCGGGCAATATTGAAATACTACCAACACCAGAGAAGAACGCTCGAGAAATCGGCTCCGGAGCGAAAAAGGCGCAGATCTGAAGAAGCTGGTGCGCCATAGGATTTCGCTTGCCCAACTCTTCGAAGGCAACGTTCCAAGCAGCGGCAACCGAAACCTCGTAGTCCGCAGGACTCGAAGTGTCGAGGATTTCCGCGACTTTCTCGTCAAACAAACGCAGGTATTCCTGCACCGGCATGCCGGTTTCGGCGCGCCAGGCGGCGGCCTGTTCGATCGCGAGCGGAAGGTCTCCAAGCCGTTCCGCCAACTGCTCGGCCTCGGCCACATCGATCTCCGGGCCGCGCCGACGCAGCAGCTCAACACTCTCCGCGCGCTCGAACACGGCAACTTCCAGCGGCCTGGCGACACTGGCCCACTCTGCGTTGCGAGAGGTGATGAGAATTTCTCCAGGGCCATTGGTGGGAAAGAATTGGCGGACCATCGCGACGTCTTCGGCCGAGTCGAAGACCAACAGCCAGCGTCGATAAGGCCTCCCGATCCGCAGCGCTTCGCGCACGGCTGGAATCGCCGTGTTCGCTTCACCGGAACCCGGGAGATTCAACGCCTGGGCGAGTTCGGTCAGGGCTACCCGAATCTGGGCCGCCTCAGTGGCAGAAATCCACCAAACAATATCGTATTCCCGGAGGTGACCATAGATATATTCGACGGCCATCTGTGTTTTGCCGATACCGCCCATACCATGCAGGGCCGACGGCAGGACGGCCGTCGTCCCGGACATGACCCGCTCGCTTAGTTCCCGGAGCAATTCCTGACGTCCCGTAAAGTTGGGGTTCCGAGGCGGCACACTGCCCCAGACGAGCGGGACATCCTCGGCCGGACTGTCCCGGTGCTCGAGGGTAAAGATCGACCGATGGCCGGGCTGGGCGCCCCCGTCCCCGACCGCCAAACGCTCGAGCGACTCCGGGGCCCGGCGGACCTGATCGTCCACCGCCTCTCCGACGGTGGTGACTGCGGACGGGGAAGCCTCGGAAGGCGCGGGCACTTTGGCCATAGCATCGATCACCGGTTCACTATCATAGGAGGATGAATTTTTCTTACTAGAAGTACCTCGATTTACCCCGGAAACAGCGGACGACACTGACACTGTCGCCGAATCGGGTGCCTTAGGGGAAAATTCACCCGAATGGTCACGCTCTTTCGAATGAAGGCGACTGGCACGAGAGGAATAAGGACCACTGAGGGCCTGCATTATCACTCGTTCGAGTGCAATATCGCGTACTGGAACCACCTGGGCGTCCGGGTCGCGCGTGGCATCCGGTGCGTTGATGGCGTCCCGCAGCCGGGTTATAGTCCCGAAGCGGGCCTCGGTGGCGCGGACAACCTCCGCGGTGTCGGCACGCCGGGCCCCGCTCAGCAACACCTGCCGGACCGAAGCCGGGAAGTCGAACACCGTTGTTTCGTCGCCGACCGCCGCGGCAAGCCGCAGCAACCCGCTCGTCAGCACTTCCGTCAAGTGCTCTGGCCGGGCCTCGGGAAGGAGTTCGTCCTGGACGAACCGCGCGACCGAAAGGTTCGCCGGCACCGCGGCGAGCATGGTCGCCAGCCGATATGCTGGCGGCGAAGCGACGCTCAAGAACCGGCGCACCCGTTCGCGGGCACTGCCCGGATCAACGATGTCCTCTCTACCCTCGAGGGGCGCCCCGTTCAAGCCGCTCAGCAGTACTCGAGCGGGGACGAAACCTTTGTGCTCACCGGCAACCAGCCTGGCCCACCACCGGAGCCACCGCGGGCCGAGCTCCATCACGGGGACCGGGATGGCTCCGCCGTCCTTGGCCGCGGCCAGCTCCGGATCCGCCCACGCCTCCGGCAGTTCCCAGCTCCACTGGCTGTTGGGTGCGACCGGCACCCGGACGTTCAGCCGTGCCCGTTGCAGGTCCATGCCCCGCGACCACAGTCGCTGCGGCAGCACATGCAGGACGGCCGTGGGCATCACCGACGCCCACTCGGCAAGCACGGCGGAGACGCCGCCGGATCGCCAAAGATCACCGACGCCGTCGGTGATCACCAGAACCAGGCGCCTTCCGGTAGGGTCGATCAATTCGGAAGGGTCACGCGGCGCCGAGGAGGACGTCTCGCCGTACAGCCGGGGCCGGCCACCTCGGTGGCCACTACTCTGCGTGTCGAGACGCCGGTACTGGATTGTCCGGAAGGCACCGAGTTGTTCGAGACCGGCGCGAAATGCCTTCACAGTGCTCCGCCACAGTGTCATCGACCGGGTCGAGTCGACTACGATGGTGAGATCCAGCCAGCGTTCTAGTTCGGGTTCGGTCACCGGCCACCAGAATCCGCTTTCGGCAACCCGCTCTGCCGTCGCGGCTTCATCGACGGTGACGACGTGCTCATGCCAGGCCGGCACCCTTCGCTTTAGCGTTCGCAGCGTCCGAACAATAACGGAAGGCTGGACCGCTACGGAAGCGGGTTGGGGTTGCGGCCGGGAGCCGGGATCTGGCACCGGTGGGACTTCGACGATGCCGGCGACAACCGAAGCTGGGTATTCGAGCCGCGGAGCAGCTTCTGCCCACGTCACAGGCGGTGGCGGTGGCGGTGGCAAGGGAATCGGCGGCCTGTCCCCGGATCGAGGGACTTCCGGTGGCCGCTGGGGCGTCGACGGCTGCACCCGCGCCTCGTCAGTCCGTGTCGCCGCGATCAACCACAGAGCATCGGCGACATCACGTACGTCCGGACGACCGGATTCCCCGGGCGAACGTCTTTCCCCCGCATCGGTGAACCGCGATCCCGCGCCGTCGGGACCGGGAGCCGGCGAAACGGGCGGCCGGCCCACGTCATTGCACCGCCGACAGACGCCGCCAAAGAGCGTCCACCAGCCGCTCCCACGTCACGTCGCCACGGTAAGCGCCGGACGTGGCCAGATACATGGCATCGAGAAGCTTCCCACTGGGCAGGCGGTCGTCACCGGACGCGCTGCGCCGCACGAACTGCTCGATCAACTCGTTCTGCAGACCGGCACCCAGCTTGTGCCGGTTTTCTTCCGAATCGTGCAGGTGGGCGACGACCATCGCGGCCAATTGCTCCGGGTCCGGATCGGGCATTTCCAGCTGCAGGCAGCGTCGCAGGAAAGCGGGGGGAAATTCCCTTTCCCCGTTACTTGTAATGATGACAATGGGAAACGCATTACACCGGATCTGCCCGCCGACGACAGGAGCCTTCTCGCCGGGATCATCGGTGAACACCGTCGCTTCGGGAGTGTGACTGCGAATCCGTTCGAGTTCGGGAACGCGAAACTCTCCGTCTTCGAAAATGCTGAGCAGATCGTTCGGGAGATCGGCTTCGCTTTTGTCCAGTTCGTCGATCAGCAGGACGCGGGGCACCCGGCGCGGCAGGAATGCGGTCCCCAGCACACCGAGCCGGAGGAACTCACCGATCGGCGGTTCGGGCGCGGGACTGGTTCGTTCACCCTGCGTGGCGAACCGGGCGCTCGCCGCCTGGATCCGGCCAATGGCGTCGTAATGGTAGAGCCCGGAATCAAGCGTGGTCCGACTGGTGATCGGCCACCGCAGAACTCGGCCCAGCTGAAGTTCGGCCGCAAGTCGATACGCGAGCGTCGACTTCCCGGTTCCAGGGCGGCCGGTGACAAGCAAGGGCCGCCGGAGGTACAGTGCAGCATTGATCATGTCCAGCTCGGCTGGTCCAGTGCGTTGAGCCGATTGCGAATGCTCGCTCCCGAGCCGCCGGGCGACGTCGCGGTCGTCACGCGGCGGGTCGTCCGAATCCGGCAACGGGCCACCGTCGAAGTCCCGCCACGGCGGTGGCGGCGGCAGGATGTCCGTCAACCCGAGATCGTGGATTGGCCGCCCGGTGCCGCGGTATACCCACCAGTCCGACGACGCGAGACGAGAGGCGTCGCGGACCTGCGCCGCCTCGCCCCCGTCAAGACGCTCGCTCTCGGTCATCCCGGATATCCCCTCGCTGCCACGGGAAAGCCGGCGGTTGGTCAAGAACGAGACGGCTCGGATCGTCCCACAGCACCACCAGATCCCGCACTGGATTATCCCGATGGAAGCCGGTTTCGGGAAGAGGAAGACCGGCACGCACTCGGTTTTTCTTGGCCTGCATCGGCAAATCGCCTAGACCGGAATCTCCCTTGGCAAGCTCGGTGATCAACTCACGAAGGACGTCGAGTGGCGCGTCAGGGTGCCATAGTACCGCCGGGATACCCGACCGCAAAGCCACTGTCAAGCTGTCCCCGTCCCCACCGGCTTCCAGCGGCGGAGCCGAACCGAGGACCACCAATCCCCATCGCAAGTCGGAAAGAACCACGTCAAGTCCCGCAGCCTGGGTGCCGTTTTCGTAGTACACGCTCTCGGCTGACGGATTCGCCATGAACGCCTCCCAGTGCTGGTTCCACACCCGGTGCCAGTGCTTCGAACGCATGCGCTCCAGCGAACGGACGGAAATGAGGTAATCGATCGAAAGCGGCCGGGGCATGCCGGATTCGTGCTCGCGGCGCCAGAGCTGCACGGGCAGGTTCAGCAGTGCCCGCGGGAGCACGAACTCCAGCGCAACGGACCCTCGGTGATCAGCCCACACCCGTTCCGCGTCCACCACCAGGCTGTCGACATATCGTTCGAGGTCGGCGGCCAGGACTTCCGCCGTGCCGCCGTGCGGTGGCGGCCACTCCCCGGGAAGCCGTTGACACCAATGGGAAACCTGGTACAAGCGCGGGTCTATTCCATCATGGTCGACCAGGATCATCAAGTGCAGTCGCCCCTCCCGCGACGGCGTGGCGATCGTGGCTCGACGCGCTCTCAGCTGGGCTTCGAGCCGCAGCCTCCTGGCCTGGTAGTCGTTCCATTCGGTCAGCCGCAACCCGAGTTCGCCGCCGGACTGGTGGGCGACGAGCTCCAGGAGCGTGAACGCCGGCGGAATTCCGTCGGTGTCGGCGTTGAAATCGGCCAAGTGGGTGAAGGCCTCCCACACGGTGCGCAGCACGGGTGGCAACGGCGAGCCGAGCCCGCTCGCCCGGTGGACCAGCTCACCGAGCCGGGGCACTTCGACGCCGGCCAGCCACTGGTGCAGCCGATGGCGCTCGGCGCGCGGCAGCAGGTCCAGCACCCGCGGCCGCTCCACCAGGTCCCGGACGCGTTCGGACTCCGGGGACCCGGGCCGCATGAAGGCGACGGCACCGACCAGCGCCTGCATGCCGTTCTGATAGCGCTCGCAGGCGGAAACGACTTCGATCAGGGAGCTGCGTGGGGTGGGGTGCCGGGGAACCGCCAGTTCGACGCCGAGAGTTTTGCCGACGAGGCTGACCACGACGGCCAATTCCTCGGCCAGGCCGGCTTCGGCCAGCACGTCGACGACTGCCTCTCCGATCACGTGTCCCGCCACCTGGCGCAGCACCCCCTACCCACTTCGCACGGGACGGAACCGGCGTCTTCGCCCCTGCGGATCGAACGCAGTTGCGCAGATCTTACCCGGCGAAAGGGCTACCGCCGGTTGCCAAAAAGATGTCACGACGGGCTCTCTTCGGGCCAGTTGCCAACACTGTCGATCAGCCGCCGCACCGGCGCAGATCCGGGTTCCAGCAGTTGCACCACGTCGACGAGTTCGGCGAGCCCGCCGCGATAACGCAGGCACGTACCGGCGATCTCCAAGACGTGCAGGCGGGTTTGCGGGTGATAAGCCACAACCGTCGAGATCTCGGGCCGGAGCCGCTTGAGCAGCATCCTCCGGCTGCTTTCCTCGGTGACGGCCGGAATGTCCAGGAGTAGTTCCGTCAGTTCCAACACCCGGTCGGCAGTGGCGGGCTCCGCGGTGCGATGCACAGCGCGAAGGCCCGGCCGTACAGCGACGGGCGCACCACCGAGCAGCCGCAGCCACGCTTCGGTCTTCGTTTCCTTGTTCGTAATGGGAATTCGGTGGTACGAGGACGCGTCCGCTGCCGGGTCCGCGCGGACGACGTCCTGGTAGAACGTGTTCGACACCACCAGCGCCAGCACGGCTTTCGACTGCTTCAACGCATCCTTGACCTCGGTCGCGTCCAGCAGCCGGAACGCGTAACTGTTCGCGTCACTGACGGTTCCGTGACTGCCCTGATACACCTCGCCCGCGTGCAACGCCACCCGCAGCCGGACGTTTGCCTCCTCCGCGTGCACCTCGTTGTACCGGCGCAACTCGGCCAGCATCCGGTCGGGCAGCTCGGCCACCAGGTCCGCCTTCGCCACCTCGGCCGGCAGGTGGATCATCACGCCGTCGCCGGTGTTCTCCCTGAAGAGGGTGTCCCAGGGGATCCCGGCGTCCGCGAACGCCGTGCGCATGAGCTTCCAGAACCCCTCGTGGACGACGAGCCGGTGGGCCGTCGTCCGCTTGGGGTCGTTGTAGCCGGCGATGTCGACGGCCATGATCGTCTTGTGGTGCGCAGCCGAAACAGAGTGCACGGCACCTCCCCACGTCCCGGGCTCATTGTCCCAGACCCATGCACGCTCGGCCATGTTCGCGCACGGCGTTACGGGGAAACCGGACCACCTTGTCCTTGTTTCGTCCATAATTCGGCGTGCCCACGACACGCCTGCACCTGGTGAGCGCGGATGAGGACCACCGCGTCTCGACCATCGAGCTCTTCTTCGACCTGGTCTTCGTCTACGCCATCACGCAGATCACCCAGCTGATGGCCGACCACCTGAGCCTCACCGGGGTCGGGCAGGGGGTGGCCATGCTCGCCGTTCTGTGGTGGTGCTGGTGCTCCTATGCCTGGCTCGCGACCACCATCCACGTCGACCACGGGATCGCGCGGCTGGCGATGTTCGGTGCGATGGCCGCCATGTTCCTGGTGTCGCTGACCATCCCGGAAGCCTTCGCCGACCACCCCGGCGGGTTGTTCGCGCCCGCTCTGTTCGTCGTCTGCTACGCGCTCGTGCGGCTGCTGCACCTCGTGGCCTACCTCGGTGCCGCGAAACACGATCCGGGGTTGCGGCGGGTGCTGCTCAAGATGTTCGTCGGGCTGCTGCCGAGCGTCGGGCTGCTCGGCGTCGCCGCCTTCCTGAGCGGGCCCTGGCAGCTGGGGCTGTGGGTTGTCGCGCTGCTCGTCGACTACCTCAACGTCTACCTCGCCGGACCGGACGGGTGGCGGCTCAACTCCCCCGCGCACTTCGCCGAGCGGTTCGGGCTCATCGTGATCATCGCGCTCGGCGAGTCGATCGTCGCGATCGGCATCGGGATCGGGGCGCTGCCGATGTCGTGGCTGATCGCCGGCGCGGCCGTGTGCGGGCTGGTGCTGGCCGCGGGGATGTGGTGGACGTACTTCGACGTCGTCGCGCGCGTGTCCGAGCACCGGCTCACCCAGGCCACCGGGGTCGAACGCGCGAAGCTCGCCACCGACTCCTACACCTTCCTGCACCTGCCGCTGATCGCCGGGATCGTGCTGGTCGCCCTGGGCCTCAAAAAGGCCTTCCTCTACATCGCCGACACCGAGCACCACACCCCCGGCGAAGCACTCCACGGCGTGCCGATCTGGACGCTCACCGGCGGCCTCGCGCTCTACCTGATCACGCTGAGTGCGCTGCGCAAGCGCAACCTCGGCAGCTGGAACGTCCAGCGGCTGGTCCTCGGCGTGCTGCCGGTCGCGGCGACGCCGTTGCTGGAGCACGTGCCCGCGGCCGTGCTGCTGCTGATCGCCGCCGCCCTGGTGCTCGGGCTCATCACTTTCGAGCGCATCCGGTTCGCCGAGTGGCGCAGGAAAGTGCACACCGCGCACGCGTAAGTGACCCCACACTGGCGCTGCGCCGTCTGCCGGGTTAACCTACTGGCGAGTAGGTAACGGATGGAGGGCCACATGGCTGCGCCAAGGAAACGGGACGCGATGGGCTGGGGCCTATCCGCGCTGACCCGGCTGGCCGGGAGCAAGGTCGTCGATCGGGCCGGGCTGCGCAAGCCCCTCGAAGGCCTGGTCACCGCGGGGACCCGCAACGGCTTCCGCGTCGCCGGCGCGGCGACCCGGTCGTTCAAGTCGGTGCAGAAGCTGGGCAAGCCCGCGCGGCTCGCGCCGGCCGCCGACACCGGGCTGTTCGACCTCACACCGACCGAGGACCAGCAGCTCACCGTCGAAACGGTGACCGAGTTCGCCGCCGAGCAGCTGCGGCCGGCCGCCGCGGACGCCGACGCCAAGCTCGAGGCGCCCGAAGGCCTGCTGAGCCGGGCCGCCGAGCTGGGGATCAGCCTGGTCGGCATCCCCGAGGAGCTCGGCGGCGTCGGCACGGAACGCTCGGTGGTGACCAACGCGCTCGTCGCGGAAGCGCTTGCGCACGGTGACCTCGGCCTGGCCGTGGCCGTGCTCGCGCCGTCGGCGGTGAGCACCGCGCTGGTCAGCTGGGGTGACGAGCAGCAGCAGGCCGACTACCTGCCCGCGTTCGTCGGCGAACACGTCCCGGCCGCCGCGCTGGCGCTGCAGGAGCAGAAAGCGCTCTACGACCCCTTCAAGCCGGCGACGAAGGCGCGTCGTACGCCGAAGGGCTACCAGCTCGACGGCGTGAAGTCACTGGTCCCGCGGGCGACGCAGGCGGAGCTGTTCGTCGTGTCGGCCGACCTCGAAGGCCGCGGCCCGGCGCTGTTCCTCGTCGAGTCGTCGAACGCCGGGGTGTCCATCGAGGCCGAGCCGGCGATGGGCCTGCGCGGCGCCGCGACCGGGAAACTGCACCTTTCGAACGTCGCCCTCCCCGCGGGCGCCCTGCTCGGCAGCGGGAAGGCGGACGTCTTCGCCGAGGTCGTCCGGCTGTCGCGGCTGGGCTGGGCGGCGCTGGCCGCCGGCACCGCGAAGGCCGTCCTCGACTACGTCGTCCCCTACGTCAACGAGCGGACCGCGTTCGGCGAGCCGATCAGCCACCGGCAGGCGGTGGCGTTCTCCGTCGCCGACATCGCGATCGAGCTGGAGGGCCTGCGGCTGGTGACGCTGCGCGCCGCGGCGCGGGCCGAGCAGGGCAAGCCCTACGCCCGCGAGGTGGCGCTGGCGCGGAAGCTGGCCGTGGACAAGGGCATGCAGATCGGCAACGCGGGCGTGCAGTTGCTCGGCGGGCACGGCTTCGTCAAGGAGCACCCGGTCGAGCGCTGGTACCGGGACCTGCGGGCCATCGGCGTCATGGAAGGCGCCGTCCTTCTCTAGGCTTCGGAAAGGCAAGTCATGATCAACCTGGAAGTCCCCAAGAAGGCCGGCGCGCTGATCAACCAGGCGTACCAGGCCGCGGCCGAGGTGTTCCGGCCGATCTCGCGCAAGTACGACCGCGCCGAGCACACGTACCCGGCCGAGCTGGACATGTTCGCGGCGCTGCTGGACGGCCTCAACTCCTCCGGCGAGGGCGGCGCGGGCGCGGCGGGCGTGCGGCGCTCCGGTTCCGACGAATCGGCCAAGGGAAATCGCAACGGCGCCAACCTGAACGTCGTCCTCGGCACGATCGAGATGTGCTGGGGTGACGTCGGCCTGCTGCTGTCAATGCCGCGCCAGGGCCTCGGCAACGCGGCGATCGGCTCGGTGGCCACGGACGAGCAGCTCGAGCGCTTCTCCGGCATGTGGGCCGCGATGGCGATCACCGAGCCGGCGTTCGGTTCGGACTCGGCGGCGGTCAGCACGACGGCTCGGCTCGACGGCGATCACTACGTGTTGAACGGCGAGAAGATCTTCGTGACGTC
The DNA here is from genome assembly GCF_026017845.1 of Amycolatopsis mediterranei. NCBI lineage: Bacteria > Bacillati > Actinomycetota > Actinomycetes > Pseudonocardiales > Pseudonocardiaceae > Amycolatopsis > Amycolatopsis mediterranei. The sequence goes on from NZ_CP100416.1 coordinate 9,046,098, forward strand.
GGGCGAGCGCGCGGACGCGGTGGTCGTGTGGGCGACGCTGGACAAGAGCAAGGGCCGCGCGGCGATCAAGTCGTTCGTGGTCGAGAAGGGCACGCCGGGCTTCGAGGTGGTGCGCACCGAGCACAAGCTCGGCATCCGCGCCTCCGACACGGCGGTGCTGCGCTTCGAGAACTGCCGCGTACCTAAGGAGAACCTCCTGGGCACGCCGGAAATCGACACGAAAAAGGGTTTCGCGGGCGTCATGCAGACGTTCGACAACACCCGGCCCCTGGTGGCGGCGATGGCGATCGGCGTGGCCCGCGCGGCGCTGGAGGAGACCAAGCGGATCCTCACTTCCGCCGGCGTCACGATCGACTACGACCGCCCGGCGAACGCGCAGCATGCGGCGGCGGCGGAGTTCCTCCGCCTGGAGGCGGACTACGAGTCGGCGTACCTGCTGACGCTGGAATCGGCGTGGATGGCCGACAACCGCCAGCCGAACTCGCTGCAGGCGTCGATGGCGAAGGCCAAGGCGGGGCGTTCGGTGGTGGAGATCGCGCTGAAGTGCGTCGAGCTGACCGGGGCGTACAGCGAAGAGTCACTGCTGGAGAAGTGGGCTCGGGACGCGAAGATCCTGGACATCTTCGAGGGGACGCAGCAGATTCAGCAGCTCATCGTGGCTCGCAGGATCCTCGGCAAGACGTCAGCTGAGCTGAAGTAGTTGTGATGTAACGGAAATTCGCCCGGTCGCTTGCCCTTCTGGGGGCTCTGCGACCGGGCGGCTTTCGCCTCGGTACGGACAGGGTTTCATGATCAGGCCGCCTCCAGGCCGTCATCGAGGGCAGGCCGGCCCAGACGTTGCGCAAGTCCACACCGGTCGACCCGACACCGTCCGGGACCTGCGGGCCGGCCACCCCGCCGCCGAGGAGGTCACGCCGCTGGGCACCACTGATCGAACGAGACAGCGTCGATCAGCCACCACGCCACCAGGACCACCGCGACGCTGCCCACGGTGATCGCCGGGGAGAGCCAACCGAACAGCTCACACCACGCGTACACCGCGACGGCGGCGAGACTGGTCCGCCACCGTGTCACGACCTGGGCGAGCATCCAGGCCACTGCCTTGCACAGCCACCACAGCGCGACGAACACCACGGCCGCCGCAGCCAAGGCTTCCAGGATCGAGGCCAGGGCGCGGCCGATCTTGTGCAGTACCCATACGCCGAGCCCCAGCCCGGCCAGGGCGATCACCGCGAAGCCGGGAGTCATCACCGATCACCCCGCTTCACCCGCAGGTCCAGCGGCAGCATTCCCAGGCAGGGAGCGCACTGGGTTTCGCCGGGGAGCAGTTTGGCGAAGCGTTTGCAGGAGGCGCAGCGCGTTCAGGTGACCCCCGTTGACGCTGGCCCGTTGTCATCGTTTAGCGTTGTCATTGTTCACTTCCGCTGGTTGTGGACAGCGCAGGAGCGGCAAGGGTGGTAGCCAGACACCGCTTCTGCGCCTTAACAGATCACACGCACCCGCAACAGGACGTGTTTCATCACCTCACGTCATAGCGTGCTTTTTCGCTGATACTGTTGACTTTCCGGGCGTCTACGTGGGACAGCGCCTCGTGGTGATGGCCCCGGTCGACGTCCGCGATCGCCTTGTACAACCGCGCGTTGCCGAGCCGGAACGCCAGCCAGACCGACGGGTTCGCATCGTTCGGTGGCCGGCGGTCCATCACGACCTCGTGGGCGTCCCGCAGCGTCTTCGGCTCACCCTTCCGCACGATCACACCTGCCCGCGCGGGCTTCCAGCAGCGCCGCCAGTTCGTCCGCGTGGTCGCGGAGCCGGCGAAGGAAGACCGCGCATCCCGTCCAGGCGGTCTGGTCCTCCGGCGGCACCAGCGTCACCACGCACAGCCCACCAGCCAGCACCAGCACCGGCGGATGTGACGCGCCCGTCCCGGTCTCCTCCACCGTCACCTCGGTCCCCGCGCCGACCGTCCACCGCAGCCCCAGCCCGTCCCACGTTGCCGTCATGCTGTTCCCAATCCCGGGCCAGGTCGGCGAACCCCTCGGCCGCCGACTCCAACGCCGCCACACACCACCACGGCAACCCGCGCGCCTGCGCCAGCTCATGCCACGCCCGCGACACCCGCCGAGCAGCGTTCGCCGTATTCGTGGCGCCCATCGGCGACAGCGCCGCACAGCCGTGCTCCCACGCGGCCATGTAGTCCCGATACGCCCGCTCCCACGCCTCGACCTGCTCGCGGAAGCCCACCACTGTCACGCCGCCTTCGCCGTCTCGCTGGTCCCGCTGGACCGAGACGCCTTGCTCGTCGCCTGCTTGAACCCGGTCGCGCGGAACACGTAGGACTGGTACTTGAACTCGCCCTGCCCGGCCACACGCGGTTCCGCCGTGAGCCCGTCCAGCTCGATCGGCCGCATCCCGGGCAGAGCCTCCGAGGTGGTCGGGACCGGCTGCACGTCGGCGAGAAGCGTGATCTCGAACGAAGCCCGCTTCGCGCGGGTCTCGGCCGGGTCGGTGACCATGACCTTCCACTGCCGCTTACCCGTCACCTCATCAACCCGCTGCCGCACCGGACGACTGGCGGCCCGGTCCTCCCGCGACTGATACTCGTTGTCCGGCTGAGGTTCACCCCGAACGGTGGACAGGGGCTTACACAGTTCAAGCAACCACTGGCAGCGACTTCTCGTAGTCGTTG
>NZ_CP100416.1:9048886-9050233 GCF_026017845.1 Amycolatopsis mediterranei
TGAGGTTCACCCCGAACGGTGGACAGGGGCTTACACAGTTCAAGCAACCACTGGCAGCGACTTCTCGTAGTCGTTGGGGCTGAGCATCCCGATCGAGGAGTGGCGCCGCCTACTGTTGTAGAAATTCAGCCATTTGTCAATCGCGGCAACGAGTTCCGTTTTCGTCGCGTAGACGTGCCGGTAGTATTCCTCATGTTTGAACGTCGACCAGAATGATTCCGCCGGGCTGTTGTCCCAGCAGATCCCGGTCTCGCCCATCGACCGGCGCAGCCCGTGACCGAAGCATGCCTGCGCCGTCACGTTCGCCGTGAACTCGCCGCCGCGGTCCGAATGCAGAATCGTGCCGCGGCACCCGCTGCCCCGGCCGGCCACCGCGTCGTCGATGGCGGCAGTGACCATCTCGGCGCTGATGTGGTCAGAAACGCTGTAGCCCAGCACTTTCCGGGAATGACCGTCCCGAATCGCACACAGGAACATGTCGCCCTCACCACACGTCAGATACGTGATGTCGGTCAGCCAGACCGCGTCGGTCCGGCCCCGGTCGAAGTGCCGGCCGACCAGGTCCGGCGGGAACGACGCGGCCGGATCGACCACCGTCGTGCGCACCTTGAACGTGCGCGGACTGATGCCCTCCAGCCCCACCCCGGCCATGATCTTGGCAACCGTCTTCGCCGTGACCACCTCGCCCTGGTCGCGAAGTTCCGCGGTGATACGCGGCGACCCGTAAGTGCCACCGGAGTCCTGGTGCGCCTGGGTGATCTTCACCTCCAGGTCGGCCCGGCGTTGCCGGCGCGGCGCCAGGACCGTTGCGGCGGCGCGTGTGGCGTGTGCGTAGTAGCCGGACCTCGACACATTCAGCAGTCGCGCCATGCGCCGGACCGAGAACCGACGTTCGTTCCGAAGTGGGACCCTGCCGGCAGTGTCGGCGGACTCGTCGGGGCCGGCGTACTTGGCCATCAGAGCGAACCGGGCCGGTTCTTCTGCATCGCGGCAAAGTACGCCGAGGCTTTTACCAGGAACGCGTTGTCCTTCTCCAGCTCGGCCACCTGCCCGCGCAGCCGCAGCAGCTCGGCCCGCTCGGCCGCCTCCAGAGGGTTCTCGCCGTGCACCTCGGCCGCGGTCACCCGGCGCCGCTCGTCCTTGACCCAGACACTCAGCATGCCCGCGTCGAGACCCAGCTCGCGGGCGACCTCCGCGATCGTCCGGCCGGAATCGATCACGCGGTGAGCAGCCTCGACCTTGTACTCCGCCGGGTACGACCGGCGCTTGCGAGGAGGCATGAGGACATCCTTCCAGCAGAACCCCTGGTCCTGCTAACTCGGTGTCCACTACCCGGGGTGAACCTCA
>NZ_CP100416.1:9664365-9806678 GCF_026017845.1 Amycolatopsis mediterranei
TCCGCCATTCGCCTGCCCATTCTCTCGCTGCTGCGGAGTACCCTTCACCACGTGAGTGAACCGATCAATCCACCGGAGGTTACGGGCTCGTTGCGGCACACGCCGGAGCTGCCCAAGAGGCTCACCGACCTGACGCCGGTGGTGATCGTAGGCACCTCGATCTGGGCTGTCGCGCTGGTGGTGCTCTTCTTCACGACTTCGGGTTTGTGGGTGCAGACGGCGCTGTCCGGTTTCGCGCTCGGTTTCGTCGGCCTGGCGATCATCGCCTGGCAGCGCGCCGCCGCCCGCCGCGGGTCGAAGTCGGCCCAGCGGCTCTGAGGCTCTGGCGCTTACGCCAGCAGCGTCCGCGGCGAGGGGTCGTCGAGCAGCGCCGTGATCAGGTGCCGGTCGGGCCAGCGCCCGGCCGCCCAGGCGAACGCGCGCGCCAGGCCCTCCGACGTGTCGGCCGCGTGCAGCCGGTCGTCGGACCACCACTGGACGTCGTGTTCGGCGCCCTCGATGCGCACGGTGAGCTGGTCGTGCACCAGCACGCCGCCGTCCGGGAGCCGGATGCCGAGCTGGTCCGCGACGAGCTTCAGCGCGGGGAGCTCGGCCCAAGGCGCGTACTCGCCCTCGCTGGTCACCTCGGCGGGGGCGCCGCTCGCGAGCGGCAGGTCGAGCAGGTCCGCGAGCCGCTCCGGGTCCTCGGGGGCGACCACGTACTGGCCGGGCTCGAGCGCCCCGGCGACCCACGGCACGTCCAGGACCAGCGCATCGTCCACAACGGACCCGTCCGCGGCCCGGACGGCCCGCGGCACGCCGGGGTCCATTCCGGACTCGACGAGGGCGTCGTAGGCGCGCGTGGTCAACCCGGCCGAGACCACGCGGCCCGGGTCGGCGAGCCGGTCGAGGAGGTCTCTCGCCTCGTCCACACTGGACAGGGTGAGGTCCGCGCGGACACCGGCAATCCCGAGGAGGTCATCGTTGAGGCCGACATCGGGAACCTCGTCGAAGAGCCCGGCCAGGTCGGCCTCCGGCAGCCGCCATTCGTTCGGCGCGGCCCCGTCGAGCACGGCGTACTGCGCGATCCACCAGGCGGCGTGCCCGTGCGGCACGCGCAGGGCGTGCCACGTCTCGGGTCGCGCCGCGAGCAGGCGCAGGGCGGCGGGCCAGGCGTCGTCGGCGACGAGATCGAGGTCCCGGATCGCGACGAGCGTCGACGGCGGCTCCGGCCGCGAGTCCCACCAGGCTTCCTCGTCGGGCAGGTCGTGGTCGGGCTCGTGCGGCTCGTCGTCGACGACCACCGCGAAGGAGTCGAGCACACCGGCGGCTTCGAGCGTGCTTTGTGGCCAGTCACCGGCGAAGTCCTCGTCGAGGACGTCCATCGCCCCGTCTTCCTCGAAGACCTCTTCGTCGAAGATGTCGAGCAGCGGCGACGTCGGCAGGACGAGTTCGTCGGCCCGGCGCCAGGTGTCGGTGCCGGGCAGGGCGAGCGCACCGACCCAGCGCGGGGCGTCGTCGCCGCAGTCGGCGATCAGCCGCAGCACGGCGCCCGCGAGCGTAGTACCGTCCAAACCGGACTGAATATCCTCGACACTGCGCTCGACGGCGTCACGCAGCTGATCGGCGTTGAGCAGCTCGCGAGCGTCGGCGTGCTTGGCACCCAAGCGTTCCAGGAGCGGGTGCGAGGCGGCGGGGTGCACCAGCCGCAGCCCCGGGATGTCCACATCGGACAGCAGGTCGAGCAGTTCGGCCGAGCCTTCGACGAGCAGGCAGCCGCGGGCACCCGGCAGCGTCCGGCCGTCCGACAGCGGAACGGGCAGGCCGTCCAGCCGTTCGGCGGCGAGCGCGTGCGACTCGACGGCGATCGCCAGGGCCGCGTAGAGTTCCCGCCACCAGCCCGGATCGCGCGTGACGCCGGTGAGCGTGTCCAGCACCTCTTCGATGCCGATCACTTGCCCCGAAACGGCTTTGAGGACTTGCGCGGGTCCTTCGACCAGGCCGGGCACGAGATCGACGAGCAGCGCGGGCAGGCCGGGCACGTCGACGTCGAGCACCCGGGCCTGACGGCCGGCGACTTCCTTGCCATCCCGAGTGGACAGCCACGGTTCCACCGCGAGAGCGGCCAGGACTTCGTCACGCAGCTTGTTGTCCACAGTGGACTTGGGGAACCCCGGCACCGGGACGAGCGCAAACCGTTGCCCGGCCGGCAGCAGCCGGACGAGCCCGACGTATTCCTTCGCCGCGGCCTCGAGCGCTTGCGCCAGTTCGGGTCCGGGCAGCGCGCGACGTCGCGACGGCTCGACCGGAACCGAGGCGAGCAGCCGGGCGGGCAGCGACAGCCCGTCGTCGGTGGGCGTCGGGGCGTGCAGAACGTCCTCGGCGAGCGGCCGGGGCGCACCGTCGGCGCCGACCGGGACGGCCCACACGACATCGCCGCGATGAGTCAGCCAGCGCGTTTCCCGTTCCGGACCCCGGATTTCGACGAAGTCACCATCGGCTTCGCGGGTCCAAACGCGACCGTCGACGTCGAATTCCCCCAGCCAGGGCAGGGCCAGCAGCAGATCGGCGACGTCCCGGGCGAGTTCGTCGAGAAGGGTTTGCCCGTCGACGCCGTCCCGCAGCGGCAGCCGGACTTCGGTGTCGAAGCCGGGCGGCACGTCGGCGAGAACGGGCCACGGGAGCCGCAGGACGGGAACGTCCCCCTCGATCCCGGCGGCTTGCCGGGTGCGTTCGGCGGAGAAGGCGACCCCACCGGTGCCGGAGACGACGCGCGGCTCGTCGGAGACGGTCCGCACGGCGGCGAACCCGACCCCGAAGCGCCCGACGGTGTCACCGGTCTTGCCGGAGGCCCGCAGCGAGGCGAGCGAGGCCACCCCGCGGGCGTCGAGCGGAGCGCCGGTGTTGGCGAACCGCAGTTCGGAGTCCACAAGGGACACCCGAACCCGCCCGGGCGTGCCGGCGGCCATGGCGGCATCGGCGGCGTTCTGCGCGAGCTCGACGAAGAGCCGATCCCGGTAGGCGCCGACCCGGAGGTCCCGCTCGACGTTGGTGTCTTCGGTGAGCCGGGTGGGCGAGTCCCGCCAGGAGCGCAGGGTGGCCTCACGCAGCCGCGCGGTCCCGAACGGATCGCCCGGCTCAGGGGTGTCGCCGGTCACCGTTCGGGAGTGTCGTCGACCTGGGCCTGCGCTTCATCGGCCGGCGAGGCGGCGGTCACGACGTTGTCGGTGAGGACGGCGGGAGGAACTTCGCTGTCCTGAGGATCACCGCCCGCTTCCGGCTCGACGACAGCATCGGTGACCTCAGCCTGGGTCGGCTCCGCATCGGCGGGTTCCGGCACAGCAGCTGCCTGCGGTTCGGCAGCCCCATCGGCAGCCTCAGCCTCAGCCGAGGTCGGCTCCGCGCCTTCGGGCGCCTCGGTCTCGGCAGCCTCGGCCGGGACGGGATCCACCTCCGCCGCATCCGACTCGGCAGCCACCGGGATCTCGCCTGCCTCGGGTTCGGTCACCGCTTCGTGCGGCTCGGCCCGAACCTCGGCCGCATCGGTGACCTCAGCCTGCGTCGGCTCAGCTTCCGCGCGCTCGGACAACTCGGCCACCACCGGCTCAGCCCGAACCTCGGTCGCATCGGTGACCTCGGCCTGCGTCGGCTCCGCTTCCGCGGGCTCAGGCACCTCGGCCACCACCGGCTCGGCCCGAACCTCGGCCGCATCGGTGACCTCAGCCTGCGTCGGCTCCGCTTCCGCGCGCTCGGACAACTCGGCCACCACCGGCTCGGCGACCGCATCGGCCGATGCCTCGGGTGCTTCCGGTGCTGCGACCGGCTCGGCAGTTTCGCCGCTCACCTCATGCGCCGGCTCGGCCACCGCATCGACCGGCTCGCCGACCGCCCCGGCCAAATCGACCGCTTCCGCGGCCACCGGCTCCGGCGCATCCACTGCTTCACCCGGCTCAGCGACCTCAGCCGCCACCGGCTCGGCCGCCGCGGCAGCCGAATCAGCCGCCTCCGAAGCCGCCGCGTCACCGGGCTCAGCGACCTCACCGGCCTGCACCGGCGAAGCAGCCGCCTCCGCAGGGGACTCCGCCTGGGCCGTCTCCGGCTCCACCTCCGCCGGCGAGACGTCCGACTCCGCGATCCCCGTCTCCGGCTCGGCCGCCGCCGTCTCCACCACCTCCGGCGTCGGTGCCGGTGCCGGGGCGAAGTCCAGCAGGGAATCGTCGTACACCAGCTCGGCCACCGGGACCGACGATGTCACCTCGACCTCTACCTCCGAGTGCGCTCCGCACCCGTACTCCACGTCCACCACGTGGCCGTCCGCCGGGGCGATGTCGTTGCCGCACACTCCGAACACCCCGCGCAACGAGCCCGCCAGGGGCACGAAGAACCCGCACGTCCCGCACACGTCCGGCGCGCTGCGGGCCATGTCCGACCGCGGCCCGAACTCGCCCGCGTGCCACCTCGCCGCCGCCTCCGTGCGGCCGAAGCGGGACAGCGCGTGCACGCGGCCCAAGCCCGCCTCGTGGGCGACCTCCTCCACCGCCGGGTCGTCGGACTGGAGGTACGCCGGCACCAGGCGGGGGTCGTTCTCGGCCGTCGGGAAGATGTCGCCCACTCCGAGGTCGCCCGCGCGCACGCGGCGCTCCCAGGGCACCCAGGCCGGGGCGACCAGCGCCGAGGGGCCCGGCACCAGCACGACCTCGCTGACCGTCACCGGCTCGTCTTCGCCCGCGGCCGCGACCGTGACCGACCAGCGCCAGCCCCCGTAGCCCGGGACCTGGGCCTCGAACAGGTGACTCGCCGTGACCGCGTCCTCGCGGGTGACGCCCACATGGGCGCCGAGCTGCTCCTCGGGTGCGTCCTCCAGCACCGCAGCTCGCGCGAACTCCACCGCTTCGGCGAGTTTGCGCTGCACGGAACCGTCGTCCAGGGTCAGCAGCAGAGTCATGCGGCCAATTGTGCCGCACGCATCCGCGGCGCCCGTGCCAGGCTGTTCTACGTGCGCACGCCGATCGTCACCTCGCTGCTGTTGGCCGCCGCCCTCGGCGGCTGCGCCGGTGCCCCCGCGCAGGAGACGGGCCCGGAACGCCTCACCGTCCAGGTGCTCTCGACCCTGCCGCACGACGCCGCCGCCTTCACCGAAGGCCTCGAGTTCGCCGGTGACACCTTGTACGAGAGCACCGGGCTCGCCGGGCAGTCGACGCTCACCGCGGGGCCGGCGGGCGGCGCGCCCCGGACCACCGCCACGCTGCCGTCACCGCTGTTCGGCGAGGGCGTCACCGTCCTCGGGCCGACGCTGTGGCAGCTCACCTGGCAGGACGGGTTCGCCATCGAACGCGACGCGACCACCCTCGCCGAGCTGCGGCGCGTGCCGTTCGAGGGCGAAGGCTGGGGCCTGTGCCACCAGGCCGGCGGCCGGCTGGTGATGAGCAACGGCTCCTCGCGGCTGACCTTCCGGGACCCGAAGACCTTCGCCGTCACCGGTGGCGTCGACGTCGGCCGCGACCAGCTCAACGAGCTCGAATGCGTCGGCGGCGACGTCTACGCAAACGTTTGGCACACCGACACCGTCCTGCGGATCGAGGCCGACACCGGCCGGGTGACCGGGACGATCGACGCCGGTCAGCTGCGCGCGAAAGTGAACACCACGGACGCCGAAGACGTGCTCAACGGTATCGCCGCCGTCCCGGGCACCGGCGATTTCCTGCTCACCGGGAAGCAGTGGCCGGTCACGTTCCGGGTGAGGTTCGTCCCGGCTCGACCGTGAAAGCACGGATGAGCAGGCGGAACCGGCCCCCGGTAAGGCAGGATTGACACGTGGCACTCTTCGGCTCCCGCTCCGGCTCCGACGGCACCCCGTCGGGTCAGCCGCACGGCCGGAAGTCCAAGCGGCGCTGGACGCCGGAACCGGGCGCCGCCCAGGCCAGGTCCTGGCGGGACGCCGCCGCGCCGCGCGCCGAGCACGGCAGCCCGCCGCCACCCACCCGCGTCCAGCGGCCCGTGCCCCCGCGCGCGGGGTTCCACGACGGCCGTGTGCCGAACGCCGACCAAGCCCCGACCGCGGAGGCGCCGGCCAACCACCGGCCGCCGCCTCCGCGCGGGGCCCGGCCGTACGACCCGCACCGCACCGAGCCGGTCCGCCGCGAGCCGCCCGGCAGCGGCTTCTACCAGGGCGAACGCTACCCCGGCAGCGGCGAGTACGAGCACTACGACACCGGTGGCTACGCGGGCGAACCGCGGCCGCCGGAGCCGGCCCCCCAGCCGCCGCGGGAAGAGCCGCGCACGCCGGGCAGCACGCCGAAGCTGCCGAAGAAGATCACCGTCACGCGGGTGGCGGCGATGCGCAGCCGCCAGCTGACCGGCCAGGCCGTCGACGCCTTCCAGCGCGCGACGAAGGCCGACGGCGCCGAGAAGTCCGGCCTCACCTCGCTGACCTACGCCGTGATGCTGAACTACGCCAGCGACGCGGCGATGGCGATCGCGCTGGCCAACACCCTCTTCTTCGCCGCCACCAGCGGCGAGAGCAAGGGCAAGGTGGCGCTCTACCTGCTCATCACGATCGCGCCGTTCGCGCTGGTCGCACCGGTGATCGGCCCCGCGCTCGACAAGGTGCAGCGCGGACGGCGGCTGGCGATGTGCGCGTCTTCGGTCGGCCAAGGGCTGATGGCCGTGGTGATGGCGCTGCACTTCGACGACTGGCTGCTCTACCCGGCCGCGCTCGGGATGATGGTGCTGTCGAAGTCGTTCACCGTGCTCAAGGCCGCGGTCACCCCCCGGGTGCTGCCGTCGGAGATCACGCTGTCCAAGACGAACGCCCGGCTGACCACGTTCGGCCTGGTCGCCGCGGGCGTGTTCGGCGCGCTGGCCAGCGGCGTCAACGCGATCACCGGCTCGGCGGGCGCGCTCTGGTTCACCGCGCTGATCTGCGTCGCCGCGGCCGTGCAGTCGATGCGGATCCCGGCCTGGGTGGAGGCGACCGAGGGCGAGGTGCCCACTTCCCTTTCGGCTCACCCGAAGGAGAAGAAACGGCGACAGCCGTTGGGACGCCACATCGTCGTCGCGCTCTGGGGCAACGGCTCGGTGCGCGTGCTCACCGGTTTCCTCATGATGTTCGCCGCGTTCGCGGTCAAGGCGCAGACCGAGGGCAGCGGGCAGACGCCGTTCATGCAGCTGCTGCTGCTCGGCGTGATCGGCGTCGCCGCGGGGGCCGGCGGTTTCCTCGGCAACGCGCTGGGCTCGCGCCTGCAGTTCGGCAGCCCGGACCAGGTGATCGTCGGGTGTGTGGCGGGCTGCGTGCTGGCCGCGCTGGTCGCGACGATCCTGCCCGGCCTGGCCACGGCCGCGATCGTCGGCCTGGTCGGCGCGACGGCCAGCGCGCTGGCCAAGATCAGCCTCGACGCCGTCATCCAGGAGGACCTGCCCGAGGAGTCGCGCGCTTCGGCGTTCGGCCGCTCGGAAACCGTGCTGCAGCTGGCCTGGTGCCTCGGCGGCGCGGTCGGCCTGCTGCTGCCGCCGACGTACTGGATCGGCTTCCTGGTGATCACGATCGTGCTGGCGGTCGGGTGCGCGCAGACCTACCTCGTGCGCCGCGGCGGCTCGCTCGTGCCCGGCCTCGGCGGCGACCGACCGCTGCGCCCCGAGCCGACCGGCAGCTTCCCGGCCCAGGGCCTGCCCAGGGACCCGACGGCCCGCCGGTAGGCTCCGGCCATGCGACGTTCCCGGGTGGTGGCCCTGCTTGCGGCCGGTGGGTTCGCGGTGGCCGGCTGCTCGGCGCCCGGCCCGGCCGAGGTCACCTTCTACGCCGACGGCCACACCATCAACACCACGCCCGTGCTCACGTGCGACTACGCGCAGAAGCTCGCGCAGCCGTGCAGCGCGAGCGGCTCGGCGCAGACGCTGAAGGTCCGCCCGGGCAAGCCGGTGCAGATCTCGGTGCCCGGCGAAGTCGCGGACTCGCCTTGGCAGATCGTCTACGAGTACGTGACCCCGCAGGGCGAATTCAAGCAGAGCGCGCCGATCCCGTTCACGTCACTGGACCGCTACGCCTACACGGTCACGCCGCCGACGCCCGCCGACCGCATCTCGGCGGTGGACGTGCAGAAGTACACGGCCGTGCTCAACGCGGACACCGGCGAGTCGGGCCTGCTGCCCAGTGACGTGTGGGGCCTGCGGCTGGAGGCTTAGGGATCGATGTCGCGGGCGACCGCGCGCATGATCTCGGCGATCTGCTTGGTGTGCTTGCGGTCCGGGTAGCGGTTGCGCCGCAGGTCCGGCTGCACCTTCAGCTCGAGCAGCTTGATCATGTCCTCGATCAGGCCGTGCAGTTCCTCGGCCGGGCGGCGGCGCGCCTCGGCGACCGACGGCGGCGGGTCGAGCAGCCGGACGGAGAGCGCTTGCGGACCGCGACGGCCGTCGGCGACGCCGAACTCCAGCCGCTGTCCGGCCTTCAGCCCCTCGACGCCCTGCGGCAGCGCGGCCTTGCGAATGTAGACGTCGGCGCCACCGTCCTGCGTGACGAACCCGAACCCCTTCTCCGCGTCGTACCACTTGACCTTGCCGGTCGGCACTTCCCTCACCAGTCCTTCTGCTGTCCGCTCACGACGAACGCGCCCGGGGCGTACCCAGGGCGCGCTGGGTAAAGGGTATCTCGCCACCGGCCCTGGGGAGAAGTCGATACCGCCGGATACTGTGCCGGCCGGTACTGATCCGACCACAGTCACGGCCGAATGACTTCGTAGCAACGGCTACTTGCCGCCTGGGGGTCGGCCTACTTTTGGCCGGATCAGTACCCTCTTGCTTCATGAAGAGCACGACGAAGGAGGCCGGTGTGGCCGCTCCCGGCAAGCCGTTCCTGATGCGCATCGGCATCGGGCTTTTCGGTCTCGGCATGATCGCCGTGCTGGCGGTGTTCATCATGTTCGCCGCCGGCCTGGAGAACCTGCCGGTGTGGCTGTCCCTCGCCGCCGGGGTGATCACCCCCCTGGGCCTGCTGCTGGGCTTGATCGCGCTGGTGATCGAGGCCCGAGCCAAGAACTAAGGCACGGTCGCGAACGTCCGCTCGAACCACTCCGGGAACTCCGTCAGCGAGTCGAAGACGACCTCGGCGCCTTCGCTCAGCAGGAGCGTGCGGTCGCACGGCCCGGTGGTGACGCCGACCGCGATCGCGTTCGCCGCCAGCGCACCCCGGATGTCACCGGCGTGATCTCCGACATACACGCGGGCGTCGTGCGCCAGCAGCGCCTCGGCCTTCTGCGTCGACCACAGCTCGCCGACGACTTCGTCGACGTCGAGCCCGAGCGCGTCCACGTGCAGCTGGGCGTTGGGCCCGTACTTCCCGGTGACGACCAGCGTGCGGCCGCCGGCCTTGCGGACCGCCCGGAGCGACTCGACCGCGCCCGGCAGCGCAACCGTGCTCGGCACGACCACCTCGGGGTACATCGCGCGGAACCGGTCGACGAGCCCGGGGATGCGTTCCTCGGGCGCTTCGAAGCCGCGCAGGATGTCGTCGAGCGGCGGCCCGAGGTTGGCCGCGAACGCGTCGCCGTCCAGCGGCAAGCCGGATTCGACGCCGAGCGCGTTCATCGCCGCGGCCATGCCCGGCCGCGCGTCGATCAGTGTCATGTCGAGGTCGAACCCCACGGTGATGCCCACAACCGACACGGTAGCCGCCAGGACCGACAGTTTTACGCGAAAACCGATCATGTACAGCGCCTTGACAGTAGAGCGATCTGTGTCAAGGTGAAGTGTGACCAGCTTCACCGAACGGACGAAGGCGTCCCTGCGCGAAACGCTGCTCGACGCCGCCGCCGACCTGCTGCCGGACCGCGGCCACGCGGGCCTGCGGATGGCCGACGTCGCCGCGAAGGCCGGGGTGAGCAGGCAGACGGTCTACAACGAGTTCGGGAACAAGGCGGCGCTGACCCAGGCGGTGGCGCTGCGCACCGCGTCGGAGTTCCTCGACGGGATCCGGCAGCGGTTCGAAACGGCGGACGGGCTCCTGGCGGGCATCCACCACGCCGTCGTCTACACGATCGAGCACGCCCGGGAGAACCGCCTGGTCGCGGCGGCGCTCGGCACCGAAGCCGGTGAGGACCTGCTGCCCCTGCTGACGAGCCGGGGCGAGCCGATCCTCAGCGCGGCCGCGGCCCTCGCCGCCGAGCAGTACCGCGAGTTCGAACCCGGCCTGTCGCCCGAAGCCGCGGCCCTGCTCGCGGAGACCGTCGTGCGCCTTTCCCTGTCGCACCTGGTGCTCTCCACGCACTCGGCGGCCGAAGCGGCCGACGCCGTCACCGCGGTACTGGAACCCGCCATCCGCCAATTCGTCCACTGAATCGTCAATCGGAGTGACACGATGACCGACACGCTCCCGGAACTCCGCACCGGCTTTTCCTCCCTGCGCAAGGGCGGGCTGAACTGGGATTCCTTCCCGCTGCGGCTGTTCGTCAAGGGCAACAAGAAGTTCTGGAACCCGGCGGACATCGACTTCAGCCGCGAACGCGAAGGCTGGGACACGCTCAACCCGGAACAGCAGCGCAGCACGACCTACCTCGTCGCGCAGTTCATCGCCGGCGAAGAAGCCGTCACCGAGGACATCCAGCCGTTCATGCGGGCGATGTCGGCGACCGGCCGGTTCGGCGACGAGATGTACCTGACGCAGTTCTGCTTCGAGGAAGCCAAGCACACCGAGGTGTTCCGGCGCTGGATGGACGCCGTCGGGCTGACCGAAGACCTGCACCCGTTCGTCGCCGAAAACCCGCACTACCGCAAGCTGTTCTACGAAGAGCTGCCGCAGTCGCTGCGGGCGCTGGAGGACGATCCCAGCCCGCTCAACCAGATCCGCGCGAGCGTGACGTACAACCACGTCATCGAAGGCAGCCTCGCGCTCACCGGGTACTACTCGTGGCAGCTGATCTGCACCCAGCACGACATCCTGCCGGGCATGCAGGAACTGGTCCGCCGCATCGGCGACGACGAGCGCCGCCACATGGCCTGGGGCACGTTCACCTGCCGCCGGCACGTCGCCGCGGACGACTCGCTGTGGGACGCGGTGCTGCAGCGGATGGGCGAGCTGCTGCCGCACGCGCTCAACATGATCCAGTGGGTGCAGGACCAGTTCGAGGAACTGCCGTTCGACAACGACCCGCAGGAGATCGTCCAGTACGCGGCCGACCGGGCGCAGCGGCGGCTGGGCGCGATCGAGTCGGCGCGCGGGATGCCGGTGGAGCAGATCGACGTCGACTACTCGCCGGAGCAGCTGGAGGAAACCTTCGGCGAAGAAGACGCGAAGGCGATCGCGGAGGCCGCTGCCGCGGTGTCCTGACGGATCGGGGCGGCCGGACTGGCTCCGGCCGCCTTCAGGCGTGCTTCGTCGCCGCTGCCTGCTCCAGGCCCAGCAGGCTGATCGACTTCTCGCGCATCTCGACCTTGCGGACCTTCCCGGTCACCGTCATCGGGAACTCGTCGACGACGTGGACGTACCGCGGGATCTTGTAGTGCGCCAGCTTGCCGCTGCAGAACTCGCGGACCTTCTCCGCGGTCAACGGCGAAGCGCCCTGCCGCATCCGGACCCAGGCCATCAGCTCTTCGCCGTACTTCTCGTCGGGGACGCCGATCACCTGCGCGTCGAGGATGTCCGGGTGCGTGTACAGGAACTCCTCGATCTCCCGCGGGTACAGGTTTTCGCCGCCGCGGATGACCATGTCCTTGATGCGGCCGGTGATGTTGACGTAGCCGTCGCCGTCCATCACCGCCAGGTCGCCGGTGTGCATCCAACGGGCCGCGTCGATCGCCTCGGCCGTCTTGTCGGGCTGTTCCCAGTACCCGAGCATCACCGAATACCCGCGCGTGCACAGCTCGCCCGGCTCGCCGCGCGGGACCGTCAGGCCGGTTTCGGGGTCGACCACCTTGACTTCCAGGTGCGGCCCGACGCGCCCGACCGTCGACACGCGGCGCTCGATCGAGTCGTCGGACCGGGTCTGCGTCGACACCGGGGACGTCTCGGTCATGCCGTAGCAGATGGACACCTCCGCCATCCCCATCCGGTCGATGACCTGCTTCATCACCTCGACCGGGCACGGCGACCCGGCCATGATCCCGGTGCGCAGCGACGTCAGGTCGAACTCGCCGAAGTCCGGGTGGTTGAGCTCGGCGATGAACATCGTCGGCACGCCGTAGAGCGACGTGCACCGCTCGGCCGCGACCGCTTCGAGGGTGGCGCGCGGGTCGAACGCCGGGGCCGGGATGACCATGCAGGCGCCGTGGCTGGTGCAGGCCAGGTTGCCCATCACCATGCCGAAGCAGTGGTAGAAGGGCACCGGGATGCACACCTTGTCGTGCTCGGTGTAGTTGCAGAGCTCGCCGACGAAGAAGCCGTTGTTGAGGATGTTGTGGTGGGACAGCGTGGCGCCCTTGGGGAAGCCCGTGGTCCCGGACGTGTACTGGATGTTGATCGGGTCGTCGGCCGACAGCCCGGCCTGCAGGTGCGCCAGCTGCGCCGGGTCACCCCCGCGGCCGGCCGCCAGCAGCGCCTGCCAGCCCTCGCCGCCCAGGATCACGACCTGCTCGAGCGCCGCGCACTTCTCGCGCACCTCATCCGCCATCGCGGGGTAGTCGGACGTCTTGAACTTGTCCGACGCCACCAGCAGCCGGATCCCGGCCTGGTTCAGCACGTACTCCAGCTCGTGCGCGCGGTAGGCCGGGTTGATGTTGACCAGGATCGCGCCGATCTTCGCCGTCGCGTACTGGAGGAACGTCCACTCCGCCCGGTTCGGCGACCAGATGCCGACCCGATCGCCCTTGCCGATGCCCTGCGCGACCAGTCCCAGTGCCAGCGCGGTCACCTCGGCGGCCAGCTCCCGGTAGGTCCACCGCCGGCCGGCGGTGCGGTCCACCAGCGCGTCCCGGTCCCCGAACGCGGCCACCGTCCGGTCGAAGTTGTCGCCGATGGTGTCCCCGAGCAGGGGGACCTCCGACGTCCCCGAGGCGTAGCTCGGCAGGGCGGGCGCGTCAGGCATGGTGCCTCCTCGGACGTCTTCGTCGGGCGTCCCGAGTCTAAGAAGCGAACCCGCTCGTGGCGACCGCTCATTTCGCCCGGGTGAACCGCCCTTGGACCGTGTGCACGCCGTCGGCGGACGTGGCTTGCACGTCGTAACCGTCGGCACCGGCGTCGCGCGTGCCGGCGGTGTGGTTGTACTGGACGGCGAAGACGTGCTGCGCGGCCGGAGCGGTCCGGCCCGGCTTGAGCTCCCAGCGGTAGACCACCACGCCGTCGCTCTCCTGCGCGGTGGTGGTGAAGTCGTCGGCTGGCCCGGTCTGCCACTGGCCGGTGCTCTGCACGCTGCCGGTCTGCGTGATGCGCACTTCCACGGTGAGCGCGCTCAGCGGCTGGGTGGTGTCGAGGGCGAGGGTGCTCTGCGCCCAGTAGACGGTGCTGTGCGGATCGACGGAGCCCTGCGCCGACAGCGGCCCGTCCGAGACCCGGCTGCCCACCGGTGCGGCCGGGGTCGCACCGGCCGGCGACGAACGGCCGGTCGTCGGCCGGTCCGGATGTCCCGACGCGGGCGGCAGCGCCGAGCCGCCGGTGGGGCGAGCGGCGGGCGTGGTGCTGGTGCTGGGCGTCACCCCCGTGGTCGGGACGGCGAGCGTGGTCGTGGCCTCCGGTCGCGCCGGCGCGACCGGGACGACCCCGGCGACGGCGAGACCGGCGACGGCCAGGATGCCGGCCGCGGCGGAGCCGGCGAGCACCACTTTGGGCCAGGACCGCGCGGGCTTCGGCGCCCGGTGGCGGACCGTGGTGGCGGTCACCCCGCGCTGCACGCGGGCCAGGATCCGGTCGTGGTCGGGCTGGTGTGTCTCGGCGGCTTCGCGCAGCCGCCTGCCGATCTCGTCGTTCACCGGCTTCCCCTCTCCGCCGCCAGGTCCCCGGCCGCTTGCACGCCGAGCAGGCGTTCCAGCTCGGCCAGTCCCTTCGAGGTCTGGCTCTTCACCGCACCGACCGAGATGCCCAGCGCCTGGGCGGTGTCCTTCTCCGACAGGTCGAAGGCGTGCCGGAGGATGACGCAGGCCCGCTTCCCGAAGGGCAGCCGGCCCAGCGCCGCCCGCACGTCCACGACGGCGGCCACGTCGGGACTCCGCTGCTGCTGGGCACCCGGCGCCCAGAACAGGGCGATCCGGCGGCGCTCGCGCGTGGAGCTGCGGACCCGTTCCCGCGCCAGGTTCGCGACCACCCCGCGGGCGTACGCCAGGGGGTGTTCGGCCGCGCGCAGGCGGTCCCAGCGCTGCCACAGGGCGATCAGGGCATCGGCGGCGAGGTCGTCGGCCGCGTCCGGCTCGCCGGTCAGCAGGAACGAAAACCGGGCCAGCCCGGCGTAGTGCCGTTCGAAGAACTCGTGGAACTCCGCCGACGTGTCATCGAGGAGCATGTGTCTCGGCTGCCCTCTTCCTACCCATGCACCCCTCCAAGGCGGGAACGTACCGGAGGCCACCGGCCGGGCCGCGCACGCACGCCCCGGCCGGTGCTGCCCTTGCTCAGGAAAGGTCGCCGTACAGCACACCACGGGCCGCCGCGGAGCCGAGGTAGACCCGGCCGTAGACGTCGGGGTCGCCGGTGATGACACCGGTGCTCCCGCCGTACTGGTGCTGGTCGTCGTTGATCCGCACCCAGGTGGCGCCGCCGTCGGTGGAGCGGAAGATCCCGGTGCCGCCGGACACGGTGCCGCCGAGGTAGAGGGCCGGGTAGCTCGCGCCAGGGGCGGCCTTGCCGAAGCCGAGGGCGTCGGCCCCGCCCACCTTGCCGAGCTTGCTGAAGCTCGCTCCGCCGTCGGTGGAGTGCAGAAGCCCGCCGCGGTCCGCGATCCACAGGTCCCCGGCGCGGCCCGGTGCGGCCTCGAGGTGCCCTCCCGGGAGCCCGCCGGCGCGGGCGGTGAAGCTCTTGCCGCCGTCGGTGCCGGCGAACAGGGTGCCGCCGCTGAGCGCGTAGAAGCTGCCCGCCGCGGCGCGGTCGGCCACCACGGCCGTGCCCTTGGGCAGACCGGTGGACGCCGTCCAGGTGGCGCCCCGGTCGGTGGAGACGGCGGGCACCTGCCCCGAGGCGGTCCACACCACGGTGCCGCCGTCGGCCGAGATCGCCACGGTGCCGCCACCCGCACCGCTCACCGGCGCCCCGGCAAAGGGCCGCCAGCTGACACCGCCGTCCGTGGAGTAGGCACCCCGTGCCTGGTCGCTGTAGCCGACGCGGACGACGGTGTCCGGCTTGGCCTGCGCGAAGTCGATCCCGGTGGTGTTGCTGAAGCGCGGCCCGGACGACGCCGCGGCCGGCACCTCGGCCAGGTCGTCGTGGCGGAACCCGCCGACGTCGCCGAGCGCGCTGATCAGCTTGCCGCCGGGCGGGGCGACCAGACCGAGGACCGCGGTCTCCTCCAGCCCCTTGGCCGGAACCGTCCAGTGCGTGGCACCGCCGCGGTCCGCCGCGGTCACGTCGTTGCTCGCCCACAGGCCCGATCCGGTGCCGTACAGGACGTGCCCCGGATCGAAGGGGTCGAGGGCCAGCGCGCCCATCCAGTGACCGATGCCGGTGCCGACGTACGGCGCGGCGGAGGCGTCCCGGACGGACGTGGCGCCGAGCGCCTTCCAGGTGCCGCCGCCGTCGGTCGAGCGGTACAGCTCGTCCGACGGCCACCAGCGGTCGAGGGTGGTGACCAGCACCGTTCCCGGGCTCTGCGGGTCCACCGCCAGCCCGGCGAAGCCGAACCCGGTGGCGGGAATCGGCGAGACGTCCTTCCAGGCCCCGCCGGCCGGCGCGTACTTCCACACCGAACCGGCTTTCACGCCGTTCGGGCCGGGGGTGTCGGTGTAGGTCACGTACAGCGAACCGTCACCGGAGAGGACGCCGTGCTGCGGCAACTGCCCGGCCGGCTGCCCGGGAACGGCCTGCCAGCTGACGCCGCCGTCGGTGGAGCGGTACAGCGAGGTGGTCTTGTCGGCGGCACCGACGTAGATCGTCTTGCTGCCGGCCGGGCCGAAGGTGACGAAGGACAGGCCGACCCCGCTGCTCGCGCCGTCGGTGACGGGGAAACCGGGGACCTGGTTCCACGTCGCGCCGTAGTCGGTGCTGCGCCACAGCCCGTTCTTGCGGGTGCCCAGGTACAGCGTCCCGTGGTCGGCGGGGTCGATGGCCAGGCGCTCGCCCATGGACCGGCCGTCCTCGTTGCCGCCCAGCTTGAACGGCAGGTCGGTGCGCTGGAACGTCCGGCCCTGGTCGGTGGAGCGCAGGAGCGCGCCGTTGCCCGCCCAGTCGTTGGTGTAGGTGCCGGTCGCGAGGTACAGGCGATCGGGGTCGACCGGGTCGGTCGCCACGCTTTCGATGCCGTAGGTGTTCCAGTCCGCGGCCCAGTCGGTCAGCGGGACCCACCGGTCGGCGCCGGCGTCCCAGCGGTAGGCACCACCGACGTCGGTCCGCGCGTACAGCAGACCCTTGCGGCTGGGGTTGAAGACGAACCCGGTGACGAAGCCACCGCCCGCGATCGGGACGTTGCGCCAGGTGTACCGGCCCGAACCGGCCGGTGCCGCGGGCGGCGGGGCCGGCGCGCCGGAGGACGGCCGGGGCGCGCCGGGCCTCGTGGGCGCCGAGGGCGGGGCGGCGGTGGCCGTCTTCGCCAGCTTCCACTGCTGGTCGGTGCCGCCCCCGTCGGCGGACGGGACGATCGCGCCGTCGGCACCGTCGGGCACGCCGAGGACCAGGCCGTCGTCGCGCGAGACGATCTTCACCACGCCGTTGCCGACCTCGGTGAGCTTCCACTGCTGGCCGGCGGCGCCGGTGTCCGACTGCTGTTCGACGCCGGCCCGCCCGGTGGCGGCCTTCCGCACGCCCAGCACCTTCCCGCTGTTGTGGTTGACCAGCCGGCAGAAACCGCCGCCGACGAGCTTCACCTGCCACTGCTGGCTGGCGGCACCGGTGGCCCGCTTCTCCTCCTGGATCCGGACGCCGTCGGCGTGGTCCGCCCCGGCGACGTCCAGTGCGTTGCCGCTGCGCACGGAGACGAACTGGTAGTAGGCGACGGTGTCCACCGCCGCCGCCACCGGCTCCGCGCTGTCCCGCGTGAAGTACAGGTAGGGACCGACCAGCGCCGTCAGCCCCGAAGCCAGGGCGAGCACCGTCCAACGCCCGCGTCTGCGCGGTGCGGCGCCCTCGCTCCGGTGCCCGTGCCCGGTTTTCCTCATCGCAGCTCTCCTTGACGTCTTCGGTTCTGCCCCCCAGTTGCCGCCGCTCCCGAAAAGGTTTCCGCTGGTAATCTCCGAACGGACTTCGAGGGGGGAATCGGTGGCCGGCGAGGGGTTTCGTGACGAGCTGACCCAGCTGCTGCAGGCGCGTTACCCGCTGCTCGTCGTCGAGACGCACGAGGAGCAGCGGGTGCTGCGGGAGATCCGCGCGGTCGCCGAAGACGCCCACCGGCTGCGGACCCCGCGGCGCGTCTACGTCTGGTCGTCCACCACCGGCCTGGCGCCCGCGGGCGGGCCGCCGATCAGTGAGACCCGCCCCGCGGCCGCCGCGCTGGAACGCATCCACGGCTGGGGCGAGCCGGCCGTCTTCGTGTTCGCCGACCTGCATCCCTCGCTGGTGTCCGAGGGCGGGCACCGGCCCGATCCCGACGTCGTGCGCCGGCTGCGCGAGCTCGCCGCCGCGTTCAAGACGCGGCCGGTGCCGCTGAGCCTGATCCTCGTGTCGCCGTCGCTGCCCGTGCCGCCGGAGCTGGAGCACGACGCGACCGTCGTCGACTTCCCGCTGCCCGACCAGCGCCAGATCGGCGAGCTGCTGGACAGCATGGTCGCCGCGCACCGGCAGAACGTCCGGATCAGCATCGGCCGCGACGACCGCGACATGATCGTCGCCGCCGCGCGCGGGCTGACGCTGCCGGAGGCCGAAAACGCGTTCGCCAGGGCCCTGGTCGAAGGCGGCGGGCTCGACCCGAGCGACCTCGAGCTGATCCTCGCCGAGAAGCGCCAGGCCGTCCGCCGCTCCGGGATGCTCGACATCGTGCCGGCGGAGACGGGCTTCGACGCCGTCGGCGGCCTCGACCGGCTCAAGCGCTGGCTGACCAAGCGCACCGGCACCTGGACACCGGCGGCGTCGGCGTACCACCTCGCGGCACCGAAGGGCCTGCTGCTCACCGGCGTCCCCGGCTGCGGCAAGAGCCTGTCCGCGGTGTGCGTCGCGAACATGTGGCGGCTGCCGTTGCTGCGGCTGGACCTCGGGCGTGTCTTCGCCGGGCTCGTGGGCTCGAGCGAGAAGAACATCCGCACGGTCATCCGCACCGCCGAAGGCATTGCGCCGTGCGTGCTGTGGGTCGACGAGATCGAGAAGGGCCTCGCCGGGGCCGGCGGCGGAGGTGACGGCGGCACCGCGCGGCGCGTCTTCGGCACGTTCCTGTCCTGGATGCAGGAGAAGTCGGCGCCGGTGTTCGTGATGGCCACGGCGAACCAGGTCGGCTCGCTGCCACCGGAGTTCCTGCGCAAGGGCCGGTTCGACGAGATCTTCTTCGTCGACCTGCCCTCGGCGCCCGAGCGCGCCGCGATCTGGCGGATCCACCTCGGCAAGCGCGTCACCGATCCGTTCGTGGCCAGCGAACTGCGGCCGGACGACGCGCTGTTCGCCGAACTCGCCGACGTCAGCGCGGGCTACAGCGGCGCCGAGATCGAGCAGGCGGTGCTGTCCGGCCTGGTCGACGCGTTCGCCGAGAAGCGGCCGCTGCGCCGCGACGACCTGGTGCACGCGGTGCGGTCGACCGTGCCGCTGTCGGTCACCCAGGCCGACGAGATCCTGGCCATCCGGAACTGGGCGGAGACCAGGGCCGTCGCCGCCACGGACCCTTCGGTTCCCGGTTCGGAGCCCGTCGCGCCGCCTCCTCCGGCGGCCCCGAGTGGGAGGACGATCGACGTATGACGCACCGCGTGACCGTGACCATCGGCAAGGACGGCTCGATCAGCGCCGAGACGCACGGCGTGACCGGCTCGAAGTGCCTCGACTACATCCCGCTGCTGGAGGACCTGCTCGACGCGGAGACCGTGACGTCGGAATTCACCGAGGACTACCGGCGCACTTCCGCTTCGGCGGAAGACACCGCTTCGCAGCAGCAGTCGCAATGGAACTCCTGAACCTGCACCGGATCGTCGACGTCACCCTCGCCGAAGGCCCGGGTGCGCGGTGTGCCGTGTGGACGCAGGGGTGTTCGGTGCGCTGCCCGGGGTGCTTCAACCCGCAGACGTGGTCGACCCGCGGCGGGTTTTCCCTTTCGTGGCAAGACCTGGCCGCGCGCGTGCTCGCCGTCTCCGGGATCGAAGGCGTCACGCTGCTCGGCGGTGAGCCGTTCGACCAGGCCGGGCCGCTGGGTCTCTTCGCCGCGGCGGTGCGATCGGCAGGCCTCTCGGTGATGACGTTCACCGGGCACGTCCTGGAGGACCTGCCGCCGTCTCTGCTGGTGGATTCGACGGATCTGCTGGTGGACGGGCCGTTCCTGGCGGATCGGCCGGAGCCGTCCCGGCCGTGGGTGGGCTCGGCGAACCAGCGGTTCCGCTTCCTGACCGACCGCTACGACGAGTCGATCTTCGCCACCCCGAACCGCCTGGAACTGACGATCGCCCGCGACGGCGCGATCGAGCTGAACGGGTTCGCCACCACCGAAGTCCTCGAAGCGCTGCTCGAAGGGGAACGCCGATGAGTGTCACGCTCAAGCTGCGCAGTGCGGCACTGGCCCAGCTCGACGCCGCCACGCTCGCCGCGCACGCGCAGGCCCGGCCGGGGGTCGTCACCGTGCGGACCCGGATGCGCCACCGCGATCTGCTGGCCCGCGCGCTCACCGGGCTGCGGGCGCAGGTCACCGACGACGGCACGTCCGTCGTCGCCGCGTGGGAAGGGCGGCGGATCACGTTCGGCTACGGCCCCGAAGGCGTCCAGGTGGCGCACGTCGACGGGCCGGGCCTGGTGCCCGCGGAAGCGTCCCGGCTGGTGCTGTCGGTCGATGAGGCGTACGCGGCCGAAGTGCAGCGGGCGGTACTGGCCCGGCTGAAGGATCGGGCGGCGCAGGTGGGCATGCGCGTCGAGGCGGAGCGAGTCAACGCCGACCAGTCGATCAGCGTGACGCTGGCCGCCACGTCGTGACCGAGACCCGGGTCGGGCTGATCGAGTTCGGCAAGGCGATCCACGACTCGGTCACCGTCCCCGGTCTCGGGGAGCTGCCGGGCGGGCAGGTGAGCGCGGGGCGCGCGGTCCGCGGCGCCCGCGCGCGGCTTCGCCGGGGCGACCGGATCGTCGAGGACCACCTGCGCCTGGGGATCATGGTGCGGAAGAAGTTCTTCTCCAGCGACGTCGAGCCGGTGACCGACGCCGGGTTCTTGAAGGACGTGTTCGTCGTCGTCGGGCGGCGGGACCTCGGCAACGGCGACGCGCTGGAGCTGTACACCGATGACACCACCGGGCCGGACCTGAGCCGTCAGGAGGCTGCCGCGTCGGTGGTGGCGCCGGCTTTCGACCCGCTGACGGGGTTCCGCGCGCAGGTGCAGGTCCGTGCAGGCGTCCTGCGGTTCGGGGCGTTGTGTTCTTCGACGCGCGGCGGCCGGCCGATGCGGGTGCTCGGGCTGTTCGGGTCGGCCGGGCCGCTCGAGGAGCTGCCGTCGGGTCAGGTGGGGACGGTGTTGCTGGGCTTCCAGTGCGACGTGCCCCCGTTGGCCGGCGACGCGCTGACGGCGTTCCCGTCGCCGGAGTTCGTGGAGCAGCGCGCCGGAACGGCGGTGGTGCACGGCGTCAGCGACCTCGGCCAAGGCGCGGTGGTGGCGGCGGTCGAGGTGCCGGAGGGCCGGAGCGCGGCGTTCGAGGTCGGCGTCCGGACCAGGGTGCTGCGCCCGATCGGGACGACGTTCAACGAGCGGAGCACGGTCATCGCGTCGGGGCTGCCGGTGCTTTCCCTGGCGCGGGACGGGATCGCGGTGCGGACGACGGCGGGGTCGCGGGTCTTCACGGTCGGGCTCGGGACGCGGGATCTGCGGCAGAACGACGTGCTCGAGGCTTATGTCCCTTCGCCTTTGTCAGCGCCTTTGCTGGCACCACCGCCTGCTCCGCCGGTGGCGCTGGTGGACGTCAACGCGGCGCCGGGTTCCGAGTTGGCTCGTCTTCCGGGCCTTACGCAGGCACGGGTGGCGACGGCGTTGGAGCTGCGGCAGAGGCAGGGAGGCTTCCCGGACGTGGAGGCCTTCGGAGTGGCGATCGGCTTGCAGCCGCACGAGATCGTCCGCTTGCGCGGACGGGCGACGGCCGGCCGGGTGGCGTTGCCCGAGACGGGCGTGCGGCAGCTCGACATCTGAGGGCGCGGGGTGCCGGTTCCGCTACGCTCGGGAGCGTGCCGGAGGAATTCTCGCTGGGGTTGCCGGAGGTCGCCGCCGCAGTCCGGCGCACGGGCCTCCCGGCGCACTGGCACCCGTTCGAGATCCCCAGCCCGGGCCACACGCTGGAGGAGCACGAGCGCATCCTGGCGGAGGCCTGGGACGCGATGCGAGCGCGCGGCCTGGCGGGGCCGGAGAAGCTGGACATCGAGGTGGAGCAGACCCTCCGCGCGTGGACCCAGCCGGAGGTGCAGATCATCGTCCGCGCGGCAGAGGTGGCCGACGGCCGGCAGGTGTTCTACCGAGCCACCATCGGCCACGGCCTCGGCGTGTTTTCGGAACTGGCGGGCGAGGAGATCTTGTTCGCGCAGACGCGCCCGGACCGGCTGGTCGACCTGGTGGTCGGCATGCTGCCAAGCTACCGCCCGGTACCGTTGGCGGAGCTGACGTTCGTCTCCCCGGGCACCCACGAGGACACCGCCGCGGCGGCGGAGTTCTCGTCATGGCCACTGCACCGCTACGGCACGTTCGAGCTGTCGGCGCGGCAGGGCCAGGGGGCACTTCAGCCGATCGGCGCAGCCACGTTCATCGACAACGACGGCGGCCGGTTTTTGATGTTTAACGAGCCGCTACCGGGCCACGAGACCCGGCTGCGGTTCACCCCTTCGGATGGTTCTCACCTGCGGAGCTGGCTTCACGAGCGTGGCCGGAACCACTGACACCTCCGGTTCGTCACTAGTACAGTGCGGAGGGACCACTCAGGGTGGTCCCTGGACGACGGGAGGGCGTCATGGGCGGTTCACAGTTCGGCGCACCGGGGTCGTTCACGCCACCACCCGCCGCCGGCGACGCCGGGGCGAACTTCCTGTCCGGCCTGCTCGACGGGCCTGCGGATTCGGAAGCTGCACAGCGCGTCAGCGAGGGTGGCCACCACCTGAAGTCGCTCGCCGAAGGCGGTCAGTTCGCGGTGAACGAAGAGGGCTTCCAGGCGTACATGAAGGCCTGCGACTTCTTCCTCGACGGCTACAACCGGATGATCGTCGATGTTCGCGAACTGGCGGCCCAGGCGAAGATGGGCGGCAGCGAATACGCCAAGGCCGTCGCCGCGTTCAACGTGAAGGTCGCCGACGGGGACGAGCAGGCCTTGATCCCCAATCTGATCCGGATGCGTGACGGGGTTCAGCAAGCGCGTGAAGCGATGGTGATCGCACGCAAGAACTACCGCGAAACAGAGGATGCCCACAGCATGACTTTCAGTCAGCTCAACAAGGGGCTGCAAGAGCAGTGATCGCCCGACGCGCCGCGGTCGTGGCAGCCGCTTTGGCCTTCGCCTTGACCGCCTGCACGAGTCAGGTCGGTGGCCAAGCAACCCCGAGTTCGCAGGCGCCCGGATCAACTGCTCCCAGCACGGGCAGTGCGACCGCCGACCCGGACAACCCGTTCTCCGGGGTGAGTTCCTGCTCGATCCTCGACCAGGCGCTCGCCGGCCAAGGGTATCCGAAGGCACAGCCACTGGTCGCAAATCCGAAAGAGGGATGCCGGACCACCAAGCCCACGTCCGGCGACACGCCCGGCGTCGACGTAGGACTCTCTTTGAACCCTGGCCGGGGCTACAAGGAGAACGTCGGCAACCCCAGCCAGGCGAGTGAAGGAAATGTCAACGGACGTCCGGCGGTCATGGAACGCGAGCCGGAGAACTCAGCCGGACAGTGCGACGTGTGGTTGGAAGTGAAACCCAACTCTCGCGCCTTCGTCCTGCTTGCTTCGGGTTCCGATACCGCCAAGGCCTGCGAGCTGGTCAAAGACGTCGCTGCGAAGGTCGAGCCACTACTGCCGAAGAACTGAGACGGAGTCCAGCCATGAGTCAGCCACACCGGGCGCAGCATCGCCAGTCCGAGGGTGACTACTACGCGGAAACCGCACAGAAGCTCCACGGCAATACCGAAGGCCAGCAACTGACCGAGAAGGCCGCGTCGAACTATTCGGTCGCGCAGGGAAAGCTCCTGCAGGCGGGCCAGAACCTGCGCGGTGATTCGCCGGCACCCGGCGAGAACTACGCGAACAGCCCGCACGAATTGCTGTACGACATGGTGCACAAGGACCTCGACATCGAGGGCATCAACAACCGCAGCCGCGTGGCCAATGTCTACGGCAACTGGCTCGCCGACGCCTCCAACCAGTTCCGCGATGCAGCGACAACCTCCGGAGGCTCCTGGCAGGGCCCCGCGGCCCAGCAGGCGAACACCTTCTTCCAAAGCACCGCCGGTCACACCGAACAGACCGGCGACGCCATGCAACTGGTCTCCAACCACTACTCCCAGCAGTCGGCGGCTGCGCACTACGCCAAGACCAACATGCCCGAGCCCACCGGCTTCAACCAGCAAGCCGAGCTGGACAAGGCTCGGCAGCAGTACGAATCCGGCAATCTCATCGGGATGAACACGACCATGGTCGGCATCCAGGCCAAGCAGCAGCAGGCCGATGCCGCTCATCAGCAGGCCGTTCAGGTTCTGCAGAACCTCGACTCCACCTACCACGAGACCGCCAGCACCCAGCCCACCTACACCCCGCCGCCGCAGTTGGGGCAAGGTGACTCGACCTCGGCCAGTGGCTTCCACGGCACCAGCAGCTCCAGCTTCAGCGGTACCCCCTCCGTCGGCGGCACCGGACCGGGGACCGGCGGCACCAGCGGCGGCTTCGCCGGAGGCCCCGGCGCATTCGGCGGCCCAGGCGG
Organism: Amycolatopsis mediterranei; assembly: GCF_026017845.1. Lineage (NCBI taxonomy): Bacteria > Bacillati > Actinomycetota > Actinomycetes > Pseudonocardiales > Pseudonocardiaceae > Amycolatopsis > Amycolatopsis mediterranei. The sequence continues at coordinate 9,688,445 of NZ_CP100416.1, forward strand.
CCCGAGCGGCCCAGGCGGCCCAGCGGGAACCGGAGCACTCGGCGGCCCAGGCGGATCCGGCGGCCCAGGCGCCACCTACATCCCCCCGGGCACCACCAGCGGCACCGGCACCTTCAGCGGCAACTCCAGCTTCCGCGCCACCCCCGCCGCCGGCGGCTTCGGCCGCGTGACGCCCGATGGGCTCGCCATGCCCGGGACCACCGCCGGTGGCAGCTCCGGCGGTGGGGACGTCACCCGCGGCAAAGGCATCGGCTCCGGGCGGGCCGGGACCGGGTTCGCCGGGTCGCGCGTCTCCGGCAGCGCCGGCACCGCCCCCAAGGAAACGCCCGCCGAAGGTGGCAAGTCCGGGAGCAAGCCGGGCGAACGGCTCGAGCGCGGCGCCACCGCGGCCGCCGCGGCCAAGGGCGGGAAAGGCGGTGCCGCCGGAGCCGCCGGTGGGGCCGGGAAAAAGAAGGAAGACGACAAAGAACACAAGAACAAGTACGCCGTCGACGAAGAGGTCTTCGATCTCAAGCCGGAACGCGGTCCGGACGGGGAAAAGATCGTGAAGCCGACCATCGGGGAGACCTCCTAGGGGTCATCCCCGGGATCCGGCCCGGGCCGCGATCAAGCAGAAAAACCCCGGCTACATTGGGGTCATGCGCTTCTTCATCGTCGACGCCTTCACGGACCGCGCCTTCGCCGGGAACCCGGCCGGGGTCGTCCTGCTGGACGAGCCCGCCGACCCGACCTGGATGCAGGCCATCGCCGCCGAAATGAAGCACGCCGAAACCGCCTTCGTCGTCACCGGCACCGAAGGCCCCAAGCCGCTCCGGTGGTTCACCCCCGCCGTCGAGGTTGCCCTCTGCGGGCACGCCACCCTCGCCGTCACGCACGTTCTCGGCGGGAAACAGACCTACACCACCAAAAGCGGTGAACTCCGGGCCAACGCCGAAGACGGCTGGGTCGAGCTGGACTTCCCCGCCGATCCACCACACCCCACCGATGACGACCTGTCCGAAATCCTCCCCGGCGTCGAGATCGAGTACACCGGCCGCGGCGTCGAGAACCTCTTCGCCGTCGTCAAAGACGCCGACACTGTCCGCGGCCTCGAGCCGGACCTCGAGAAGCTCAAGCACACCTGGACCGGGCGGCTACTGGTCACCGCGAAAGGAAACGACTTCGTCAGCCGCTTCTTCGCCCCCGGCGTCGGCATCGACGAAGACCCCGTCACCGGCTCCGCGCACTGCATCCTGTCGCCCTACTGGTCCGCAAAGCTTCAGAAAAACGAACTGACGGGCGAACAAGTGTCCCAGCGCGGCGGCATCGTCCGGACCCGCCTTGACGGCGACCGCGTCCACCTCGCCGGCCAGGCCGTCACTGTCCTCAGCGGGGAGCTGCACGTCTGATGCGCACCCTGCTGAACATCATCTGGCTGGTCCTGTGCGGCTTCTGGATGGCCGTGGGCTACCTGCTCGCCGGCGTCATCTGCTGCGTCCTGATCGTCACCATCCCGTTCGGGCTGGCGTCGTTCCGCATCGCGCACTACGCGTTCTGGCCGTTCGGCCGCACCGTCGTCGAGCGGCGGGACGCGGGCGCCGCATCGTGCGTCGGCAACGTCGTCTGGTTCGTCTTCGCCGGGTGGTGGCTGGCGCTCGGGCACGTCTTCACCGGCATTGCGCTGTGCGTCACCATCGTCGGGATCCCGCTCGGCATCGCGAACTTCAAGATGATCCCGGTGTCGCTGGTGCCGCTGGGCAAGGAGATCGTCGAGATCGCCTAGGACTCCGGCTCGTACGGCAGCTCGACGACCAGGCACGGCCCGCCGACGAACAGGCCGCCGTCGACGCCCAGCGCCTTGCCGCCCGCGTACAGGAACGGGCCTTCGATCTGCGTCGGGTGGATGCCCAGCTGGTCGGCGATGACGCTGTGGCCGTGCACGATCCGCGAGCCGCCGAGGGCGTCCATCAGCTTCTGGGCGTTTTCCTCGCCGTCCGGGCCGCGGAAGGCGTAGCGCGTCGTCATCCGGCGCCAGACGTCCCACCACGCCTCGATGTCGCTGCCCTCGAGGATGTCGCGAGCCGCCTCGTTGATCTCGTCGAGCGACGAGCCCCAGTCGAGGTACTCCAGCGTGTCCGAGTGCAGCAGCAGGTGGTCGGCGGCGAGCGCGGCCAGCGGGCGCGCGCTCAGCCACTCGATGTGTTCCGGGGTCAGCCGGTCCTGGTCCGACAGCAGGCCGCCGTTGATCTCCCAGCTGCGGGCGAAGCTGCGCGGGCCGAAGTCGGACGGCACCGGCTCGTCGCCGAAGTGGTACATCCCCAGTGCGAGGATCTCGTGGTTGCCCAGCAGCGTCTGGACCTGGCCACCGGCCTCGGCCGCCTGCGCTTCGAGCCGCATGACCAGGTCGATCGCCCCGACGCCGTCCGGGCCGCGGTCGACGAAGTCGCCGAGGAACCACAGCTGGTCCTCGCCGCCGGACCAGTTGTCCTCCTCGTCGACGAGGCCTTCGGATCTCAGCGCGTCGGCGAGTTCGTCACGGTGGCCGTGGACGTCGCCGACCACGTACGTCGACTTGCTCATCCGCTGACGATATGCCCTGTGGCCTCCCGGCTCGCGGTCAGCCTTCGCCGAACGGGTCCCCGGTTCGCCCGATCAGGTCGGCGATCGAGTCGATCACCATGGTGGGCCGGTACGGATAGCGTTCGGCCGACTCCGGGGTGGAGATGCCGGTGAGCACCAGGATGGTCTGCAGCCCGGCCTCGATGCCCGAGTGCACGTCGGTGTCCATCCGGTCGCCGATCATCAGCGTCGACTCCGAGTGCGCGCCGAGCCGGCGCAGCGCCGAGCGCATCATCAGCGGGTTCGGCTTGCCGACGTAGTACGGCGAGCGGCCGGTGGCCTTCTCGATCAGCGCCGCGACCGAGCCGGTGGCCGGCATCGAGCCCTCCACGCTCGGGCCGGTCGCGTCCGGGTTCGTCGCGATGAACTTCGCGCCGCCCTCGATCAGCCGGATCGCGCGCGTGATGGCGCTGAAGCTGTACGTGCGGGTCTCGCCCAGCACGACGTAGTCCGGGTCGCGCTCGGTCAGCACGTAACCGACCTCGTGCAGCGCCGTCGTGAGGCCCGCTTCGCCGATGACGTAGGCCGAGCCGTTCGGCCGCTGCGACGAGAGGAACTTCGCGGTCGCCAGCGCCGAGGTCCAGATCGACTCCTCGGGGATGTCGAGCCCGGTGCGCTCCAGCCGCGCCCGCAGGTCGCGCGGGGTATAGATCGAGTTGTTCGTCAGCACCAGGAAGTCGATGCCGTTCGCCTTCAGCTCGGCGAGGAACTCGTCGGCCCCCGGGACGAGGTGCTCCTCCTTCACCAGGACGCCGTCCATGTCGGAGAGGTACGTCCACCGGCGTTCGTTCATGGTGCGGAACCTATCACGCGCGCGAGACCCCTGCGTGATACGCCGAAACGGGCTAGCATCGCAATTGCCGGTATCGCGAGGGGAGTCGCGCGTCCGGTCACCGAGGGGGTTCGGGGGAATACTTTTCGACGTCGTCGACGTGCGTGCCGCCGCGCAATTATTCCTGCCCCCGCACCAAAGGGGGAGAACCATGACCGAAATCATCGAGCGCCCGGCGAAAACCGGGCCGATCACCGCGCCGAACTGGGGACTCACCAAGTTCCTTGAGCCGCTGCGCATTCCACCCGTGTTGCGGCCGCACAACCGGGAAATGATCACGATTCCGATGATCACGATGCAGCAGCGGCTGCACGCGGAATTGCCCGAAAGTACGTTGTGGACATACGCGGGGCATTTTCCGGGTCCGACGATCGAAGTGCGCAGCGGCAAGCAGCTGCGGATTTCGTGGTCGAACGAAATCGAAGGCGAGTTCCCGCTCGTCGCCGTGCAAGGCCCGATCGGTGACGCGCCGGCGAGCCGGCCCGGCCGCGAACTGGACAAGCCGGGCTACTCGATCGTCGTGTACCTGGTCCGCGACGACGAGGAAGACGCGCTCGGCCTGCCGCACGGCGACCACGAGATCCCGCTGGTCATCACCGACCGGAACCTGGACCTCGACCCGGCGACCGGCGCGCTCACCAGGCAGCTGCTCTTCAAGTTCCCGGTTTTCCCGCCGGCCGGCCCGGCGATCTCGTTCTCGGGCCCGTTCAACCTGGTCAACGGGGTGATCTGGCCGCACCTGGACGTCGACGCGCGGTGGTACCGCTTCCGGCTGCTCAACGCGGCCAACTCGCGGTTCTCCACGCTCAACCTGGTCGACGAGAACAACGTGCCGGTCAACGACGCCGTCCGCCTGATCGGCACCGACGGCGGCCTGCTGCCCGCGCCGGCGCCGCTGCACGCCGGCGGGCTGACCGTCGCCCCGGCCGAACGCTTCGAGGACCACGACCACGTCTGGATCGCGCTGCTGCTCAACAAGGCCGGCCACCCGGAGCTGTGGGACCTCGAGCAGGTCGAGGCCGACCCGGCGGCGAGGGGATCATCCAGGTCCAGGACCCGAACGGCGGCCTGAAGACGTTCCGGCTGATCGGGCGGATCTTCGACGACACCACCGGCATCTTCATCGACCACGACCGGTGGGCGGTGTGGAACATCCTGCACGTGGCGAACGGCGGCCCGGCGCACCCGACCCGCCGGCGGTGGCGAAGTTCCACGTCCACCCGGGCGGTGGCCACCACCACGACGCGGCCTGACCGGCGTCGGCTAGGAGGCCGCGGCCGGGTGGATCGCCACGGTCGCGGCCTTCACCGACAGCGTCACCACCGAGCCGAGCTCCAGGGCGAGCTCGGCGACGGCGGCCGGGGTGAGGTCGGCGGTGAGGCCGTGCGCCCAGCCGTCGCCCTCGGCCCGGACGCGGATCACCGGCCCGTGCGGTTCCAGGGCCGCGACGACGGCGCCGGTCGTGTTGCGCGGGCTGCCGCGGTGCTCGCCGTCGCGGGCGTAGACGGCGACGGCGTTCGGCGGGAACACCGCCACCGCGGGCTCCCCCGGCACCACGTCGGCCGCCGGGAGCCCGCTGACGACCTCGCCCGACACCGTCCGCAGCCCTTCGGCGACCGCGGTGCCGGCGACGAGGTTGAGGCCGGCGATCCGCGCGGTGAACGCCGTCCGCGGCGCCGAAAGGACTTCGCGGGTCGGGCCGCGTTCGACGATCCGGCCGTCGTTCAGCACCGCGACGTGGTCGGCGAGCGCGAGCGCGTCCAGCGGGTCGTGCGTGACGAGCACGGTCGTCGGCCCGGTCTTGAGCACCCGCCGCAGCAGGCCGCGGATCGCCGGTGCGGCATCGACGTCGAGGGCGGCGAAGGGCTCGTCGAGCAGCAGGAGATCCGGTTCGGCGGCCAGCGCCCTGGCGATCGCGACGCGCTGGGCCTGGCCACCCGACAGCTGCCCGGGCCGCCGGTCGGCCAGCGGCACGGCGTCGACCTCGGCCAGCCAGTAGTACGCGCGCTCCCGGGCGGCGCGGCGGCCGGCGCCGGTCGAGCGCGGCGAGAACGCCACGTTGTCCACTGCGGACAGGTGCGGGAAGAGCAGCGCGTCCTGGGAGAGCAGCCCGATCCCGCGGCGGTGCGGCGGCACGCCGGCCAGCGCGCGCCCGGCCACCGTGATCTCCGCCGACGCCGGCGTGATCAGCCCGACGAGACAGCCCAGGACCGTCGACTTGCCGGAGCCGTTCGGGCCGAGCAGCGCCAGCACGTGCCCGGCGGGCACGTCGAAGCCGACGTCCAGGTCGAACGAGCCGCGCACGGCGGTGATCCGGGCGGCGAGGCTCACCGGAGACCGCCTTCCCACGAGCGCGGCCGCGCGACGGCGATGACCACGACCGCCACGACGATCAGCAGCAGCGAGAGCGCGACGGCGCTGTCGATGTCCACCTCGGCCTGGGTGTAGACCTCCAGCGGCAGCGTGCGGGTGACGTCTTCGAGGCTGCCGGCGAAGGTGATCGTGGCGCCGAACTCGCCGAGCGCGCGGGCGAAGCTGAGGACGACGCCGGAGCCGAGCGCGGGCAGCAGCAGCGGCAGCGTGACCCGGCGGAACACCGTCCACGGGCGCGCGCCGAGCGTCGCGGCGACCTGCTCGTAGCGGTCGCCGGAGCCGCGCAGCGCGCCTTCGAGGCTGACGACCAGGAACGGCATCGCGACGAACGTCTGCGCGATGACCACGGCGGCGGTGGTGAACGGCACGGACTCCCCGGTCAGCGTGGTGATCAGCATGCCGAGGAAGCCCTTGCGGCCGAGCAGGTAGAGCAGAGCGAGACCGCCGACGACCGGCGGCAGGACCAGCGGCAGCAGCACGATCGAGCGCAGCAGCCGGATCCCGTGGAAGCGAGCCCGCGCGAGCACGACGGCCAGCGGCACCCCGAGCAGCACGCAGGCCAGCGTCGACAGCCCCGCTGTGAGCAGCGACAGCCGCAGCGCGTGCCACGACGACGGCGTGACGATCAGCGACGGCAGCCGCGTCAGGTTCGAGCGCACCAGCAGCCCGGCGACCGGGAGGACGACGAGGGCCAGCGCGAGCGCCGCCGGTATCCCCAGCACCCACGGGACGCGCGAGTGGCCGGCCGGGACGTCGCCCCGCCGGCCACCCGCCGAACGCCTACTGCGCAGGACCGAACCCGGCCTTCGTCAGCTCGTTCTTGCCCTGGGTGCCGAGCACGAACTCCTCGAACTGGTGGGCCAGGTCGGCCTGGCCGCCCTTGACCGCGGCGATCGGGTAGCTGTTGATCGCCTGGGCCGCCTCGGCGAGATCGACCTTGTCGACCTTGCCCGCGGCCGAGGTCGTGTCGGTGACGTAGACCAGGCCGGCGTCGGCGTCACCGGAGGCGACCTTGTTCAGCACCTGCTTGACGTCCTGCTCTTCGCTCTTCGGCTTGAGCGTGACGCCGGTGGCCGTCTCGATCTTCTTCGCCGCCGCACCGCACGGCACCTGCGGGGCGCAGGTGATCACGGTGAGGCCGGCCTTGTTCAGGTCGGCGAAGGACCTGATGTTCTTGGGGTTGCCGGGCGCGACGGCGATGGCGAGCTTGTTGGTCGCGAAGACCGCCGGCTGGCCGTCGATCACGCCGCCCTGGACGGCTTTGTCCATGTTGGCCTGGTCGGCCGAGGCGAAGACGTCGGCCTTGGCGCCGTTGGTCAGCTGCTGGACCAGGCCGGACGAGCCCGCGAAGCTGAACTTCACGGTGGTGCCGGCGTGCTGGGCCTCGAACGCCTTGCCGAGCGCGGTGAACGACTCGGTGAGCGAAGCGGCGGCGAACACGGTCAGCGTGCCGCCACCGGCCTTCCCGGCCCCCTTGGGCGCGGGCGCGGTGACCGACCCGCCGGGCTGCGTGCTGGGCTCGTCCGAGCTGCTGCACGCGCCCGCGAACAGGGCAACGGCCGCCACGACGAGAGCGAGCTTCTTCATCTACTTCCTTCCGGTGTCTCCACCACAACCGTGGTCGCTTTGACCACCGCGACCGCGAGCACGCCGGGGCGCAGGCCCAGCTCGCGGACGGCTTCCGTACTCATCAGGGACACCACGCGGTGCGCCCCGCACTGCAGTTCCACCTGAGCCATCACCTTGTCGGTGATCACCTCGGTGACCAGCCCCACGAACCTATTGCGGGCGGACCGGCCGACCGCGGACGGGTCGTCGGGCGCGGTGGCCTGCGCCCGGGCGAACCCGGCGAGCTGGGCGCCGTCGACGACCTTGCGGCCGGCGGCGTCGTCGGTGGCGGTCAGCTGCCCCGCACGCACCCACCTCCGGACGGTGTCGTCGCTGACGCCGAGCAGGCGCGCGGCCTCGGACAACCGAAATTGCGGCATGCCGCAGACATTATCTCCGCAGTTGAGGAAAAGCTACGCGGGGCGCGAATTGCCCATGACTTCGGCACGCAGCTCTTCGAGCATGACATTCTGATAACGCTCGATTACTTTTCGCTCCGCCGGGGAGAACTGCGCGAGCAGCTCGCGGAGGGTGTCGAAGGCCGACTCGAAGAGCGGCGCGAAGCGTTCGGCCACCCCCGGCACCACCTCGACGAGGACCTTGCGCCGGTCCTCGGGATCGCGCACGCGGCGGACCAGCCCGACCTTCTCGAGCCGGTCGATGACGCCGGTGACCGCACCGGTGGACAGGCCGGTCAGCCCGGCGATCCGGCCGGCGGTGAGTGGCCCGCCGGACTGGATGACCAGGTCGAAGGTCTTGTGGTCGGTACCGGACAGGCCCATCCGCTCGGCGATCCTGGCGTGGCGCAGGACGGTGAACGTGCTGCTTTGGCGGCCCAATTCCGCGAAGCGGAAGAGTTCCTCTTCGGTGACCGGGTAAGTCTTTTCCGTCACGGGCCCTCGTTAGTTCGTCTACTGAACCACTCACTGCGCAAAGTATCCTAACGGGCCGTTGCGGAGCTACTCTGTGCGTAATGACTGCAGTGGATCTCGGGTTTCCTCGCGTCCCCGGTACACGAGGATCTTCTCGCGTGCCCCGGCCCGAGAACCCCCATCTCATCGACACCTTCGGCCGGGTGGCCACCGATCTGCGGGTTTCCCTGACGGATCGGTGCAACCTGCGCTGCACCTACTGCATGCCCGCGGAGGGCCTCGACTGGATGCCGGGCGAGCAAGTGCTGACCGACGACGAGCTGCTCCGGCTGATGCGGATCGCCGTCGAAATGCTCGGCGTCACCGACATCCGGCTCACCGGCGGCGAACCGCTGCTGCGGCCGGGCCTCGAGGACCTCGTCGCGCAGATCACGGCGTTGTCGCCCCGGCCGCGGTTGTCCATGACCACGAACGGGATCGGGCTGGCCCGGCGGGCCGCGGGCCTCGCCGAGGCCGGGCTGAACCGGATCAACGTCTCGCTCGACACCGTCGACCCCGAGCTGTTCAAGACGATCACCCGGCGCGACCGGCTCTCCCACGTGATCGCGGGTCTGGCCGCGGCGCGGGACGCCGGGATGGCGCCGGTGAAGGTCAACGCCGTGCTGATCCGCGGGCTCAACGAGACCGAAGCCGTGCCGCTGCTGAAGTTCTGCCTCGACGAGGGCTACCACCTGCGGTTCATCGAGCAGATGCCGCTGGACGCCCAGCACGGCTGGAACCGCGGCGAGATGATCACCGCGGCCGAGATCCTCGAGAAGCTGGGCACCGCGTTCACCTTGACGCCGTTCCCCGCCGAGCGGGGTGGCGCGCCGGCCGAGCGCTGGCTGGTCGACGGCGGGCCCGGCGACGTCGGCGTGATCGCGTCGGTGACCCGGCCGTTCTGCTCGGCCTGCGAGCGGACGCGGCTGACCGCCGACGGCGCGGTGCGCTCCTGCCTGTTCAGCAACGACGAGACGGATCTGCGGTCCCTCGTGCGCGCGGGCGCGCGCGATGAGGAGGTCGCGGACGCCTGGCGGGCCACCATGTGGGGCAAGCTCGCCGGCCACGAGATCAACGACGCCGGGTTCGCGCAGCCGATCCGGCCGATGAGCGCGATCGGCGGTTGAGGTGGCGACGGTGACCATCGTGGTGCGGTACTTCGCGGCAGCGCGGGCCGCGGCCGGTGTGGAAGAGGAGAAGGTGCAGCTGGCGGCCGGAGCGTCGGTCGCCGACGCGGTGGCCGAGCTGGCCCGCCTGCACCCGGCCGGCCTGCCGCGCCTGCTGGAGGCGGTCAGCTACCTCCTGGACGGCATCGCGGTCCGCGACCTCACCCGCCCCCTGCGCGACGGCGCGGAGCTGGACGTCCTCCCGCCCTTCGCCGGCGGCTGACCACCCCGTCCCCGCACGTACCCCAGCGGACGACACGCGTACCCCGCCGGACGACACGCGTATCTGAGCGGACGACACGGCACTGGTGCCACACCACGGCGTGTCGTCCACGCAGGTACGGGTGTCGTCCATCCAAGTACGGGTGTCGTCCATGCAGGTACGCGTGTCGGCCCGTGGGGTACGTGGGCCGGGGTGGGTGGCTTGCGCCGAAGCTTGTAAGCGGGTGGTCCGTTTGGCGGAGGGGTGGGGAGTTCGCCCTTCCGGTAAATCGGCGACCGCTCGGGTACGGCGGCCTACCGCTCGCCGACGGGCGGTTCGGGCCTCGGCGTGGCGTGTCACTGAATCCGGGTGTTCGCGAGAGGGTGGTCGCGACCGGCCACCACGCCTTCCGGTGACCCGTTTCGCCTGGTCCGTCGCCCTGCGTCGGCATCGGTGCCCGGGCCAGGCGGTCAGCGACGCTCCGACCGGGTCGGGAAACCCCTCGAACAGGTGGGACTGTTGTGACTCCTGGGGTCCGTGAGGCAGGATTGTCAAGTCTGGCGCCGCACCCCCGGGGCTCTTAAGATGCGCGCTTCAATCGCGATCCCGAGGGCACGAACGGCCCATTCGCGACGTGAAACACGTGATGCAAGCCTCACGATCCGTGTTTTATCTCGGGGAGGAAACGGCCAGATAACGGCCCGCTGACCTGCACAAACAGGCATATCGACCAGGGTTGCGTGCTGTTACTGTGACGTAGGTCACGCCCCGAATAATTTCCGATCACGGCCATCGTTACGTACCGTCGCTTTTCGGTTGGCCCCGACCAACCAGCACGACCGGGAATCCGTAGCGCCTAGCCCTGTCCGACGGATCCCCGGACCCATACCCCGAGCGAAAGCATTTCCGGACAGGGACGAGGGGACGACGAAGACGCGCCGTGCGTCGGACTCGCCTGCCGGCCTGAGATGGCCGGCGCCAGGACCCCGATCCTGACCCTCACACCGGTTCGTAGGCGCTGGGAAACCGAGAAGCATCCAAATGTCTTACCGAGGCAAGCACCGCAAGATGTCCGCTGCCACCCGCACCGTCGCTCGCGTCGCCATCGCGGGCATTGCGGTCGGCGCTCCCCTCGCGATCGCCGCGACCCCCGCGTCGGCGACCAACTGGGACGCCATCGCGCAGTGCGAGAGCAGCGGCAACTGGAACACCAACACCGGCAACGGCTACTACGGCGGCCTGCAGTTCACGCAGAGCACCTGGAAGGCCTACGGCGGCTCCGGCAGCGCGGCGAACGCTTCCCGCGACGAGCAGATCGCCGTGGCCGAGCGCGTCCTGCAGGGTCAGGGCATCGGTGCGTGGCCGGTCTGTGGCAAGAAGGGCGGCGGCGGTTCGTCGGCCCCCAAGGCCAGCAGCCCCACCACCAAGAAGGTGACCCCGAAGAAGAGCACGACCGCGCCCGCCCCGAAGAAGGCGGCGGCGGCTCCGGCCCCGGCCGCCCCCGTGGCGACCGGCGTGAGCAGCTCCAACCCGGCCGGTGACTACACCGTCGTGGCGGGTGACACCCTGTCCAAGATCGCGCAGAAGTTCAACGTCCAGGGCGGCTACCAGAAGCTGCAGGACCTGAACGCGAAGTACATCCCGAACGCGGACCTGATCCTCGTCGGGCAGAAGATCGCCACCAAGTGACGATCTCGCAGTGATGCGCGGGTCCGGCTTCGAGCCGTGACCTGAAGGGCTCCCACCGCCGATCCCCTGGGCGGTGGGAGCCCTTCACGCGTTCCGCGGCGCCGGAAAACTGTCGGCCCTCCCCGGTAAGCTGGTTACCGGGGGCCGGAGGCCAAGCCAGCGACCCCACAGCGCGTCAGCGCGCACGGGGCAGGTGCCCAGCCCCTCAGCGCGCGCGGATCCGCTCCGCCGCCGCCAGCTGCATCCGCTCGCCCTTCCGCAGCACCTCGATGACCAGCTCCAGCTGCTCCGGCGCGTATTCCGCCAGCAGCGCCCGCCCGGCCCGCTCGATCGGGCTCAGCTTGGCCTCCGTGGCCAGCTGGCCCGCCGTCACCGTTCCCGCCGCCGCCACCAGGCCGATGATGCGCAAGTCCGTGCGGTTCACGCCGAAGGCCGCCGCGGCCGCCTCGTCCACCACGTCGTTCGCCGTGCCGACCAGCCGTCCGGCCCTGCCCCGCCGGCTCCGCCCCGCCAACCGCCTCGTGCGCCTCCTGACGCGCCTGGGGCTGCGGTTGGCTCCGTGCACGTCCTGACCGTCCCAGGCCGCCGTTCGGGCGCGCTACGGCCCACTCCGGTCTCCCCGCTCACCGTCGACGGCGAGCGGTACGTCATCGCCGGCCTGCCCGACGGCGACTGGGCGCGCAACGTCCGCGCCGCCGTCCGTGGGCGAGCTCGCCCACGGACGCAAAAGCAGGCCGTGACGCTGACCGAGGTCACCGACCCCCGGAGTGCGCGAGCGGGTCATGCGCGCCTTCCGGCGCGAGGTGCCGCACGGCGTGCCCATGTTCGTCCGGCTGGGCCTGGTCACCGGCCCCGGCCCGGAGGAGTCGGCCGCTCAGCGGGTCGCGGCGTTCCGGATCACGGCGAGTTGACCCACTCGTCCGTGCCGTCGGCGAAGTGCTGGTGCTTCCAGACCGGCAGCCGCGCCTTGACCTCGTCCACGAGCTCCGAGCACGCCGAGAACGCCTGACCGCGGTGCTCGGCCGCCACGGCGCACGCCAGGGCGACGTCGCCGATCGTGAGCGCCCCCAGCCGGTGGCTCACGGCGACCGCTCGGACGCCGGTCCAGCGCGTCGACAGGTCCGCGACGACGTCCGCGATCACCTGGCCCGCGCTCGGGTGGCCCTCGTACGTCAGGTCGCGGACGCCCTTGCCGCCGTCGTGGTCGCGGACCACCCCCGCGAAGGTCACCACCGCGCCCGCCGCGTCGTCCTCGACCAGGCGGGCGTGCTCCTCGACCGACAGCGTCTCCTCGGTCACCAGCGCCCGCGCGACCCGCACCGAGGGCGCGGCGGCGGCGGGACGCGGGTGGTCGCCACCGGCCAGCTGGTCGACGGCGTGCTCCAGGATGCCGTCAAGGACGCCCAGGCCGTCCTTGACGCCGCCGCCGGAGCCGGGGAGGTTCACGACCAGGGTGCGCCCCGCCACGCCCGCCACACCGCGCGAGAGCACCGCCGTGGGCACCTTCGGCAGGCCGGCGGCGCGGATCGCGTCCGCGACACCCGGCAGCTCGTGGTCCAGCAGCGCGCGGGTGACGTCGGGGGTGCGGTCGGTCGGCGAGATGCCGGTGCCGCCCGTGGTGAGGACCACGGCGACGCCGTCGGCCAGCGCGCCCCGCAGCGCGACGCCGACCGGGTCGCCGTCCTCGACGACGACCGGCGACGGCACGTCGTAGCCGCGGCCGGCCAGCCAGGCGGCGATCACCGGGCCGGTCTTGTCCTCGTAGACGCCCTTCGCGGCGCGGTTGGACGCCACGATCACGCGCGCGGTGCGCTTCACGGCCGCTCCCAGGTTCCGGTCTTGCCGCCGTCCTTGCGGAGCAGGCGGACCTCGTCCAGCGTCGCCGCCGGGTCGACGGCCTTGATCATGTCGTGCAGCGTCAGCCCGGCCACGGCCACCGCGGTCAGCGCCTCCATCTCGACCCCGGTGACGTCGGTGGTCTTCGCCGTCGCGCGGATGCCGACCTCGGCCTCGCCGAGGGTGAACTCGACCTTGACCCCGGACAGCGCGATCTGGTGGCACAGCGGGATCAGCTCGGGCACCCGCTTGGCGCCCATGATCCCGGCGATGCGCGCGGTGGCGAGGGCATCGCCCTTGGGGAGGCCGTCGGTGGCCAGCAGCCGGAGCACCTCGGCGGTGGTCCGCACGGTCCCGGCGGCGAGCGCGGTGCGCGCGGTGGCGGTCTTGCCGGAGACGTCGACCATCCGCGCGGCACCGGTCGCGTCGACGTGGCTGAGTTCACTCACCAGGCGAGGCTACTTCCGTCATCGGCGGACGACGCCGCGGCCGGGGCTCAGCGCTCCGCGAGGACGGCCTTCCGCACCGCCTCGGCGACCGCCGGCGCGACAGCGCTGTCGAACACGCTCGGCACGATGAACGACGCGTTCAGCTTCCCGTTGTCCACCACGTCCGCGATCGCGTCGGCCGCCGCCAGCAGCATCGAGTCGTCGATGTTGTGGGCGTTCGCGTCCAGCAAGCCGCGGAACACGCCCGGGAACGCCAGGACGTTGTTGATCTGGTTCGGGAAGTCGCTGCGGCCCGTGGCGACGACCGCCGCGTGCTTCTGGGCGTCCATCGGGTCGATCTCCGGGTCCGGGTTGGCCAGGGCGAAGACCACCGCGTCCTTGTTCATCGTCGCCACCTGCTCGGCGCCGAACAGGTTGGGTGCCGACACCCCGATGAACACGTCGGCCCCGTTGAGCGCCTCGTGCAGGGTGCCGCTGACCTGCTCCTTGTTCGTGTGCGACGCGATCCACGCCAGGTTGTCGTCGAGGTTGCCGCGCGCGGAGTGCACGATGCCGTCGATGTCCGCCGCGACGATGTCGCCCGGGTTCTTGTGCAGCAGCAGGCGGATGATCGCCGAGCCGGCCGCGCCGACGCCGCTGATCACGATCTTGCAGTCCTCGATGCTCTTGCCCACCACGCGCAGGGCGTTGCGCAGCGCCGCGACCACCACGATCGCCGTGCCGTGCTGGTCGTCGTGGAAGACCGGGATGTCCAGCTGCTCGCGCAGGCGCTTCTCGATCTCGAAGCAGCGCGGGGCGGCGATGTCCTCGAGGTTGATGCCCGCGTACACCGGGGCCAGCGCCTTCGCGATCATGATGATCTCTTCGGTGTCCTGGGTGTCCAGGCAGACCGGCCACGCGTCGACGTCGGCGAACTTCTTGAACAGCGCCGCCTTGCCCTCCATCACCGGCAGCGCGGCGGCCGGGCCGATGTTGCCGAGGCCGAGCACCGCGGAACCGTCGGTGAGCACCGCGACCGTGTTGCGCTTGATGGTCAGCCGGCGCGCGTCCTCGGGGTTGGCGGCGATCGCCTGGCAGACGCGGGCCACCCCCGGGGTGTAGGCGCGCGAGAGGTCGTCACGGTTGCGGAGCGCGACCTTGGGGGTGACCTCGATCTTGCCGCCGAGGTGGATCAGGAACGTCCGGTCGGAGACCTTGCGGACCTTGACGCCGGGCAGCGAGTCGAGCGTCTGGGTGATGTCGTTCGCGTGGTTCTCCGACAGCGCGTTGGCGCTGATGTCGACCACGATCGAGTCGGAGTGGGACTCGACGACGTCGAACGCGGTCAGCACCCCACCGACGCGACCGACGGCGGCGGTCAGGTCACCGGCCGCGGTGACCGAGGCCGGGGCCTCCACCCGGACGGTGATCGAATATCCGGGACCGGGAACCGGCATGGCACTACCCCCGTGTGGGAAAGGTGGGCTGGGACGGGAGGAAACCTACTCCCGTGATCGCCCTCACGAGGGGCCGATACCGGTACTGACCAGTAACAATCGGCCGTGCGGTCAGCGGTTGATCTCGGTCTCCGGGTGCACGTACGGCACCGTGTCGAGGGGGAAGGTGACGTCGCCGAACGGCGAGAGCGCGCCCTGGCGGTCGGCCGCGAGCTCGGTCACCGGGTGCTCGCCGTCCTCGCCCGGCCAGGTCGGGTCGATGCCCTTGTGCTTCTTCTCACCCTTGGCCACAACGTCCTCCCACCACCGGTCTTCGGCTGACGCAGACAGTCTGCCTGAGCCCGCGCGGCCGGTCACAACCGCCCGGTACCCTGGTCCTCTATGCCCGCGACCTCTTTGGCGGACTGGCTGCGTGCGGAGTCCGACGACGCACTCGCAGAGCTGCTCCGCACGCGGCGCGACCTGTCCACGCCACCGCCCTCCGACAGCACGGTGCTGGCCACCCGGGCCGGAACACCGGGCTCGGTCGCGCGCGCCTGCGAGGACCTCGACACCTTCACCCTGGCCGTGCTCGAAGCGTGCCTGCTCGCCGGGGCGGACCGCGACCCGGTGCCGGTCGAAGACGTCGCGAAGCTCATCGGCGCCGACGTCGCCGAGCCGCTGGCCCGCCTGCGCGCCCGGGCGCTGATCTGGGGCTCGGACGACGCCCTGCGCGTGCCGCCGGCGGCCAGGGAGGCCCTCGGGCCGTTCCCCGCCGGGCTGGGCTCGTCCTCGCCGTCGCTGGCCGGCGAGGACCTCGACGCGCGGCTCGCCGAGCTGCCCGACGACGAGCGCGGCGTGCTGACCGCCCTCGCCGCCGGGCCGCCCATCGGCCGCACCCGCGACGCCGGGCTGGACCTCTCGCTCGAGAAGGCCGAGACGCCGGTGCAAAAACTGCTCGCCCGCGGCCTGCTGCTGCGGCGTGACGACCAGACCGTCGAGCTGCCGCGCGAGCTCGGCATCGCGGTGCGCGGCGGGGCGTTCGCGCCCGGCACGCTCACCGAGCCCGAGCTGCCGGTCCACCCGCACCAGCCGTCCACTTTGGACGCCGCGGCGGCCGGCGAGGCGATGGAGTTCCTGCGCCACACCGAAGCCCTGCTGCGCGCGTGGTCGGCGGCCCCGCCGCCGGTGCTCAAGTCGGGCGGCCTCGGCGTCCGGGAGCTGAAGAAGCTCGCCAAGGACCTGGAGATCGACGACACCCAGGCCATCCTGCTGGCCGAGCTGGCCGTCGGCGCCGGGCTCGTCGCCGACAGCGAGGCGAGCGTGCCCGAGTGGGTGCCGACGACGCTGACCGACTCGTGGTTCGCGTCGCCGACCGCGCAGCGGTGGATGACGCTCGCCCAGGCGTGGCTGGAGCTGCCGCGCCTGCCGGGGATGGCCGGCGGGCGCGACGCCAAGGACAAGCCGATCGCGCCGCTGTCGGAGGACCTGCGCCGCCCGCTGGCCCCGGTGGTCCGCCGGCGGATCCTCTCCGCACTGGCCGACCTGCCGCGCGGCGCGGGGGTGAAGAGCGTCGACGAGCTCGTCGCCGTGCTGGCCTGGCGAGCCCCTCGCCGGGGCGGGCGGCTGCGGGACGAGACCGTCCGCTGGACGATGGCCGAAGCGAGCGCGCTGGGGATCGTCGGGCTCGGCGGCGTCACGACGGCGACGCGGGCGCTGCTCGCCGACGACCGGCCGCGCGCGGTCGAGGCGATCATGGACGCGCTGCCCGCGCCGGTGGACCGCGTGCTGCTGCAGGCCGACCTGACGGTCGTCGCGCCGGGCCCCCTGGAGCCGGAGCTGGCCGCCGAGATGGCCGCGGTCGCCGACGTCGAGTCGGCGGGGCACGCGACGGTCTACCGGATCACCGAGGGCTCGGTGCGGCGCGCGCTGGACACCGGCCGCACGGCCGACGAGCTGCACGCGCTGTTCAAGTCGAAGTCGGCGACGCCGGTGCCGCAGGGGCTGAGCTACCTGATCGACGACGTCGCCCGGCGGCACGGGCGGCTGCGCGGCGGCGTCGCGGCGTCGTTCCTTCGGTGCGACGACGAAGCGCTGCTGGCCGAGGTGCTGGCCCACCCGGTCGCGGCGGAGCACGCACTGCGGCTCATCGCGCCGACGGTCGTGATCAGCCCGGATCCGCTGCACGAGGTCCTCGCCGCGCTGCGCGGCGCCGGGTTCGCCCCGGCGGCGGAGGGCCCGGACGGCCGGGTGGTCGACATCCGGCCCGGCGGCCGCCGGCTGCCGGCGAAGGCGCGGGCGGCGCGGCGCAGCCCGGGTGAGCAGGCGGTGCTGACGGAGGACCAGGCGGCCCGGATCGTCTCCAACCTCCGCGCCGGCGACGCCGCTTCGGCCCGCCGCCGCGGCTCCGCGGTGCGGGCGCCGGTCGGCGGCGGCGCGGACACGTCGGCGACGCTGGAACTGCTGTCCCGGGCAACGCTGGAGCGCCGCGAGGTGTGGATCGGGTTCGTGGACTCCCGGGGCACGGCGAGCCAGCGCGTGGTCCGGCCGGTGCGCGTCGGCGGCGGGGTGCTCGAAGGCGAGAACAACGAGCGCTACTCCCTGCACCGCATCACGTCCGCGGCGCTGGTCGAGGACTGACACCGGATCCGGTGAAATCCGGCCGCACCGCTTCGGGCCGGGGGTAAGCGTGGTGCATGAAGCGGGGAACACGCGTGACCGCGCTGGCCGCGGCAACGGTGCTGGGCGGAGCCGGGACCGCGGCGGCGGCGGCGCCCGTCCACGCCGAGTACACCGTCACCGGGAGCACCCACATCGCGAAGCCGGACGCCGACCTCGAGCTCGGGCCGGGGCAGTTCGCCGTGGACCTCGGGCCGGGCACCTACTCCGGCACGATCACGCTGCCGCCGGTCGAGGTCACCCGGTCGGTGCCAGGCGTGGGCCGGGTCGGCGGAACCGTCACGTTCGGCCCCGGCCACGCCGAGGGCTCGGTGTCCGGCGGCTTCTCCGGCTCGGCGACCTGGCCGGTGAGGCTCTCCGACGTCCGCGTCAACGGGGTGCCGTTCGACGTCGGCCCGGAATGCGGCACGGCCGAGCCGGTGACGACCGGATGGACCTCGGGCGAGTTCGCCGCGGGCCGGGGCGGCCGGCTCGAATCGACCTACGCGATCGGCGCCTTCGAGAACTGCGGTGCGGCGACGCCGCTCATCAACGGGTTCGTGCCGGGTGACGGCAACACCCTGACCCTCGACCTCACCCCGGCTTAGAGGGCGCGCAGGCCGGCCAGGACGCGTTCCATGAACTCGCGGGACGACCGGTCACCGAGGATCAGCTCGGTCTGGTGGATCAGCACCAGGCCGATGTCGGCCATGTCGCCGACCAGCACCTTCACCACGCCCAGGGGCAGCCGCAGGTGCGCGGCGATCTCCGCCACGGACCGGGTGTCCAGGCACAGGTCGCAGATCCGGCGGTGCTCGACCGAGCGGACCCCGCGGTAGCGGCGCCCGTCGTCGGACGTCGAGACCAGCGCCTCCAGCGCCAGGTTGTGGTCGGACCGCGTGCGCCCGCCCGTGCGGGTGTACGGGCGGACCCGCGAACCCGGCGAAGCGACGGGCACCGGGCTCGCCACCCGGGCCGGCTCGTTCCAGGCCGGGTCCTCCCACGGTTCCGGGTGCGGGATCCAGCGGGTCTCCGGGTCCGGCGGGGGCGTCCAGTCGGCGGGCGGCGGCGGGGTCCACGCGGGTGGAGGTGCCGCCTGCCGCGAAACGGGTGCGGGCGGGGCCGCCGGGTGCGCGGGCCGCGCCACCGGGGCGGGCGGCCGCGGCGCGGGCGGGCGCGGTGCGGGCGGACGCGGGGCAGGCGGGTGGACCGGCGGCCGCGGCGGAGCGGGCGAGCGCGCACCCCGCGGCGGGGTCCACGCCGGCTCCAGCGGCGGGGGTTCCGGCTCGAACCGGTCCCCGTCCTGCCACTCCGGCTCGACGGGGTCGTAGCCGTCCTCGGCTACTACCGGCGAGTGCGTGCTCTGGTAGCCGAAGGGATCCGGGCGGCCGTGGTCATCGCCGCCGGACTCCGGCGAGCGGCCCTGGTAACCCGCGGATTCCGGACGGCCGTAGTCAACGCTGCCGAACTCCGCCGAACGCTCGCCCTGGTAACCGAGGGGATCCGGGCGGCCGTGGTCATCGCCGAACTCCGGCGAGCGCGGGCCCTGATAACCCACCGGATCCGGACGGGCGTGATCGTCGCCACCGGGCTCCGGCAAGCGGCGGCGACCCTGGTAGCCGCCGAACGCCGGGCGGGCGGGCTCGTCGCCGGTCTCCGGTGCGTACTCGCCCTGATAACCCGTGGACTCGCGGCGGTCGTAACCGCCGCCGGTGTACTCCGCTGAGCGCCGACCAGGGAGGGCCCTCGGCTCCGGGCGGGCGGGCTCGTCGGCGACGTACTCGCGCGACCGCGAAGCCGAGCGCCTGGCCCGGCGGCCCGTCGGCTCGTCGTCATCGTCGCCGGTGAAGTCCGGCGAAGGAGCCTCGTAATCGTCGTCGTCGGACGATGAGCCCCACTCGCGGGTGTCCTCGTCGGTGTAACCCTGCGGGTCCGGCTGGGGGCGGGCCGGCTTGCGCTTGGGCATGATCATCGACAGCGTCGACATGTCGAACTTGCTGGGCGAATCGAAACCCTCGCGCTCGGTGCCGCGGTGCAGTGCGTCCCAGCCGCTGGAGTCCGGATCGTCGAATCCCGAAATCCTCATCTCGCCCTACCCACGCACGCCGCCCTGGAGCTGTGCGCGCAGTTCGGGGGTGATCTGCTGGCCGACCCGCTCGACGAGCAGGGTCATCTCGTAGGCGACCGTGCCGATGTCGCACGTCGGCGCGGCCAGCACCGCCAGCGACGAACCGTCCGAAACGGACATCAAGAACAAGTAGCCGCGCTCCATCTCCACCACGGTCTGGTTGACACCGCCCGCTTCGAAGCAGCGCGCGGCGCCCGCCGTCAGGCTGATCAACCCGGACGCCACCGCCGACAACTGCTCGGCACGTTCCTGGGGCAGCCCCTCCGACGGTGCCAGCAGCAACCCGTCCGCGGACACCAGAACGGCGTGCGCGGCACCGGGTACCCGGCGGACGAAGTCCGTGATGAGCCAGCCGAACGTGCCCTGGCCGGAAGCCGTCACTCCTGCTCCTCCTTGCTCGTGCGGCGTCGCCCGCCGCACCCCGGAGCGCCCGGCACGGCCGGTCGGCGACGCCACGGTAAAGCGTATTCGCACCGCCGGTGCTGTCGAGTCCGCCTCCGGCCGGCCGCTGCGCACCCTACGTGTGCACCCGGCCGGGTTCCGCCGCAGCCCGGCTCGCCTCCCCCATCCGGGGGAGGCCCCACGGCGTGGCCCGCGGCTCGCACCCGGGGGCCGTCCGCCCAGGTCAACCCGGGTACGACCAGCCCGCACGGGTACCACCGTCGCCGGCACCACCGGACCGCCCCGGCCGGCTACTCCTCCGGACGGTGACAGCACTCCCCGAAGTGGGTGAAGCACGCGGAGTTCACTCCAACGGCCGCATCCGGATCGGGGCGTCATGGGCTATCCCGCGCGCAGCGCCGAATCGTGCGCGATCGCGTGCTGGACGACCGAGATCAGCACCTGCTTCGCGGACTCGCGCTCCCGCGCGTCGCACGCCATGATCGGGACCGACGGCGCGATGGTGAGCGCGTGCCGGACGTCCTCGATCTGGTGGTGCAGCAGCCGGTCGAAGCAGTTGATGGCCACGACGTAGGGCAGCTTCCGGTTCTCGAAGAAGTCGATCGACGGGAACGCGTCGGCCAGCCGCCGCGTGTCGACCAGCACGACCGCGCCGATGGCCCCGACCGCGAGGTCGTCCCACATGAACCAGAACCGGTGCTGACCCGGGGTACCGAACACGTACAGCACCAGGTCCGAGTCCAGCGAGATGCGCCCGAAGTCCATCGCCACGGTGGTGGTCGTCTTGTTCGGCGTGGCCGTGGTGTCGTCGTGCCCGACGCTGGCCTCGGTCATCATGGCCTCGGTGGTCAACGGGTCGATCTCCGAGATCGCCCCGACCATGGTCGTCTTCCCCGAACCGAACCCGCCGGCGACCACGATCTTGGCCGACGAGGTCGGACCCGTCACCTGCGGCGCGTTCGCGTCGGAGTCAAATTCTCCGAAGCCCACTGAGCACCCTTTCCATGAACTCGATACTCGGGCGGTCGCCCACGGTCGGGCTGCTGGAGTGCACCAGCACCAGCCCGAGGCCCGCCACGTCACCAATCAACACCCGCACCACGCCGAGCGGCAGGCGCAGCAGCGCCGCCACCTCGGCCACCGACCTGGTGTCGAGGCACAGGTCACAGATCGACCGGTGCTCGGGCACCCGGACCCGGTCGAGCATCCGGCCCTGTTCGCTGGTCGAGATCAACGCCTCGATGGCCAGGTCGAGCGTCGCCTTCGTCCGGCCCCGGGTCCGGAAGTACGGCCGGACCAGGCCCGACGTCTCCATCTCCGTCTGCGGCGGCTCGTCGACGTACTCCTGGTGGGCTTGCCGCGGCAGGGCCGCGGCAAGCTCCCCGGAGTCCGGTCCCGACGAGAAGTCCCGCTCGGCGCTGTACGCGGCGAACTCGTGCGCGTCGTACAGCGGCCCGCTCGAACCGCCGAACAGCTCCGCGCCCGGACCGCCGAGGAGGCGGTCGCGGTACTCGGTGCCCCCGGCGATCGGCCGGAGCGGCTCCTGACCGGCGTTGCTGTCGGTCAGCCAGTTCGGCGGCTCTCGCACGGGGTCGCTGTCGGAGGCCTGCACCCGCCGCGCGCGCCACTCGCGGTCGACGCGGTCCCGGAACGACTGCCAGTCCTCCCGGCCGTCGTCCGATTGATCGGACCACCCGCCGGAGAAGTCGTCACCGAGCCGCCCTTCACCCCTCAAGCGCCCGTCGTCCACGGC
This sequence comes from Amycolatopsis mediterranei, assembly GCF_026017845.1. Taxonomy (NCBI): domain Bacteria; kingdom Bacillati; phylum Actinomycetota; class Actinomycetes; order Pseudonocardiales; family Pseudonocardiaceae; genus Amycolatopsis; species Amycolatopsis mediterranei. Next base: position 9,710,465 of record NZ_CP100416.1, read on the forward strand.
TCTCTCCTCGGTTCCCAGGTCCTCAGCGGCGGACAGCCGAACCCTGCAGTTGCGCCCGCATCTCCGGAGTCAGCTGCTGGCCGACCCGCTCCACCAGCAGGGTCATCTCGTAGACGACCAAGCCGATGTCACTCTCCGGCGAACCCAGCACCGCCAGACACGAACCGTCGGAAACCGACATGAGGAAGAGGAACCCGTTGGCCATCTCGACCACGGTCTGCGCCACCGTGCCGCCCTCGAACACCTTGGCCGCACCGCGCGCGAGGCTGGTCAGCCCCGACGCCACCGCGGCCAGCTGGTCCGCCCGGTCCTTCGGCAGACCTCGCGAGGCCGCCAGGAGCAGGCCGTCGGCCGACACCACGACCGCGTGGGCCGCGCCGGGCACCCGGTGCACGAAATCCGTGATCAGCCAAGCGAAGCTGCCGGCATTGTTCGCCTTGGCATGCGCTTGGCCGTTCGGCTGCGCGGAGCCACCCGGCTGCATTGCACCCGCCCGTGTCACTTTCACTCCTCACTGCTGTCTGTGGTGTTGCCACGCCCCGGAACCCTGCTGCCTTGCAGCTGTTCTTCGGCCGGGAGTTCCTTCAAGGCGTGCCGTCCCGAGGTGTAGCCCCGTTGGAAGCTTGCCATCCGGCTCCGCGCCGCGGACGCCGAGCGGGTGATCGCACCCGTTCCGGGCATCCCCGCGGTGTTGTCCGCGAAGCTGTTCTGCGGCGGCGCGTCGGCCGAAGGACTGCTGATCGACCCCGGCACCAGGTAGGCGTTCGGGACGCGCTTGGGCAGCCCGGCCGGGGTGATCTCCTCGTTCTTGGACTCCAGCAGCGACTGCGCCGCTTGCCAGCCGTCGTCGGAGGCACTGTGCCAGCCGTCGTCGGCCGGGAGGAGCGGGTGCCGGGTCGCCGCGGTCGGCTGGAGCTCGTCGCGGGACGGCTCGGCCGGCGCGGGCGGCGGCGGGGCCGGCTGCTCGTCGATGTCGGTACCGGTGAGCGGCGGCAGGTTGGGGTCTTCGCCGTCGCTCTGCGGCGGCACCGGGTCGGCTGCCGCGTCGTCACCTTCACTGAACCAGCGTGACAGCACCGACTGGTAGATCGGCAACCGCCGGGTGGGTACATCGTCTTCGAGCGCCGACGAACCGACCTCGTTCACGGGCGGCGGCGGGGCCGGCGGCTCCTCCGGCGGCACGAACTTCGGCTCGCGCTTGGGCAGCACCAGCGGCGCGAACTGCGTGTCGGCGGCCCGCGAGCTGGCCCCGTCGCCGTTCGAGGAAGGCGCCAGCGGCGCCAGGTCCTCGGCGGTCGGCCAGGCCGGCGTCTCGGGCTTCGGCAGCTCCGGCGACAGGAACGGGCCCGCCGCGCGGCCGCCGCTGACCAGGTCGTCCAGGCTGATCGGCTGGTCGAGCGGCACGAGGCCGCCCTGGTTCGGCACCGGTTCGTGCACCGGGGGTGGCGGTGCCGAAGGCGGCGGTGGCGTCTGCGCGAACGACTGCGTCTGGTCGAAGTCCGAACGCGCGGCCGGGATCGGGATGCTCGGCATCGACATCGACGTCTCGGACCGGTTCGCCGGCGGCGGCGTCTGCCGCTGCATGCCCGGGCGGAGCTGGGTCAGCAGCTCGGCCGGGACGACGACCCGGGCGATCACGCCACCCTCGATGTCCTCGTTCTCGCGCAGCCGGACCTCGATGCCGTGGCGCTTGGCCAGCCGCGAAACCACGTACAGACCCATGCGCCGGGTCACCGACACGTCCAGGTCCGGCGGGTCGGCCAGGCGCGCGTTGACCTCGGCCAGCCGCTCCTCGCTCATGCCGACACCGTGGTCGGTGACCTGGATGGCCAGCGCCTTGCGCCGGGTCACCACGGCCCGCACGATGACCTTCGTCTCCGGCTCGGAGAAGTAGGTCGCGTTGTCGAGCAGCTCGGCGAGCACGTGCACGAGGTCGTGGATCGCCAGGCCTTGGACCGCGACGTCGGGCACGATGCCGACCTCGATCCGGGCGTACTGCTCGATCTCCGACACCGCGGCGCCGATGACGTCGGCGGCGGGCACCGGCTTGGGCACCGACTTGGCCAGGCCGGCGCCGGAGAGCACCAGCAGGGACTCACCGTTGCGCCGCAGCCGCGTCGCGAGGTGGTCGAGCTCGAACAGGCTGGCCAAGTGGTCCGGGTCCTGCTCGTCGGCCTCGAGCCGGTCGATGACGCCGAGCTGCCGTTCCACCAGCCGCTGCGACCGGCGGGAGAGGTTCACGAAGATGCCGTTGACGTTCTCGCGCAGGAGGGCCTGCTCGGCGGCCATCTTGACGGCCTGTTCGTGGACGATGTCGAACGACCGCGCGACCTCGCCGATCTCGTCGCGGGTGTTGACGGGCACCGGCTGGACGGCTCGCTTCGAGGCGCCGACGGGGTCCGGGTCGTCGAGGATTCCCTGCACGGTCTCGGGCAGCCGGGTGTAGGCGATGTCCAGCGCGCTCTTCCGCAGCACCCGCAGCGGGCGCAGCATCAGGCGGGCGACGAGGAGCATCAGCGCGACCGCGAGCATCAGCGCGGCGAGCACCACGGCACCGCCGATCCACGCCGAGTTGACCGCCTGCGTGGCGAGGTCGTCGGCACGGGTCTTCAGCTGGGCCAGCAGGTTCGACTCGACCGCGTGCAGCTTGTCGGCCGACACGGTGCTGTCCTTGCTGAGCGCGGTGGTGTCGATGTTCGGCGGATCGCCCAGCTGGGCGAAGGAGAACGCCGAGGTCTGGATCCGCCGCCGGTCGTCGACCTCCGGGCCGGAGTACGTGTCGTTGTAGAGCTGGCGCTGGTCGTCGTCGGCGTTCGCGAGGAAGGACGCGACGGAGGCGTCCGCGCTGGACGCCGACGCGCGCGTCTGGTCCAGCAGGTCGCCGGGGAAGTTGCCGCGGAACGCGGCGATCTGCAGCTCGGCGTCGGAGCGGGTGGTGAACTCCTTGGCCTCGCTGATCGCCTGCGTGCTCGTGCCCAGGCGCAGCACGTCCCGGTCGGTGACCGCGGTGGTCACCTCGCGGCCGAGCTCGATGAGCGAGTCGATGACGCCCGAGTAGGCGGTGAGCACCGTGATGTCGGGCAGGCTGTTGGACGTGTTGAACGCCGCCCGCAGCGGGCGCAGGGCGTCGAGGCGCTGCAGACCGCGGGTGTAGCGGTCCTTGGTCGCCTGGTCGTCGTAGTTGAGGGTGAACGCCGCACCGCGCAGGTCCTGGACCTCGCGGTCCACCTTGGCGATCTGCGAGTCGAGCCCGGTCTGCAGCAGCTGGTTCTGCGAGGAGATCCGCGCGACGGACAGCGAGCGCTCGTTCTGCAGCTCGTGCACCACTGTGGTGACCTTGACGGCGAACGCCACCTGGTCGGCGGTGCGCTGGAACTCGGCCGCCTGGCGGGCGTCGTCGATCACGCGCACCGCACCCAGTGCGAGCGCGGTCAGGGTCGGGATGATCAGGACCGCGGCCAGCTTGGACCGCAGCCGCCAGTCACGCATGCCGGAGAACAGCCCGGCCTTCCGGCCCGGATCCGCTCCGGGCGACTGCGCGGGGGCCCCTCCCACCCCCGCGGCGTCTTCGTTCGGCACCGCCGCTCCACCATCATCGTTCGTGCTCGGGAAACCCTGGTCGGTCCAGCGCCCGCCAGGGCGCATCGCGTTCTCCTCAGCCACTCGTCTGCACGCTCCCGGGGTTCCGGCGCTCCGGCCCATCGGAAGGAGCCCAGCGCAAGACGCTACCCGTACGGGTGAAAAGATCGTCTCCAGTGTCGCAACTGGGGGTTCCTGAACCCCGTCCAGCCGGACGGAATCGGTTCAGCTCGAGCATCACGGTCGGGTCCCTGCGCTGGTCCTGCATCGGTCTGTTGGTCGGCCTAACCCACCGGCGCGGCGGTTGTGCCCGGCCAGGCAGTGGTCTTTGCGGGGAAGATTCTCTCAGGAAAAGCACAGTGTGTGCTGGTAGACCGAAGTGGGACTTCTTGATCGGCCATCCAGGCACTCTCTCTCACTACATCGGAGGTTGATACCTCCCCGCAGGTGCAGAGGGTAGCGAACGGCCGGGGAAGATGTAACCCTCCCGACAGGACCCGCTCAATCTTGCACAGCGTTCGCTCAGTCGACGCACAGCAGCCGTCGCGAATTCAAGAACCTCACCCTACGCTGGGTGAACAGCTACGGCGAGTGGAGCAGCGGGTCTAGACCAGAGGCCGAAAGAGTGACGTGCGCCACTCGGTCAGGTAGTGATTCCACCCATTGTGAGCGAGCTGTCACGTTCTCTACAGTGGCCCGCGTGACTTCCGAGAATGAGTCACGCACTTCCACCGGAATCGGTTCCCGAACCGTCACTTTCTTCAAGGAGCAGGCCTTGCTTGGAAACGCCATGAGCAGTGGCCGGGTTCGCACTCGCCGCGCCGCGCTCGGGCTCGCCCTCACCGTCGCAGCCGCCACGGCCCTCACCGGCTGCAGTGCGCTCGGCTCGGACAGCTCGAACGCCTCGTCGAACGGGGGCGGCCTGGAGAAGTCGAAGATCAAGGTCTCGATCATGCCGACCACGGACCTCGGTCCCTTCTGGCTGGCCATGGACGGCGGCTACTTCAAGTCCGAGGGCCTCGAGGTCGAGCAGGTCGTCGCCAAGAGCGGCCAGGAGTCGATGCAGAAGGCGATCGCCGGCGAGGTCGACATCGCCCTCTCGACGTACACGCCGTTCTTCATCGCCAAGAGCAAGGACACGGACATCCAGCTGGTCGCCGACGGCACGTCGGTGAACGCGAAGAGCAACGCCATCGTCACGGTGCCGAACTCGCCGGTGAAGACGGTCAACGACCTCAAGGGCCGCCGGATCGCGATCACGGCCAAGAACACCGCGTCCGACATCCTCACCAAGTCCGTCATGAAGGACCACGGCGTCGACTTCACCGGGGTCCAGTGGACCCTGGTCACGCTGCCGAACATGGCGGCGGCGCTGAAGAACAACGAGGTGGACGCGGCCTACATGCCGGAGCCGATGCTCACGCAGGCGGCGAAGACCGTCGGCGCGACGCCGGTCATCGACATCAACACCGGCGCCAGCCAGGACTTCCCGCTGACCGGCTACGGCTCGATGACGAAGTGGGTGCAGGGCAACCCGAAGACCCTCGCGGCCTTCCAGCGGGCGATGAAGAAGGCCACCAGCGACGCGATCAACGACCGCTCGAAGGTCGAACCGCTGCTGGTCAAGTACGCGAAGATCGACGAGGACACGGCCAAGCTGCTCACCCTGCCCGGCTACGGCTCCGTCCTGGACGCCCGGCGCCTGCAGCGGGTGCCCGACCTGCTGCTGCAGATGGGGGTCATCACCAGCAAGGTCGACGCCGCGCCGATGATCGCCCCGCAGGCGACCAGCTGACGTGAAGAAACTGCTTCGCGGCCTGGCCGGCCTGGTCGGTTTCCTCTTGCTCTGGGAGGTCCTCGTCCAGGTCGGCTTGGTCGATCGGACGTTCACCCCGCCGCCCAGCGTCGTGCTGGGCACCGTCGGGGACCTGCTGGGCGACCCCGACTTCATCCGGGACATCGTCGCGACCATGCTGGCCTGGCTGATCGCCATCGCCGTCGCGATCGCGGTCGGCGTCCCCGCCGGGCTGCTGCTGGGCAGCGTCCCGGCGTTGCGCACGGCCACCGCCGCGATCGTGGAGTTCCTCCGGCCGATCCCGATCACCGCGCTGGTTCCCCTGGTGCTGCTGGTGATCGGCTCCGGTCCTGAGGCGAAGATCACCCTCGCCGTCTACGCCTCGCTGTGGCCGATCATGTTCAACACGATCTACGGCATGGGCGAAATCGATCCGGTGCTGATGGAGACCGCCCGCGCGTGCGGGACCAGCCGGTTCCGCATCCTGACGTCGGTCGCGCTGCCGCAGACCGCGCCGTTCGTCTTCACCGGCGTCCGGCTGTCGGCGACGATCTCGCTGATCGCCGTCGTCAGCGTCGAGTTCCTGGCCGGTTCCCAGCTCGGTCTCGGCAGCTTCATCATCGTCGCCAGCACCGGTTCGGCCCGGTTCGACCTGGTCCTGGCCGGCACGGTGGTCGCCGGGGCGCTGGGCTACCTGATCAACGAGGGGCTCGAACAGCTCGGCAAGCGGCTGTTCCGGTGGAGCACGGTGGATCGGGAGGCGATCGCGTGACGGCGGTGACCCTTTCGGGCCGGGTGGGCCGGCGCGCCGCGCGCGGGGCCGCCACGGTCGTGCGCAACTGGCTGCTGTTCGCACTCCTGGTGGTCGTGTGGGAATTCGCCGCCCGGGCCGGCGGCAGCATATTCTTCCCGCCGCCGTCGGAGATCGCGGGCACCGCCGCCAAGCTGTGGTTCACCGGGCCGGCGTCGCACCTGTTCCTCACCGACGCCGTGTTCGACAACGTGTTCCCCAGCCTCGGCCGGACGCTCGGCGGCTGGGCGCTGGCCGCGGTCGTCGGCATCGTCATCGGCGTGCTGCTCGGCCGGTCGGCGACGGCGATGGACTACGTCGGCCCGCTGTTCGCGTTCTTCCGCTCGATCCCGCCGCCCACCCTGATCCCGGTGTTCGGGGTGCTGTTCGGGCTGAGCTCGGGCATGCAGATCGGGTCGATCATCTTCGGCGCGGTGTGGCCGGTGCTGCTCAACACCGTCGACGGCGTCCGCTCGGTCGACCAGGTGAAGGTGGAGACGGCGCGGTCGTTCCGCACGCCCAAGGCGTACTGGCTCGGCATGGTCGTCCTGCCCGCGGCGGCCCCGAAGATCTTCGCCGGGCTGCGGGTGAGCCTGTCGATCTCGCTGCTGCTGATGGTCGTCTCCGAGCTCGTCGGCGCCTACAACGGCATCGGCCGGTCGCTGCTGAACGCCCAGCAGGACTTCGACTTCCCGACCATGTGGTCGTGGCTGGTGCTGCTGGGCATCCTCGGCTACGTCTTCAACACGATCTTCCTGGCCGCGGAACGGCGGGTGCTGGCCTGGCAGCCGGCCCGTCTCGGCCGCGACTGACGCTGGAAAGGCCTCTCCCATGTCCACCATGCTCGAAGTTTCCGGCCTCAGTCACACCTACGGCAGTGGCACAGGAGCGCACACCGCGGTGAACAACCTTTCGTTCACCGTCGAAGCCGGGCAGCTGGCCAGCATCGTCGGCCCGTCGGGCTGCGGGAAGTCGACGCTGCTGCGCTGTATCGCCGGGCTGACCCCGCCGACCGACGGCACGGTCAGCCTGCACGGCGACCGCGTCTCCGGAGTCCCGGACGACCTGGCCGTGGTGTTCCAGGACTACAGCCGTTCGCTGTTCCCCTGGCTTTCGGTGCAGAAGAACGTCGAGTTCCCGTTGCGGTGGCGGCCGATCTCCCGCGCGGAACGCCGGGAACGGGCGGCCGAAGCGCTGTCCCACGTGGGCTTGTCGGACGTCGGTGGCAAGTACCCGTGGCAGCTCTCCGGCGGCATGCAGCAGCGGGTGTCGATCGCCCGCGCGCTGGCCAGCCGCCCGGCGCTGCTGCTGATGGACGAGCCGTTCGCCTCGGTCGACGCCCAGACGCGCTTCGAGCTCGAAGACCTGACCCGGCGCGTGCAGCGCGAGCAGGGCAGCACGGTCCTGGTCGTCACCCACGACATCGACGAGAGCGTGTACCTGTCCGACCGCGTGCTGGTGCTGTCGAAGTCACCGGCGTCGATCGTGGCGGACCTGCCGGTGGGCCTGCCCGCTTCGCGGAACCAGATCACCACGCGCGAGTCGGCGGAGTTCGTGGCCCTGCGCGGCGAAGTGGCGCGGCTGCTGAACGGCGGCACGCCGGCGGAAGCCGCCACGGCCGCGTCCGACGCCGCGGAGTGGGAGCTGGCCGAGCGGACTTCGGACGTCCGGGAGAGCAAGACCCGCAGCTGATCCGCCTGGTGGTCCACAGTGGACATCCACTGTGGACCACCAGCGGCGGTTTGTTCGGTGCTCAGTAAAGCGACTTCGACGACGCGGCCACCCGGACGTGGACCAGCGTCGGGCGCGGGTCGGCCAGCGCCGCCGTGAGGCCGGGGACCAGCTCGGCCGGCTCGGTGATCGTCACGCCGTGGCAGCCCATGCTCTCCGCCAGCGCCGCGAACCCGATGCCGCCCAGTTCGGTGCCCGGCAGCTTCGCGCCGCCGATCGCGTCGCCGAGGATGCGGACCGCCGCGTACTCGGAGTTGTCCAGGATCACGAACGTCACGGGCAGTTCTTCGCGCGCCGCCGTCCAGAGGGCCTGGATGCCGTACATGCTCGAACCGTCGCCGATCACGCCGACGACCGAGCGGTCCGGGCGGGCGAGCGCCGCGCCGACCACGCCGGGGACGCCGTAGCCGAGCGTGCCGCTGGCCATCGTCAGGAAGCCGGTGTCGGTGGCCGTGATCGGCAGGTGGTCGTGCAGGATCCCACGGTGGCTGGGCGCCTCTTCGACGACCAGAGCGTTGTCCGGCAACAGGTCCGCGAGCGTCGAGTAGACGAGTTCGCCGGTCAGCGCGTCGCCGGCCGGTTTCGCGGGACGCTGCCGCGGGGCCGGCGCGGGCCGCGTGCTGCGGTCGACGACGTTGAGCAGCGCGCGGATTCCCAGCTTCGGCGTGGCGCGGACGCCGGTGCCTTCGAAGGCGCGCGCGAGGACCTGCTCGTCGTCGCTGACGATGAACAGCGGCGGCAGCGGAGCTTCCCCGCGCCCACGGTCGACGTGGTAGGTGAAGGCGGGCGCCCCGAGCACGACGACGAGGTCGTACGGCGCGAGCGTGTCGGCGATCGCACCGCGTTCGGGGTCGAGGAACCCTTGGAACAGCGGGTGGTCCTCGGGGAACGAGCAGCGGTAGGACATCGGCGCGACCCACACGGCGGCGTTGAGCCGTTCGGCGAGCGCGACGGTCTCGACGACGGCCCCGTCCTGGTCGACGGCTCCCCCGACGACGATCGCCGGCCGTTCGGCGGCTTCCAGGGCCGTGTTGAGCTCGTCGACGGCCTCGGGATCGGGCGCGAAGCCGCGGATCCGGGGGCGCGAGACGATCGGGCGTTCGGTGGTGACGGCCCAGTCGTCGGCGGGAACGGACACGAAAACCGGACCGGACGGCGCCTGCGTGGCGACGTGGTAGGCCCGCGCCAGCGCGGCCGGGACGTCCTCGGCCGAGGCGGGCTCGATCGACCACTTCACGTACGGCTTCGGGAACTCGGGTGCTTCCATGGCCCCGAGGAAAGGCTCGTGCGGAGTGAGCGACCGGATCTGCTGCCCGGCGACGACGATCATCGGCGTCCGGTTGCGGTAGGCGTTGAAGAGGCTGCCGAGCCCGTGCCCCACCCCGCCGGCGGAGTGCAGGTTGACGAGCACCGCCTGCCGGGTGGCCTGCGCGTAGGCATCGGCCATCGCGACGACGGCGGATTCCTGCAGGCCCAGGACGTAGTCGAAGTCGTCGGGCCAGTCGGTGAGGAACGGCACCTCGGTGGTGCCGGGGTTGCCGAACACCGTGGTGAGGCCGAGTTCGCGGAGGAGTTCGCGGGTGGCGTCCAGCACCGTGCGCTTGATCATGCGAACAGGTTAACGCTTAGCCTTGCGAAGAAAAGCCCCCCAAGCGGCCGAACCGACGGTGAGCGTGCCACCCGAACGGTCCTTGGTGTCCCGGATCTGTGACACCGGCCCGAGCTGCACCTCGACGCAGTTGGTCTGAGCCCCGCTGTAGCTCGATTTACGCCACATCATGCCTCCAGTTCAGCGATCACCCCCTGGATGAACGCCCGCGATTCCTGCTCACCCAGTGCCAGTTCCCGCATCCTCCGAGCGGCGATGCGGTAGTCGGCCACCTCACGATCATCATAAAGGTAGGCACTGCCGCGATAGCCCTCCAAATGGACGATGGACGGCAGGTTCCAGAAGTCCAGGATCGCGAACGGGCCGTACAGCCCGGGATGGAACCCGGCCACGATGGGCACAATCCGAACGCTGACATTCCTCTGCGCGGACATGGACGAGAGGAAGGTGAGTTGCCCGGCCATCGCCGCGGCGGAGCAGCAGCCGCTGCGCAAGGCGGCTTCGCCGACGAAAGCGACCAACTCCAAGGGTTCGGCGCCCTGGAGAAGCTGCTTGCGGCGCAGCCTGATCTGCACCCGGCGCTCGATCTCCTCCGCGGACCGCAAGCTGGGATCCGACACCGCGCGGGCGTAGTCGATGGTCTGCAGGATGCCCGGCACCAGCAGCGGCTCCCAGTTGATCACCGTCGCGGCGGTCCGCTCGTACTCGAGATACGTCGCCAGTTCGGGTGCCGTGCCGGGCTCGACCCAGTTCGGCTCCCGGGCGTTCTCCGCGAGGGCGAGCAAACGCTTCCGCTCGACCGGTTCGACCCTGAGCGCCCCCAGCAGCAGACCGACCTGCTCGATCTTCGGTACTCGCGTCCCGGCCTCCCAATGGGAAAGCTCCTGCGCGCTCACGCCGATCATCCGGCCCAGCTGGCGCAGGCTCAGGTTCCGCGCTTTCCTCGCTGCGCGGACACCGAAACCCAGCGCACGGGACCTCGGTGTCGCTACCAGTGCTGCCATGTGCGCATTCTGTCACCGGGCACCGACAAAACCGGGAAACCGGGGCTGTCGCAAACTCGCGACAGCCCCGGCGTCACACACTCAGCCGATCAGGCCGGACAGCCCGGTGCCCTTGAAGGAACCCCAGCCCGTCACCTGGTCGTATCCCGTCCCCGCAGTGAAACCCGTCGTGCCGTGGAGGGTGTTGTTGCCCGACGTCACGTCGTGGAAACCGGTGCCGTACGACGACCCGTTGCCGATCGAGTAGAACGTCGGGTTCAGGTTGCCCAGGCCACCGCCGTGCACCTGGTTCTGCAGCGCCGCGAAGGCCGCCCACAGCGGGGCCGCGCCCGACGTGCCGCCGACCGTTCCCCAGCTGCCCGCGCTGTAGATGTAGTAACCCGAGGTCGGGGAGGCGTCCGCCGACACGTCCGGCACCTTGCGGTACGTCGTGCTCTGGGAGGACTGCCACGACGGCGCCGTGAACACCGTCGAGATGCCGCCGCCGGTCGAGCCGCCGCTGTTGCCGTCGTTCCAGGTCACTTCGCTGGTGTAGCCGTTGGAGGACGTCACGCTCAGCTTCGTGCCGCCGACGCCCGAGACGTTCGGGCTCGACGCCGGGAAGTCGACGCCCTTCGCCGTCGAACCGGTCTGACGGTAGCAGTCGGTCGTGCCGTCGTCGCCCGCCGCCGCGAAGTAGGAAATACCCTCCGCCGTGCCGGTCGCGATCGCGCTGCTGACGCCCTTCGCCGCGCTCGAACCTTCGGCGGATTCGCAGGCGCCCCAGGAGATCGAGACGACGTTGACCTTCGCGTCGGACGCGATCTTCTGGTACATCGCGAGTTCGCCCGCGCCCGAGTTCGGTGCCTCGTAGACGTAGTCGTTGGCCGCCGCGGCCAGCGCGTGCACGACCTCGATGTCGAGCTCGACCTCGATCTGGCCGTCACCCGGCGACGAGTCGTAGTTCGCGCCGCTGATGCCGACCGTCGTCACCGTGCCCGCGGAAAGGCCGTACGTGCTGTCGTACTTGGTGATGTTGGACTTCTGGTAGCCGTCGAACTCGACGAACCCGACGTTCACACCGCGGCCGGTCGCCGACAGGCCGCTGGTGCCGTAAGCGGTCTTGAGCACCGGCGGGGTGACGGACTTGACGACGTTGGGCTGCGCCAGCGGCTTCGACGCATGCGTCCGCACCGCGTGGTCGTCGAGGCCGATGACCCCGCCCACGACGTCCGAGACGCTCGCCGGCACGGCCGGGACGGCGTCGTTGGCGAAGAAGTCCCGCCCGGAAGCCTGGTCGTGGTAGGTCCCGAGCCCGGTCCGGAACGCCGACTCCAGCTGCGCCGCCGAGCCGGTGAACGTGATCGCCTGCCGGTTGCCGGAAACCTCGATCCCGGACAGCCCCGCTTTCCCGAGAAATGAGACGGCCTTGTCAACGTCGGCCTGGGTCGGGCCGAACCTGGCATTGAACTGCGCCGGGGTCAGAAACCGGTGGTATTGCGGCGAAGCGGGATTTTGCACGTCGGCGAGGAACTTTTCGAGCGCCTGCTGGTTGTGCAGTTTCAGCGAGAGCGCGGCGGTGATCGGCCGGTCGGCCGCGACGTCGCCGGTGCGGGCGCTGTTGATCAGTGGCGCGGCGTTGTCGGCCAGCGTGACCAGGGGTTCCGGCGCGGCGGCGGCCGGGATGGCCACAGCGAGGCCGAGCAACGCCGGCAGCGGCACAGCGGCCGCGACGAGCTTGCGCAAGCGCATGGGGGAATTTCCTCTCGGCGGTGGGGACCGGGCCTGCGCGGAATGCTCGCCGCAGGTTGCCGAGCAGCATAAGAAGACGTGATCACGCCGAGGAACCTACTTTTGGCCGGTCTTCAGCGGATCCCATTTTCATTTTCCGAGAGGTTTACCTTCCCATGGCAAACCGATTATTGTCCGGAATGTCCGACCATTTCGATGCGTTCGATGATCTCCCGGGCGCGCCCGTCGCGCCGGTGGCGGCGGGCCGCGGCCGACAACGTCCGCAGCCGCTGCCGGGTCCGGGGCGAGCGCAGGACGCCGGCCAGCTCGATCGCCTCCCGGCCGGCCTCGGCGGCGACGTCGAGATCACCGTCCAGCGCGTGCACGGTGGCCAGCCAGATCACCGTCAGGGACCGGCTGCGAGCCATCTCCGGGCCGTAGCCGGCGATCGCGTCGACGAGCGCGGGAATGCCCTCGGGGCCGTGCCGGACGTCGACGACCTGGGCGAGTTCCCCGTGCACCGTGCCGACCATCGCCGCCAGGTCGGTGGACCCGAAGAAGGCTGCCCACGGCGACGGTTCCACGCCGGCGGCGTCGGCGAACTCCGTGCGGGCCCGGTAAAGGCACGCCAGCGCGGCGACGACGTCGGCCTTCTTGGCGTGCGCCCACGCCTGGTTGGCCGACAGGATCGCCTGGGCCAGCCGCGAGTGCGCGCGCAACGCCGCCTCGCGGCCCCGTGCGAACTCCGCCAGCGCCGGATCGACCGAGTCGTAGTGCAGCAGCAGCCGCCCGGCGCGGTACCGGATGTTGGCCTGGAGATCGTGGTTGCCCGCTTCGACGGCCAGGTCCATCGCCTGCGCGAACGCCTCCATCGCGGCCTCGGGCCGGTCGGCGTCGAAACTGGTTCAGCCGGCGAGGTTGTACAGGTCGGCGACGGCGGTGCACAGCCGCGGCCGGACCGTCCCGCGCACCGTGCCACCCAGCAGCCCGACGGCGTGGGGCAGCACCTCCGCCACGGCTTCGCCACAGGCACCACCCCCGTAGCGGTAGTCCTGCGCCCGAAGCCGCGCGACGGTGTCCTCGAGCCGTTGCACGTCGGCGAGACCCACGCGTGCGCCGCTGAAGGCGTCCCGCCCGTCACTGCCGGTCATGGCAGCCCTCCGTCCGTAGAGAGCTGCCGATCGGGCAGCTCCGCTCATTCCCCGCCGGGCCAGGCCGGAGCCCGCTCCTTCGAGGGACTGGCACCGGGCAGCACCCCGGTGGCGGTCAGCACCACACCCGTGGCGGTTTCCGCGATCTTGACGACGGCCAGCAGCCCGGTCAGGGCGAGGGAGCCGCCGAGCCCCAGTTTCGCGAAATCGTCTTCGGCGGTTTCGGTTCCGCGTTGACGCGGTATCGCGCCGGTCACGATTCGGCCTTCCGGCTTGCCGCGGAAGCACTCGGGCGATATCCGCGGGGAATCACCCGGCCCCAGGTGGCGGAAATCCACCTGACGGTCGACATCCTGGTTTCCTGCTGGCTGGTCATCGAACGGATTGCGAACCGGATACGCGCGCTCACAGCGCTGCCTCCTGTACATTCCAGACGATTGATGACACCGGGGGCCGGGGTGCCGAATTAGCCGGGGCTCGACAGTGGTCGTCCGCCGACAGCGCCCGACTTCGCCAACGATAACCAGCAGGTGGCGCCGATTCAGCCACCAACCAGGTCAAACCCGTAACCGACTGTGCAGTCGCACGCGCAGCTCCGCGCGCGACTCTGCACGAGACGGCTGCAATTTCACGCGCCGGGTCACGATTGCCGACCGCACGCGAAAACATCGGCGGAAACCGTTTTACTCCGCCGATTCTTCAAGGATTTCGTGTAATCGATCAGGATTTGACGAGGTCGACCCAGGTGCGCACGGTTGCGGCGTCCACGCGCGCCTGCCAGCCGCCGGGCCGCACCGCGCTGCCGACGTGGAATCCCCGCACGCCACCCGCGCGCAGGAGGTGGACCTGCTGGGCGCGCAGGCCGCCGCCGACGAGCAGTTCCGGCCCGCCGTCGCGCTGCGCGAGCCGCTGCAGCACCGAAAGGCCGCTCGCCACGCCGTTCGGGTGACCGGCGGCGAGCACGGTGTCACATCCGAGCGAGGCCAGCTGGTCGTACGCGCGCAACGGATCGCGCGTGCGGTCGATGGCGCGGTGGAACGTCCAGGGCAGGCCGTCGACCTCCTTGATCAGCGTCTCGCAGGCGTCGAGGTCGATCTCGCTGTCGACGGTGAGGAAGCCGAAGACGAACTCGCGCGCACCCGCGTCGATCAGCCGGGCGGTGTCCGCGCGCAGCCCCTCCAGATCGCCGATGGCGAAGGAACCGTTGTCCCGCAGCATGACCCGCACCGGGAGGTCGGTCGCCGAGAGCACGTCACGCAGCGTCTCGAGCGACGGCGTCAGGCCGTCCTGCGCCATGTCCGCAACCAGTTCGAGGCGGTCGGCCCCGCCCGCCTGGGCGCCTTCGGCGTCCGCCGCGTCCAGCGCGATCACTTCCAGCAGGGGCGTCTTCGAGCTCATGCCTCATCCGTTTCACTGGTTCCGGGTGTCGTCTCCCCTCGCGTGCCGCCCTCGCCGGAAGCCGCCTTGCAGGCTCGTCATCCGCTCGCGTACCGCTTCCGGGGAAAGAGAGAGTATCGGCCGCTGTTCCGGCACCGCTCCCGGGCCGGCCGCGGAATCCAGCGGCTGCAGGAACGGCCAGGTGTCCTCCGCGCCGTCCTCCTGCTCCAGTTCGGCCGGGGTAGGCCATTCGTACGCAGGCTCGATCGCGGCGGGCGGCGCGACGGGCGTCAGCCGCGGTTCGGTGTCTTCGTCGTCGGGCGTGCGCACGGGCGCGACGGCCACCGGCGCGGGCGCGGGCGCGGGCGGCGGGGGTGGCGGCGGTGGCGGTGCGGGCGCCGGTGGCGGTGCCGGTGCCGGTGCGGGCGGCGGTTGCGGCTCGCGGATCGGCGGCCGCGTGGTGAGCGCGTGCCGTGGCTGGGGCTCGACCGGGCGCGGCTCTTCGGCGACCGGAAGCGGCTCCGCCGGCTTCCGCGGCTGTTCGGGTGCGGCGGAGGCGTCGAACCAGCGGGACAGGACGTCGCGGTAGGCGGGCATCCGCTCGGTCGGGGCGTCGAGGTCCAGGTGCGCCTCTTCGTCCACGGTCGGCCACTCCGGCGCGTGGTCGCGGGCCACCACCGGGGCCCGGCGCGGCGGGCCGGCCTCGATCGACGGCGGCGACAGCTCTTCCGGCTCCGGCTCGGGTTCGGGCTCCGTCGGCGTGAGCGGGGCGAGCGGCGCCAGCAGCTCCGGTTCCTGGGCGGCGGACGGCTCGGCGGGCGGCGGCGGGGCCGGCATCGGCGGCAGCTCCACGATCAGGGCCGCGGGCACCAGCACGGTCGCGATCAGCCCGGAGTCGGCGCCCGCACTCAGGCTGACGTCGATGTGGTGGCGCGTGGCCAGCGTCGCCACGACGAACAGGCCCATCCGGCGCGACACCTCGACGTCGACGTCCGGCGGGTGCGCGAGCCGCGCGTTGGTGCGGTCGATCTCCGCCTGCGGCATACCGGCGCCGTGGTCGATGATCTCGATCTGCCAGTCGCCGTCGTGGGTTTCGGCGCTCGCCACGGTGACCGTCTCGTCGGCGGAGTAGCGCGTCGCGTTCTCCAGCAGCTCCGAAACGACGTGCACGAGGTCGTTGACGGCCTCGCCGCGGATCGCGACCTGCGGCGCCGGGCCGAGCTCGATCCGCTGGTAGTCCTCGACCTCCGAGAGCGCGGCGCCGATGATCTCGTCGGCCGCCACCGGGCCGGCGTCCTCCCGCGCGGAGTCCTGGCCGGAGAGCACCAGCAGGTTTTCGCTGTTGCGCCGCATCCGCGTCGCGAGGTGGTCGAGCTCGAACAGCCCGGCGAGGGTGTCCGGGTCCTGCTCGTCGGCCTCCATCCGGTCGAGCACCGACAGCTGCCGTTCGACGAGGTCCTGGCTGCGCTGCGAGAGGTTGACGAACATCGCGTTGACGTTCTCGCGCAGCATGGCCTGTTCGCCGGCCAGCCGGACGGCCTCGCCGTGCACCGCGTCGAACGCACGCGCCACCTGGCCGAGCTCTTCGCGGGTGAACACCGGCACGGGCGCGACGGCGAGCCGCTTCCGCAGGTTCTCGGGCGCGGGCTCCGGATCGGTGAGCAGGTTCTGCACGGCCGCGGGCAGCCGGTGCTCGGCCACCTCCAGCGCCGTCCGGCGCAGGATCCGCAAGGGGCGCAACAGGGATCGCGCGATGACCACCGACAGCACCCCCGCGACGAGCAGGACGGCGAGGACGGCACCGCCGTCCCACAACGCGGCCGTGCGGGCTTGCGCCGCCAGGGTGTCCGTGCGTTCCTGCAACTGGACCAGCAGCGCCTGCTGCACCTGGCGGGCGAGGTTCACCGTGTGCGTCGCCGAAGTGTCCCACTGGTTCGGGTCGAGGCCCGAGAGGTTCTGGCCGTTTTCGGTGCGGGTGAGCGCGGATTCGACCAGGTCGTTGCCGATGTCGACGACCAGGCCGATCACCGTGTCGTCGAACATCCGCTGCTGGTCGGGGGTGGCGAAGGTGCGGTAGTCGTTGCGCGCGGCGGCCAGCTCGGCTTCCGCGCCGAGCAGTGCGCGCGTGCGGTCGCGGTTGAGCGTGCCCGCCGCGAGCGCCTCGGCCATCACCGCCCGCTTGACCGACATCTGGTCCTTGATCCGGGCGAGTGCGTTGCCCGCCAGCCGCATCCGGGCGAGCTGCGGGTCGGAGACGTCGGCGGCGGCGGAGTCGCTGATGTCGAGCAGCCCGGAGATCAGCTCGCTGTAGGAGCGCAGCACGGCGTCGGCGGGGAACGCCGAATGCTCCGCGGAAAACCGCAGGCCACCGAGCACGCGCAGCCGGTCCTCGGTCTGCTGCAGGCTTTCCGCGGCGTTCGCGTCGAGCCGCGCCTTGCTTTCGGCGAGGGTCCGCTCGAACCCACCGATGGCCTGGTCGACGCGGTTGCGCTGGGCGGTCAGGTCCGCGGTGTCGCCTTGGCGGTTCTGGGCGACGAACCGGACGGTGAGGTCTCGCTCGCGTTGCAGCTCGTGCAAGGCTTCGGCGATCGTGCTGTCGACGCGGCCACGCGTGGCAAACTCGGCCAGCTGCCGGGCGTCGCGCAGGTCGGAGCTGATCCGCAGGCCGACGAGCGCGATCACGGCCAGGGCGGGGATGAGGAGGACGGCGAAGAGCTTCGTGCCGAGACGCCAGTTCCGCAACCGCCAGCGGCCGCCCGCCGGACGCGGATCCGCCGCGTCGCCGCCCTTGCGGGGACGCTTGTCGCGACGGGTCACCTGGTTTCCTTTTCCGCCGCGGGCGGGAACCCGCGGATCGAACGACACTCGAACCTACTGAACGGTAGCCCGCTCCATGAAGATCCGAAAGCCGCGCTGGCACGATACGGCCCTGCCCGCGATCGTATGGGGCGCGGACCATACGATCCAGCACGAGAACCAGATTCTCGCGGTAGGTGAAGGTTCATGATCAGACGCGGACGGCTGATTCCGCTGGTAGCGGCGCTTCTGGCGACCGCGGGGTGCTCCGTGTTCTCTTCCGGCCCCCCCGCGGCTCCGCCACCGCTGGAGCGGACCACCCTGCGCGTCGGTGTGGGCAACGCCATCGACACGGCCCCGCTGCGGATCGCCGTCGCGGCCGGGAAGTTCGGCTCCGCCGGGCTGAATCTGCAGCTCGTGGAGCTCGGCGCCGACGACGGGCTCGCGAAACTGGCCGCCGGCGACCTCGACGTCACCTTCGCCTCCGACATCGCGATGTTCCGCGCCGCGGCCGGCGGGACGGCGTTGCAGTTGCAGGGCGAGGCCTACACCGCCGGCCCGAACACGATGGCACTGGTGACGCTGCCGGACTCGGACTACACCGTGCCCACGGGCAAGCGGTCGCCGAAGATCGCGGTGAACATGCTCGACGACGTCGGCGCGCTCGTCGCGCGTTCGGTGCTGGTCACCGCGGGCGTGGACCAGGCGAAGATCAAGTTCGTCCCCACCCCGTTCGACCGGATGCCGCAGGCGCTGCAGGCGGGCGACGCCGACGCCGCGCTGATGATCGAGCCGTACATCACCCGCGCCGAGAAGGACCTCGGCGCACACATCCTGGCCGACGGCGCCCGCGGTTCGACGCTCGGCTTCCCGCTGTCGGGCTACGCGGCGGCGAAACCGTTCGCGCAGGCCAACCCCCGGACCCTGGGGGCCTTCCGCACCGCGCTGGGCGCGGCCCAGCAGAGCGCGACGGACCCGGCGATCGTGCGCGACGCGCTGCCGAAGTTCTCCGACATCGACGCGACGACCGCGGCGCTGATCTCGCTCGGCTCGTACCCGGCGTCGCTCAACGGCATCCGGCTCCAGCGCGTCGCCGACCTGATGCACAACTCGGGGCAGCTGGCGAACCGCCTCGACGTCCAGAGCCTGCTGCCCGACCGGACCGGCTACTGAGCGGCTAGATGTTCTCCCCGGTCTTGATCAGGCACACCGTGCGGGACGGCGGGCCGGAGTAGCTGAACACCTCGTCGGCGCCTTCGCACTTGTCGTCGCGGCCGAAGCCGGAGAGGATCTCGACGCGCTCCTGGGCCGCCGGGTCGGTGCAGGAGACCTTGCCGATCGTGCTCTCGTCGTCGACGTCACGCAGGCAGTCACCGGCCTTGACGTTCAGGGCCAGGCAGAGCGTCTGGCCGGTGCCGGAGCCGAGCCGGAACCGCACGTAGTCGCCGGAGGCGCACGCGATGGCCCCGCGGAAGGTGTTCTCGACCTTGTACGTCGCGTTGTTCGCGGTGCAGCCGACGCGGTGGTAGGCGAGCTTGCCTGCCCCCTCGCGCGTCAGGTACAGGCAGTCGCCGTTCGACGGCGGCCCGCTGTGATCGACCCAGTAGATGCCCATCGCACCCAGCGCCCCCAGGCCCAGCGCGGCGACGACGCACGCGACCAGCGTGATCCGCACCTTCGTGGTGAACCAGTGCGGAATCGGCTGCTGCCCTGGTGCGGGCGGCATCGGCGCGGGCGGCGCGTAGCCCGGCGTCCGGAACGGGTTGTCGTCGAACGGCGGTGTGGTCAACGTGCCCTCCAGTGATCCCCTCGGCACCTCGTCCCACCGGCGGACCCGCGAGCGGAGCGGACCGGAGCGAGGCACGTATAACAGTAGTTGTGACTGATGGCCCGCTGATCGTCCAGTCCGACAAGACCGTGCTCCTGGAGGTCGACCACCCCCAGGCCGGTGACGCGCGCGTCGCGATCGCGCCGTTCGCCGAGCTCGAACGGGCGCCGGAGCACGTGCACACCTACCGGATCACGCCGCTGGCGTTGTGGAACGCGCGCGCCGCGGGCCACGACGCCGAGCAGGTCGTCGACGCGCTGACGACGTACTCGCGCTTCCCGGTGCCGCAGCCGCTGCTGATCGACGTCGTCGACGTCATGGGCCGGTTCGGGCGGCTGCAGATCGCCAACCACCCCGCGCACGGGCTCGTGATGTCGACCACCGACCGCGCGGTGCTGACCGAGGTCGTCCGGAACAAGAAGATCAGCCCGATGATCGGCGCCCGGATCGACGAGGACACCGTCATCGTGCACCCGTCCGAGCGCGGGCGGCTGAAGCAGGCGCTGCTGAAGGTCGGCTGGCCGGCCGAGGACCTGGCCGGGTACGTCGACGGCGAAGCCCACCCGATCGCCCTCGACGAGCAGGACTGGCACCTGCGCGACTACCAGCGGATGGCCGCGGAGGCGTTCTGGGCGGGCGGCTCCGGCGTGGTCGTGCTGCCGTGCGGCGCCGGGAAGACGCTGGTCGGCGCGGCGGCGATGGCTCGCGCGCAGGCCACGACGCTGATCCTGGTGACGAATACGGTCGCCGGGCGGCAGTGGAAGCGCGAACTGATCGCGCGGACGTCGCTGACCGAGGAGGAGATCGGCGAGTACTCCGGGGAGAAGAAGGAGATCCGGCCGGTCACCATCGCGACCTACCAGGTGATCACCCGCAAGACCAAGGGCGAGTACCGGCACCTGGAGCTGTTCGACTCCCGCGACTGGGGCCTGGTCGTCTACGACGAGGTCCACCTGCTGCCGGCGCCGGTGTTCCGGATGACGGCGGACCTGCAGTCGCGGCGGCGCCTCGGCCTGACGGCGACGCTGGTGCGCGAGGACGGCCGCGAGGGCGACGTCTTCTCGCTGATCGGCCCGAAGCGCTACGACGTGCCGTGGCGCGACATCGAGGCCCAGGGCTGGATCGCCCCGGCGGAGTGCACCGAGGTCCGCGTGACGCTGACCGACGCGGAGCGGCTCGAGTACGCCACGGCCGAGGCCGACGAGCGGTACAAGCTGGCGGCGACGGCGTTGACGAAGACCCCGGTGATCAAGTCGATCGTGGCCAAGCACGCGGGCGAGCCGACGCTGGTCATCGGCGCGTACCTCGACCAGCTGGAGATGCTCGGCGACGAGCTCGACGCCCCGGTGATCCAGGGCGCGACCCGCAACAAGGAGCGCGAGGAGCTGTTCGACAAGTTCCGCCGCGGCGAGATCAAGACGCTGGTGGTGTCGAAGGTCGCGAACTTCTCGATCGACCTGCCGGAGGCCTCGGTGGCGATCCAGATCTCGGGCACGTTCGGCTCGCGGCAGGAGGAGGCCCAGCGCCTCGGGCGGTTGCTGCGCCCGAAGGGCGACGGGCGGCAAGCGCACTTCTACTCGATCGTCTCGCGCGACACGGTGGACACGGAGTACGCGGCGCACCGGCAGCGGTTCCTCGCGGAGCAGGGGTACGCGTACCACATCGTGGACGCGGACGACCTGCTCCGGCCGCTCTGAGCCCGGTCAGCCGAAGAGCTTCTCGACGTCGTAGTTCGCGATGAGCCGCACCAGGCCGGCCGGCGCTTGCCCGGAGAGGTTGGCCTGGTGCGGGTCGGCGCCATGCCGCCGCAGCAGCTCGATGAGCTCGCCACGGCCGCGGTAGGCGAACACGGCCCGCGGCGAGCAGTGCCCGCGCCTGCGCACCGTCGCCGTCCAGCGCGCAGTAGTGCAGCTCGACCACGTACGTCCCTCTTCTTGCCGGACCCGTTCGGCCGCCGGACTCGTTCGGCCTAGCGAATCGTCACAGGAACAACTTCCGCCACAGGAGTCGCGGACAGGCTTCTGACCTGCACATTCTCCGATTCACTCGAACGGATGAGCGGGCGCGGTACTGGAAATTGTCGGATCCTCGAACTACTGTTCGAGATGCAGTAACCGAACACAAGTTCGAGGGGACGTCCATGACGATCGCACCACTCCGCCCCGGTACGCCCGCGCCGCCGGTCCAGACCCTCCCACCGGGGTCGTGGCACGGCCGGCTGTGGGTGTCCGACCTGCCGCTGACCCGGCCCGAGCGCTACCTCGGCTGCGTGGCCGAGTTCGAGCGGTCCGGGCTGTGGCCGGTGCTGATCCCCCACGACCAGCGCTTCGCGGCGAACGGCGAAGACTGGATCGACGACCGCGGCAGGCTGGCCCCGGCCGGCCACCGGGTGGCCACAGCCGACCCGGCGGCAGCCCTGTCCCGCTGGTGGGACACGTCCTGCTGCAACGGCGCCTGCCTGAGGCCGTTCGGCGCACGGTTCCCGGGGCTGGCCAAGCGCAGCCAGCGCCGGTCCGACCCACTGGCGGAGGCGGGCAACACGGGCTCGATCCTGGCCACCCGAGCCCCCCACCGGCTCGGCCTGGTGCAGACGGAGCGCCCGGCCGACATCCCGGCCCTGTTGGGCTGGACGGGGATGATCAAGTGCACGGATCAGGTGGCGGAGCTGTCGGCGGTGCTGCGCAGCTGGGAGGACAGGTTCGGGGCCACGCTGGTGGTGCTGGGGTTCGACGCGATCGAGCTGTCGGTGGCAGCGCCGCCGCGGAACCAGGCGCGGGCGTTGACGGTGGCGGCGGAGCACCGGGCGTTCAGTTTGCCTACGTTCGCGGGCCAGCCGGGGAATCTGCGTGAATACGCGTCGGGGTTGGTGCAGTCGCGGCACTGGAGGTTTTCCTGGGCGTGAGGGATCGGTCGGGGGCCGGGCTCGGCGGGGCCGGGGCCAGGCGGCGGCCGCGGGCGGGCCGGAGCCGGGTGGCCAGGCGGGCGGGGTGGCCAGGCAGGCGGGGTGGCCAGGCAGGCGGGGCCGGGCGGGCTGGGGGTAGGCCTGGCTCGGCTCGCCGGCCTCAGCCCGCGCCCGACCCGCCTCCGGCAGCACCCTCACCCCGCAGCGCACCCGCGGCAGCATCGGCGCGCCCAAACCCGCGCCGCCGCCCAACTCGGCAGCCCCCGCGCCCCGACACCGCCGTCGGTCCAAGCCGCGGCCGCAATCCCCGCCCCCGACCCGCGGCGATTCGCCCGCCCCCCAACCCCGGTAGTGCTCCAACCCGCCGCAACGCAGCCCACCGAAACCCTCCGACCCGCGCCAACGCCAAAACCCGCTCCCCTCGGAGAGGCCACCGCTTGAGCCGCCACTTCAAAGGCCCGGTCAGACGGGTGTCCGCCAAGTTGGGTCGCCTGTCCCACCCTCCGGTCCGCCCGTCCGGCCGGGGGCGCGTTTGGCCGGCCAAGCGATCGGGAATCACCTCTCGCGGAAACGGAAAGGCGGTGAGGGCGATCGCCGAGATCCGGATCGGTACCTCTGGGTGGCGCTATCCGCCGTGGCGCGGGGTCTTCTACCCACTCAAGCTCGCGCAACGGCGGGAACTCGAATACCTGTCGCGGCGGATGAACGCCGTCGAAATCAACGGCTCCTTCTACTCCCTCCAGCGCCCCGAGCGGTACCGGGCCTGGTTCGAGGAAACCCCGGCCGACTTCCTCTTCGCCGTCAAAGGCGGGCGCTTCATCACCCACATGAAGCAGCTTCGCGACGTCGAGACCGCCCTCGCGAACTTCTACGCCTCCGGGGTCCTCGCCCTCGGTGCGAAGCTGGGCCCCTTCCTCTGGCAGCTACCGCCGAGGCTCGCCTTCGATCCCGATCGGCTCGAGAACTTCTTCGCCCTGCTTCCCCGTACCACCACCGATGCCGCCCAGCTGGCGGCGAAACACGACGACAAACTCAAGGGCACGCCCTACCTCGAGGCCGGCGCGCGGAAACCTCTGCGGCACGCCTTGGAAGTCCGGCACCCCAGCTTCGCCGAGCCCGCCGCCAAAAAGCTCCTCGAAGAACACGGCATCGCGCTCGTCGTCGCCGATACCGCCGGGAAGTGGCCGTTCCTCGAAGACCAGACCGCCGACTTCGCCTACGTCCGGCTGCACGGCGACGAAGAGCTCTACGTCAGCGGCTACTCCGACCAAGCCCTGCGCAAGTGGGCCGCGAAAATCCGGGACTGGCACGACGGCGGGCGGCGTGACGTGCACGTCTACTTCGACAACGACGTCAAAGTCGAGGCTCCCCGGAACGCCGAATGTCTCGCCGACCTGCTCGGGGTTGCCCCCATCACGAGACAGTGAGCGCCGCCGGCTCGGCCGGAAGCGCGCCGTTGCGAATCCCGGCACGGTGGCATGATCGGCCTCGATGAAGGTCTACGCGATCCCCCTGCGCACCCGGTTCCGCGGCATCACCGTCCGTGAGGGCGTGCTGCTGCACGGCCCGGCGGGCTGGGGCGAATTCTGCCCGTTCGCCGACTACTCCGACGCCGAGAGCGTGCCGTGGCTGCGGTCGGCGCTGGAGGCGACCGACGCCGGCTGGCCCGCGCCGGTCCGCGACCGGGTCGAAGTGAACACGACCGTGCCGGTGGTCGGGCCGGAGAAGGCGCACGAGCTGGTCCGCGCGTCCGGCTGCCGGACGGCGAAGGTGAAGGTCGCCGACCCGCGCGTCTCCCTGGCGGACGACTGCGCGCGGGTCGAGGCGGTCCGCGACGCACTCGGCCCGCACGGGGCGATCCGCGTCGACGCGAACATGGCGTGGGACGTCGACACGGCGGTGCGCGCGATCGCGGACCTCGACAAGGCGGCGGGCGGGCTGGAGTACGCGGAGCAGCCGTGCCCGTCGATCGAGGAGCTGGCGGCGGTCCGGCGCCGGGTGGCCGTCCGGATCGCCGCGGACGAGTCGATCCGCCGCGCGGAGGACCCGCTGAAGGTGGCGGTCGCCGGAGCGGCGGACATCGCGGTCCTGAAGGTCGCCCCCCTCGGCGGCGTCCGGCGAGCGCTGGAGGTCGCCGAGGCGTGCGGGCTGCCGTGCGTGGTGTCGTCGGCGGTGGAGACGAGCGTGGGCCTGGCGGCGGGTCTGGCACTGGCGGGCGCGCTGCCCCAGCTGGAATTCGCTTGTGGACTCGGGACGCTTTCGTTGCTGGAAGGGGACGTCTGCGCGGACTCACTGTCTCCTGTGGACGGATATCTGCCGGTTCCGCGGGCCGCACCGGAACCGGCGGCGGCTTTCGCGGCGCCGCCCGAAGTGGCCGCCGCCTGGACAGCCCGCCTCGCGCGGGTGCGCGCGCTCGCCTGACCCCGAGGGCAAGTTCAGGGTCGGCTCCGGGCCCTTCCCGATGTGGGCAGCCGCCCCCGGGAGACACCATTGAGCCATGACGAACAGCGTGTACACCCCCGAAACCAAGCAGCTCCGCCGCAGCCGGAGCGACAAGATGCTCACCGGTGTCTGCGGCGGCTGGGCCACCTACCTCGGCGTCGACGCCAGCGTCCTGCGCATCGGCATGGTCGCCGCCGTGTTCCTCTCGGTCGGGATCGCCATCCCGATCTACGTCGCCGCCGCCATTCTGACGCCGGAAGAGGACTCCTGAACCCGGGCGGGCGCCGGCTCGCAGGGGGAGCCGGCGCCCGCCGGAGGCCGGGGGTGCACGAAACGAACGGCCCGGACGCCAGGGGACGTCCGGGCCGTTCGGCCGTGCCCGTTGGGCCGGGTGGCCCAAAACCCCGGCGCGAATCCCGTTCGAGGGGTTAGGGTTCGCGCTCGTGGATCACGGAAACACCGCCCCCAAGGTCGTCGTCGGGATCTTGGGGGGTTTGTACCTGATCGCGGGGCTGGGGTTGACTGCTTTCGCCGCCTACACCGTGCTGGCCTCGGGTCACACCGGCGGCGTCACGGCCGCCAAGTCGGTGCTCTACACCGCCGCGGGGCTGGCGATCTGGGTCATGCTCACCGGGATCGGCGCGATCGTCGTCGGACTGGAAGCGGACAAGAAGAGCACCGCCTGGCTCGGGGGCCTCGGCGTGCTCTCACTCGGCGTCGTGATCGTCGGCGCCTACGCGGTCTGGTTCTTCACCAGGCCATAAGAAAAGCCCGGCCCGCCGAAGCGGACCGGGCTTCCCGGGAAAGCGCGTGGATCAGAAGTCCATGCCACCCATGCCACCGGACGGGTCGGCGGGAGCGGCCGAAGCCTTCTCCGGCTTGTCCGCCACGACGGCCTCGGTGGTCAGGAACAGCGCCGCGATGGACGCGGCGTTCTGCAGCGCGGAGCGGGTGACCTTCGTCGGGTCCGGCACGCCGGCGGCGAGCAGGTCCTCGTAGACACCCGTGGCGGCGTTGAGGCCGTGACCCTGCGGCAGGCCCTTGACCTTCTCCACCACGACGCCGCCCTCGAGGCCGGCGTTGATCGCGATCTGCTTGAGCGGGGCCTCGACGGCCACCTTGACGATGTTGGCGCCAGTGGCCTCGTCGCCCTCGAGCTTCAGGCCCGCGAACGCGGCCTCGGCGGCCTGGATCAGGGCCACGCCACCACCGGCGACGATGCCCTCTTCCACGGCGGCCTTCGCGTTGCGCACCGCGTCCTCGATGCGGTGCTTGCGCTCCTTGAGCTCGACCTCGGTCGCGGCGCCGGCCTTGATGACGGCCACGCCGCCGGCCAGCTTCGCGAGCCGCTCCTGCAGCTTCTCGCGGTCGTAGTCCGAGTCCGAGTTCTCGATCTCGGCGCGGATCTGGTTGACGCGACCCTGGATCTGGTCGGCGTCGCCCGCACCCTCGACGATGGTCGTCTCGTCCTTGGTGATGACGGCCTTGCGGGCCTTGCCCAGCAGGGACAGGTCCGCGTTCTCCAGCTTGAGGCCGACGTCCTCGGAGATGACCTGGCCACCGGTCAGGATCGCGATGTCCTGCAGGATCGCCTTGCGGCGGTCACCGAAGCCCGGCGCCTTGACGGCGACGGACTTGAAGGTGCCGCGCATCTTGTTGACGATGAGGGTGGCCAGGGCCTCGCCCTCGACGTCCTCGGCGATGATCAGCAGCGGCTTGCCGGACTGGATGACCTTCTCCAGCAGCGGCAGCACGTCCTTGACGGTGGAGATCTTGGAGCCGAAGAGGAGGATGTACGGGTCCTCGAGCTCGGCTTCCTGACGCTCCGGGTCGGTCACGAAGTAACCGGAGATGTAGCCCTTGTCGAAGCGCATGCCCTCGGTGAGCTCGAGCTCGAGACCGAAGGTGTTGCTCTCCTCGACGGTGACGACGCCTTCCTTGCCGACCTTGTCCAGCGCCTCGGCGATCAGCTCGCCGATGGTGCGGTCAGCGGCCGAGATCGAGGCGGTAGCAGCGATCTGCTCCTTGGTCTCGATCTGGACGGCGGCCTTGTGCAGCTGCTCGGTGATGGCCTCGACGGCCGCCTCGATGCCGCGCTTCAGGCTGATGGGGTCAGCGCCGGCCGCGACGTTGCGCAGGCCTTCCTTGACCAGGGCCTGGGCGAGCACGGTGGCGGTGGTGGTGCCGTCACCCGCGACGTCGTCGGTCTTCTTGGCAACTTCCTTGACGAGCTCGGCCCCGATCTTCTCCCACGGGTCTTCGAGCTCGATCTCCTTGGCGATGGAGACGCCGTCGTTGGTGATGGTCGGCGCGCCCCACTTCTTTTCGAGCACGACGTTCCGGCCCCGCGGGCCGAGGGTCACCTTGACGGCTTCGGCGAGGATGTTCAAGCCACGCTCGAGACCGCGGCGGGCGTCCTCGTCGAACGCGATCAGTTTGGCCATTGCGGTGTGGTCCTCCGGTATTGGGCGCCACCGCCGCGCTGTATCTCGTGCAGCGGCGGCAGCAGGACTCTTTCCTCGGCCAGGCTCGGTGCCCGCGACGGACGACTGGACCCGGGTGGGGGTCAGCCTCACCGTCCCGACCTTTGGCACTCGACGGCGTCGAGTGCCAGGTTCGTGTTTAGCACTCTGACGGGGAGAGTGCAAGAAGACCTGCTCAGCGCCGCTCGATCAGGAGCTCGGCTTGATGCTGATCGACGTCGGGGGCGCGTGGAGCGACGAAGGCGCGCCGCTCTGGGAGCCGCCCGGGCCGACCGGGATCTCCGGGGCCGTGGTCTGGCTGCCGCCGCCACCGCTGCCGCCGTCGCTGAAGAGGAAGATCGCGCCCACCACCAGGCCGGCCACCACGACGAGGCCGAGCACGAGGAAGATCCACTTCTTGCCGCCGCTCTTCGGCTGGTGGAACGCATCCGCGCTGCCGGCGGGCATGGGCGGGCGCAGCCGCATCGGGTCGCCGGGCGGGCCGTAGCCGGGCGGCGGGCCCTGCGGGTGCCTGCCCTGGTGCGGCGGCGGGTAGCCGTACCCCGGGGGCGGGCCCTGCGGCGGCATCCCGGGCGGCGGGCCTTGTTGCTGGGGGTAGCCGTAACCGGGCGGCGGACCCTGCGGCGGCGGCCCGGGCGGCCCCTGCGGGCCGGGCCCCTGGCCGAAGCCGGGCTGCTGCTGTCCTCCGTACGGGTGCACGGGGGCCCCCTCTCCCGGCGGCGCGCTGTTCTGGTGCGGCCCCTGTTGTACCTGACCAGGGCGCTGCGGCGCGGGGATTCCGCCCGAATGGGAGCCGGGCGGCCCCGGCGGGGTGTCCGACGCCGCCAGCGGGCCGAGCGCGCGGCGCGCGGCCGCGACCATCTCGACGCAGCTGGCGTAGCGGTCGGCCGGGTTCTTGGCCATGCCGCGCCGGATCACCTCGTCGATCGACGGCGGCAACCCGACGGCGCGGGAGATCGCCGGCGGCTCGCCGTTGAGGTGTCCCTTGATCACCGTCGGCACGTCGCCCTTGAACGGCGGGCTGCCGGTGAGGCAGGCGTAGAGGACGCACGTCAGCGCGTACTGGTCGGTGCGCCCGTCCAGCGGCTCCCCGCGCAGGTGCTCGGGGGCCGCGTACGTGGGCGAGCCGAGGAAGTCGCCACCGCGCGTCCGGTGCCCGGTCGCGCCGCGCCGGGTCAGCCCGAAGTCGGCGACGTACACGTGCTCGCGCGAGGTCTCCTTCTTCGTCACGAGCACGTTCGCCGGCTTGACGTCGAGGTGGACCAGACCACGGTTGTGCAGGGTGTCGAGCGCGTCCGCGACCTGGTCGAGCATCGTCAGGGCGCGCGAAGGGGCGATCGGACCGCCGGAGATCAAGCCGGCGAGATCACCGCCGTCGACCATCCGCATGGCGATGTAGAGCATGCCGTCGAGCTCGCCGAAGTCGTACAGCGGCACGACGTTGGCGTGGTCGATCGCCGAGGTGTTGCGCGCCTCGTCGACGAACCGCTCGCGGAACTCGGCGTCGGCCCCGAGGTGGTCACCGATGATCTTCAGGGCCACCTTGCGGCCGAGCCGCACATCCGTGGCCTTGTAGGTCACACTCATGCCGCCCTTGCCGAGCACGCCGTCGATGCGGTAGTTGCCCAGCCGGCGACCGGTGAGGTCCCCCGACACATCGCCTGTCACGCCCGCAGCCTAACGCCCCTGGTTCGGCGCCTGCCGGGGGTTCACCGATCAAGCGAGGACCCTGCTACGAAACCTTCCGCACGTCAGCTGCCTGGCTACGACCGTCGCGGCCGGACTGCACTTCGAACTCGACGCGATCGCCTTCGTCCAGAGTGCGGAATCCTTCGGACTGGATGGCCGAATAGTGGACGAACACGTCCGGCCCCTCCGTGGATTCGATGAACCCGTAGCCCTTTTCCGAGTTGAACCATTTGACGGTGCCGACAGCCACGGCGCCCTCCCTCAGCACAAAGGATCCGCTGGCCCGAGCGGATGCCAGCGGCGGAGTGCCAATCACGCTACCGGAATTATTCCCCTCGGCAATGGGCAATTCGTCCGAAGATCACGAACCCGAAAGGCGTCGGTTCCGCGCGTGCACGAGCACCGTCCCGGGACCCGCGAAGTCGATCGCGAGCCCTTCGCCGGTGCGCAGCGACTGCGGGCCGCCCGGATCGAGGGCCCGCAACCGGCACTGGACGGAGTCCGGGTAGGCCAGCAGGTAGTCCGGGCGGACCGTGACCAGCTCGCCTTGGCCGAGTTCGAACGCGTCGACCGGGCCCGGCGCGGCCAGCACGAGCGGCCCGGTCCCGCTGTAGTGCTCGAGGAATCCCGAATCGGCGCCGAAAAGCTGCTGCAGCGGCACCCAGCCCGTGTCGTGCCGGACCGACGAAGGTCGCACCAGCACCGCGTCGCGGTGCACCGACCAGCCCGTGCCGCCGCCCACGTCGAGCGGGTAGACGTCGCCGGGGCGCAGCGGCGCGAAGTCGATCCAGCCGCCGTCGGACGGCGCGGTGTAGACGACCGTCGTGCTCTTGCCCGCGCGGACACCGCCGCGGCCCGCCGGCGTCTCGGTGACCCCGAACCGGCTGGCGAGCAGGGTTTCCGGCGCGGCCCGCACGGCCTCGCCCGGGTCGAGCAGGACGCGGGCGACGCCGAACGCGGGCGTGTGCCGGGTCTGGACGCGCATCAGCGTGACGGGACGTGGGAGACGATCCAGCCGACCAGCGCGGACGGGTTGCGCGTCTGCGTCATGATCTGGCCGGGTCCGACGAAGTCGAACACGAGGCCCTCGCCGCTCTTCATCGACTGGATGATGCCCTGCGCGACCTTCCGGATCTGGTACTGCACAGTGTCGGCGTACGCGACGACGTGCCCGGTGTCGATGGTCACCATCTCGCCCTGCTGCAGCGTGATGGTCTCGACCGCGCCGTAGCAGCTGACGAGCAGCTGGCCCTGGCCGGTGGCGTGGGTCAGGAAGCCGCCCTCGCCGCCCATCAGGTTCTTCATCCCGCCCCACTTGGTTTCGGTCTGCACGCCGTGCGACGACGCGAGCCAGCAGCCGCGGGTGACGGCCCAGCCGGTGCGGCCGTCGAGGGTGATCACCTGGATGTCGCCGGGCAGGTTGGCGGCGACGTCGACCCAGCCGCCGTTCGGCGGCGCGGTGAAGGTGGAGATGAAGAAGGACTCGCCGGAGAGGAACGCGCGGCCGAGGCCCTTCATGATCCCGCCCTGCGCCTGCGACTGCACCTGCACGCCGTAGCTGGTGGCCATCATCGCGCCGGACTCGACCTGGCACGGCTCGCCCGGCGCCAGCATCAGCCGGGCGACGGCGAACGAAGGCTGTTGACGGATTCCGACCTGCATGCGTACTCCCCATCGGCGTGCTCGTGACGGGGCAGAGTCTTGCACGCGCCCCGAACCCGGGGAGGATGGTCCGGTGATCTCCGTCGACGACTACCGCGACCGCGTCGCCGCGCTCCTCGGCACGGCCCCCGCGACCACGCTGCCCCTCCCCGCCGCGGCCGGCCTCGTCCTGGCCGAGGACGTGCGCGCCGGCGTCTCATTGCCGCCCTTCGACAACTCCGCGATGGACGGCTACGCGGTCCGCGCCGCCGATGTCGGAGCGGCTCCGGTGACCCTGCCGGTCGCCGACGACATCCCCGCGGGCCGGGTCGACGTCCGGCCGCTCGAGCCGGGCACCACGCACCGGATCATGACCGGGGCGCCGCTGCCGCCCGGCGCGGACGCCGTCGTGATGGTCGAGGATTCCGACGGCGGCACGGAAACGGTGACGTTCTCGGCAGCCGCCCGCGAAGGCGCGCACATCCGGCACACCGGCGAGGACGTCGTCGCCGGCGACGTCGCCCTGCACGCGGGAACCGTGCTGCGCCACTCCCAGCTGGGCCTCGCGGCCGCGGTCGGCCTCGCCGAGGTGCGGGTGCACCGGCCGTTGCGGGTGCTGGTGGCCTCGACCGGCACCGAGCTGATCGACGCGCCCGCCCCGCTGCGCCACGGCCAGATCTACGAGTCCAACAGCGTGATGCTCGCCGCGGCGATCCGCGACCTCGGCTGCGAGGTCGAGGTCGTCCGCAGCGTCGTCGACGACGTCGAGGAGTTCCGGAAGGTCATCGAGCCGAAGCTGGCCGGCGCCGACCTGCTGGTCACCTCCGGTGGCGTCAGCGCGGGCGCGTACGAAGTGGTGAAGGACGCACTGACCGGCCAGGGCGTCGAGTTCGCGAAGATCGCGATGCAGCCCGGCGGGCCGCAGGGCAGCGGGCGCTGGCACGGCGTGCCCGTGGTGGCGCTGCCCGGCAACCCGGTCAGCGTGCTGGTGTCGTTCGAGGCGTTCCTGCGCCCGGCGATCCTGACGGCGCTGGGCCACACCGACGTCTCCCGCCGCCGGGTGCGCGCGCGGCTGACCGAGGAGATGTCCTCGCCCGCCGGGCGCCGCCAGTACCGCCGGGGCGTGTTCACCCCGTCCGATCGGGAGGTCACCGGGGTCGTCGGGCCGCGCGGCGGGCCGGGCTCGCACCTGCTGGCCGCGTTCACCCAGGCCAACTGCCTGATCGTGCTCCCGGAAGACGTCACGTCGGCAGCGATTGGGGAAGAGGTGGACGTCCTGCTGCTCTGACCGGGAAGTCCCGCAGCTTCGCCAGCGGGGCCAGCAGCACCAGCGCGGCGAGCAGCACGCCGGCCATCACCCAGAGCGTCTCGCGGACGCCGATCGCCTCGCCCAGCGCGCCGCCGAGGACACCGGCCAGCGGGATCGTGCCGTAGTTGACGATCGCCGCGCTGGAGTTGATCCGGCCGAACAGCTCGGGTGGGCAGTACTGCTGCCGGAACGTTGTGGTCAGGATGTTCGAGGCGATGAGCCCGGTGCAGACGCCGAACAGCGCGAGCACGTAGAGCACCAGGCCCCAGCCCGGCCGGCTCAGCGGCCCGAGCAGCCCCATCGGCGCGACGAACGCCTCGCACACCAGGAACGCGCGGGCGGTGCCGAGGCGGCTGCCGAGCCGCCCGACCAGGGCCGCGCCGAGCACGCCGCCGGTGGCGGCCACCGCCAGGACCAGGCCGACCAGGCCGGGCGGGGCGCCGAGCGTGCGGGAGAGGAAGACGATCTGGATGGAGCCGTACCCGGTCAGCGCGATGTTCGAGACGGCGCCGAACACCGTCAGCGTCCTCAGGTAGCGGTCGTTCACCACGAACCGCAGCCCTTCGGCGATCTGGCCGCGCAACGGCGTGCGTTCGGCCGGGACCACGGTCTCGCGCGTCCGGATCGCCCGCACGAACCCGACAGAGACGCCAAAGCTGATCGCATCGGCCAGGATGCCGCTGACCGGCCCGAACGCCTGGGCCAGCAGGCCGGCCAGACCCGGTCCGGCGACCTCCGTCGCAGACTCGCTGCCCTGCAGCTTGGCGTTGGCTTCGAGGAGTTCGCCCGCGCCGACCAGTGCCGGTACGTACGCGCGGTAGGCGAGGGTGAAGAACACCTTCGCGATGCCGCCGAGCAGCGCGGCCGCCAGCAGGAACGGCATGGACAGCGCGCCGAAGGCGGCCGCGAGCGGGACGCTGCCGAACACCAGCATCGACACCGTGTTGCAGATCAGCATGATCGGGCGCTTCGCCAGCCGGTCAACCCAGGCGCCGGCGGGTAGTCCGATCACCAGCCACGGCAGCCAGGCCGCCGCCGTCAGCAACGCGACCTGGAAGGTGCTCGCCTGCAACGTGACCACCGCGACCAGCGGCAACGCCGTGCTCGCGACCATGCTGCCGAGCATGCTCGTGGTCTCGCCGGTCCAGAGCAGCCGGAAGTCCCTGTTCCCCCAGAGCCCCTTCACGGCTGCCCCAGCGACGCTCGTGCGGCGAAGAAGACCGGTCGGCGCTCGACCCCGTCATCCGGCGGGGGCCGATCGCGGTACCCGGCGAGCATGGTGACGATCCGGTCGTTCAGCTCCTCCAGTTCGGCGACGGAAAGCCGGGTCCAGCCGTCGATGCTGAACAGCGCCCCGCGCCACTCCCGGGAGTAGGTCTCGCGCTGAGCCAGCCACTGGCGGGCCACGGCGTGCTGGTGGTCGAGGGTCAGCACTTCGGCCGCCTCGGCGATCGGGTCGTCGGGGAAGTCCTGCGCGCCCCATTTGATCGCGCTGGAGGTGCGCCGCCACCACCGTTCACGACGGTCGCGCGCGAGTTCGGGCGCCTCTTCGATGAGCTCGCTGGCCGCCAGCACCTTGAGGTGGTGGCTGATGTTCCCCACCGCCTGGCCCGTCTTCTCCGCCAGCAGCGACGCCGTCGCCGGGCCGTCGAGGTGCAGCAGGTCCAGCAACCGATGGCGCAGTGGGTGCGCGATGGCGGCCAGCGCCTTCGAGTCCCGGATCTCCCGGACGTTCTCTTCTCTCGCCATGACGCACAAGAGTAGTTGTACAAGAACTCTTGTGCAATGACGCTTGTACATCTGCTCCCGTAGACTCCGGACATGGGCTTCGTCGCATGGGTGATCTTCGGCGCGATCGTCGGCTGGGCCGCGAACCTGGTCGTCGGCGGCCGGGAACGGCGTCGGCAGGGTTGCCTGGTCAGCGTGCTCGTGGGGGTCGTCGGCGCGGCGCTGGGCGGCCTGATCTACCGGCTCGCGACCGGCCAGGCGAAGACCTTCGACTTCGACTTCCCCAGCTTCGGCGTGGCCATCCTCGGCGCGGTGGTGCTGCTGGCGATCCTGCGGCTCGCGAGCGGTCTGGCCCGCCGCCCGAGTGACCGTTGGTAACTTTTGCCGGACGAACAGTGATCAAGAGGCTGTCGGACGCTAGA
This sequence comes from Amycolatopsis mediterranei, assembly GCF_026017845.1. Taxonomy (NCBI): domain Bacteria; kingdom Bacillati; phylum Actinomycetota; class Actinomycetes; order Pseudonocardiales; family Pseudonocardiaceae; genus Amycolatopsis; species Amycolatopsis mediterranei. The sequence continues at coordinate 9,744,451 of NZ_CP100416.1, forward strand.
CTGCTTCCTCACGCGCATCTCCCGGTGGCCGGGTGCGTGCGCCGTCGGGGGGCGGATGCACCCGGCCCCCATCCCTCGCCTTTTTCGCCTTCATCGCCTCGATGACGACGGCGGCCGCGTGCACCGGGTCGACGAGCGACGGCACGGGCACCTCGTCGACCTCCCGACGCCACGCGCACAGGAGCTCGCGAAGCCGGGCTTCGGCGGGATCGCGGCGGTCGCTCATCGGTCCTCACAGGTCAGGCGGGGCAGCCCCCCGAACGGCGGCAACTACTTAGAGTCGTCGGCGAAATCGACCTTGCGTTACGACCCGGCGATCTTTCCCACCCACCGCGGTGACCCCCTTCCGGAGGAGTCCGGCAGGGGCGCGCGGACACGCTCACCTGGGGCAGCGGTAGCGTGGGGGCGCCCGTACGCGGCCGCCGGACCCCGGCGCCCATCCGTTCTTCCGACACGAAACCAGGGGACCCGACCATGAGCGGCACCCGGCCGGAGCCCGCCGGCAACCCCGTCGCGCACGCCCTCCAGCTCGCCCGTGAAACCGTGCCGCCGATGCACCCCGCCGGCCGCCCGTTCGTGGCTGGCGGCGTCGCCGTGACGCTGCTCGCCCGGCGGTTCTCCAAGCGCCTCGGGCTCGTCGGCGCGCTGGCGACCGTGGCGACGGCCGCGTTCTTCCGCGAGCCGAAGCGCGTCCCGCCGCCGCGTGACGGCGTCGCGCTCGCCTCGGCCGACGGTCTCGTGTCGCTGATCGAGGAAGCCGTCCCGCCCGCCGAGCTCGGCCTGCCCGCCGAGCCGCGGATGCGCGTCTCGGTGTTCCTCTCGGTGTTCGACGTGCACGTCCAGCGCGTGCCGGCCAACGGCGTGATCGAGCGGGTCGCCTACCGGCCGGGCAAGTTCCTGTCCGCGGACCTGGACAAGGCGAGCGACGACAACGAACGCAACTCCGTGCTCATGCGCACCGAAGACGGCCACGAGCTCGTCGTCGTGCAGATCGCCGGCCTGGTGGCGCGCCGCATCCTCTGCGAGATCCGCGAGGGCGACAAGGTCGACGCCGCTTCGACGTACGGCATCATCCGGTTCGGCTCGCGGGTCGACCTCTACCTTCCGCCGGGCTCGACGGTGCTGGTCAGCAAGGGCCAGCGCACGATCGGCGGCGAGACGGTCATCGCCGAACTCCCTGCCGCGCCTGCGAAAGGCTGATCGATGGTCCGCGTGACCACCCCGGGCGTCCGGCTGCTGCCGAACGCCATCACCGTGCTGGCGCTGTGCGCGGGCCTGTCGGCCGTGCAGTTCGCGCTGACCAAGAACTACGCGATGGCGATCGCCTCGATCGGCATCGCGGCGGTGCTCGACAGCCTGGACGGCCGGATCGCCCGCCTGCTCGACGCGACGTCGAAGATGGGCGCGGAGCTGGACTCGCTGTCCGACGGCATCTCGTTCGGCGTCGCCCCGGCGCTGGTGATCTACGTGTGGCAGACCGGCGCGGACCGGATCGGCTGGGTGGCGTCGCTGATCTTCGCCGTCTGCATGATCCTGCGGCTGGCGCGCTTCAACACGCTGCTCGACGACACCGAGCAGCCGCCGTACGCGAGCGAGTTCTTCGTCGGCGTCCCGGCGCCCGCGGGCGGCCTGCTGGGGATGTTGCCGCTGGTGGCGTACCTGCAGTGGGGCGAGGGGTGGTGGTCGTCGCAGTACGTCGTGTGGGCGTGGACGGTCGCCATCGCGGCCCTGCTGATCAGCCGCATCCCGACGCTGTCGCTCAAGACGGTCAAGGCGCCGCCGAAGGCGATCGCGCCGCTCCTGCTCGGCGTCGCCCTCCTGGCGGCGGCGATCATCCAGTTCCCGCTGGTCGCCCTGCTCGCGGCGATGGTGCTGTACCTGGCGCACATCCCGTACTCGATCCACCGGCACCGCTGGCTGGCGGCGCACCCGGAGGCCTGGACGGTCCCGCCGAGCGAGCGCCGCGCGATCCGCCGGGCCCGCTCCCCGCGCCGCCTCGGCCTGCGTCGCCCGCTGCGCCGCCGGGTCGCGGGCGCGGCGATGCGCGCGGTCCGCCTCCCCCGCGAAACGGTCCGCACCCCCCGCGTCACCTCGGAAAACGGCAACGGCCAGCGCCGCCGCTCCTGGCGCCAGATCGGCCTCCGCCGCAAGTAAGCCCCGCCGTGTCGTCCATCCAGGTACGCATGTCGTCCATCCAGGTACGCGAGTTCGCCATTCCGGTACCGGCTCACGCGCGATTCGGCCGGTGTCCCGTGTGACCCGAGAGGCATTAGCCGTCCCTGGACGGACGACACGCGTACTCAGACGGACGACACGCGTACCTGGGTGGACGACTCGGGTACCTGGGTTGGTTCGCGTGTCCTCCGGGGGCGCCGGCTCGCTAGGGTGAACGGCGTGAGCCACCCGCAGATCACGCTGACCGTCCGGCACACGCCGTCCGCGCTGGACACCCGCCGCGGCGTCGTCCGGCTGCATCCCGAAGTCCTCGACGCGCTGGGCCTGCGGGCCTGGGATGCCGTCCACCTCACCGGGGCGCGGGTCAGCGCCGCGCTCGCCGCGCCCGCCGACGAGACCGGCGTGCCCGGGGTGGTGCTCACCGACGACGTCACCATGTCGAACCTGGGCGTCACCGAGGGCGCGGAGGTCGTCGTCGCGCCGGCCGACGTCGCCGCGGCGAAGACGGTGACCGTCGCCGGGTCGCGGCTGGCCAGCGTCTCGGTCAGCCCGCACATGCTGCGGCTCGCGCTGATCGGCAAGGTCCTCACCGTCGGGGACGCCGTTTCGCTGCTGCCGCAGGACCTCGCGCCGTCGCCGGGGTCGGACCCGGCCGGCCTGCGCGGCCAGCTGTCACGCGCGATCGGCGCGACCTGGACGAACGAGCTGCTCACCGTCACCGCGACCGAGCCGGCCGGCACCGTGGCGGTCGGACCGTCCACTGTGGTCACCTGGCGCGACGGCGCCCGGCCCGGAAGGGCCGCCGAACCCGCCGCGCCCCGGACGGCGACCGCGCTGGTCCGCACCTCCGCCGTCACCGCGGCCGAGGAGTGGATCGACGCCGAGGTCGTCGAGGACGAGGCCGTCGCAGAAGAAGAGCCCGTCGTCCCGCTGGCCGACCTGATCGGCGCCGAGGCCGCCGCGCGCAAGCTGGCCGAGTGGTTCGACCTCGCCTTCCAGCGGCCCGAGCTGCTGGCCCGGCTGGGCGCGCCCGCCCACCTGGGCGTCCTGCTGTCCGGCCCCGAAGGCGTCGGCAAGGCGACGCTCGTGCGGTCGGTCGCGAACGAAGCCGGCATCCGGGTGATCCCGCTGGCCGCGCCGAACCTCGCCGTGCTGGACCCGAACGTCGCCGTGGCACGCCTGCGCGAGGCCATCCACGCCGCCGGCGGCCCCTCGGTCCTGCTGCTCACCGACGTTGACGCGCTCCTGCCCGCGACGACTCCGCCGCCGGTCGCCACCGTCGTGCTGGAAGAGCTGCGGGCAGCCCTGCGGCGCGAGCGCTTCGCCGTCGTCGCGACGACGGCCCGCGCCGAATCGGCCGACCCCCGGCTGCGCGCCGCCGACCTGCTGGACCGCGAGCTCGGCCTCGCCCTCCCGGACGCCAAAACCCGCCGCGAGCTGCTGAACGTCCTGCTCCGTGACGTCCCGCTCGACACGGGCATCGACTGCGGTGTCCTCGCCGAGCGGACGCCCGGCTTCGTCGCCGCGGACCTGATCGCGCTGCGCCGGGACGCCGCGCTGCGGGCGGCGCTGCGCCAGCGCGACACCGACGAGCCGCGCATCTCGCAGCAGGACCTGCTCGACGCGCTGGCCACCGTCCGGCCGGTCTCGATGTCCACTTCGGACAACCTGGCCACCGGCGGGCTGACCCTGGACGACGTCGGCAACATGCTCGACGTCAAGCAGTCCCTCACCGAGGCCGTGCTCTGGCCGCTGCGGTACCCGGACTCGTTCGCCCGGCTCGGCGTCGAACCGCCGCGCGGGGTGCTGCTCTACGGGCCGCCCGGCGGCGGCAAGACTTTCCTCGTGCGGGCGCTGGCCGGCACCGGCGCGCTGAACGTCTTCGCGGTCAAGGGCGCCGAGCTGATGGACAAGTGGGTCGGCGAGTCCGAACGCGCGGTGCGCGAGCTGTTCCGCCGGGCCGCGGAGGCCGCGCCCGCGCTGATCTTCCTGGACGAGATCGACGCGTTGGCCCCGCGTCGCGGCCAGTCGTCCGACTCGGGGGTCGCCGACCGCGTGGTCGCGGCGCTGCTGACCGAGCTCGACGGCGTCGAGCCGATGCGCGAAGTCGTCGTCCTGGGTGCGACGAACCGGCCGGAGCTCGTCGACCCGGCGCTGCTGCGGCCCGGACGGCTCGAGCGCCGCGTCTACGTGCCGCCGCCGGACGCCGAGGCCCGCGCGGCCATCCTCGCGGCCAGCTCGAAGAACACCCCGCTGGCCGGCGACGTGGACCTCGTTGCGGTGGCGTCCACTCTGGACGGCTACTCGGCGGCCGACTGCGCGGCGCTGATCCGCGAAGCGGCGTTGACGGCGATGCGCGAGTCGCTGGAGGCCCGCGAAGTCACGGCGGCGCACCTGGACGCGGCCCGGAAGACGGTCCGGCCGAGCCTCGACCCGGCCCAGCTGGCCACCCTCGAGGCGTACGCGAAGACCCAGGCCGGTGTCTGAAGGGTCGACACGCGTGATTCGAGGGTCGACACGCGTGATTGAAGGGTCGACACGGCGGAGCTAAGCCAGCCACGGCCTGTCGACCCTCTGATCACGCGTGTCGGCTGCCCAATCACGCGTGTCGGCGTTCAGATCACGCGAAAGCCCGTCAGCTGCCCTTGTGGCCGGACTGGTATTCCTTCGTCACGATGACGATCACGCCGGGGCTCGCGCTCTGGATGCCTTCGAAGCGCGGCTCGGCCTTGATGCCGAACTCCTGCGCGAGCTGCTTGGCCGCGGCTTCCTCGTCGGTGCCCGGGCGGTAGAACGCCGTCGTCGTCGGGATGATGCCCTGGGAGTAGTTGCTGACCTCGTTGACGTTCCAGCCGCCGCCGCGGAAGTCCTCCGCCGCCCGGTCCGCCAAGCCCTCGATCGTCGAGTTGTTGAACACCCGGACGGTCACCCACTTGTTGGACGCCTGCTGGTCACCACCCGGCTGACCGGGGCCGCCGGGCGCGGACGACGTCGCCTGGCCGGGCGACGGCGAGCTCGGCGACGGCGGGGTGGGCGACGAAGAGCTCGTCGAGCTCGACGGCGGTGTCGCCGCCGAAGACGAGGTCGAAGACGGCGCCGCCGACGACGGCCCGCCGGACGTGCCCGGCTGCGTCGACGTGCCGCTCGGCCCGGCTTCGTTGGACCCGTCGCCCCCGCCCAGCGCGGAGATCCCGCCGATGACAGCGGCGATGATGGCCACGCCGATCAACGCGACACCCGCGGCCTTCATCGGCCGGGACATTCCGGAAAACACACTCATTGCAGCTCGATCCCCAGTCGCCGGGCGCCTCGCTTGCGCTGGCGGGCGGCGCGGGTCTTGCGCAGCCGCTTCACCAGCATCGGGTCGGCTTCGATCGCCTCCGGCTTCTCCAGCAGCTTGTTGAGCAGCTGGTAGTAGCGCGTCGCCGACAAGTCGAAGCGTTCGCGGATGGCGTTCTCCTTCGCCCCGGCGTGCCGCCACCATTGGCGCTCGAAGGCGAGGATCTCGACCTCGCGTTCGGTCAGGCCGGGCACGGGCTTCGGCGGCGACGGCTGCGGCTCAGCCATCGACTCCGCGGCGTCCATCCGAGTCCCTCTCAATCGGGCGTCATGGCGAATCAGATCCAGCTCTTCCGCGGGCGCCATTCAACCACGGAAGCCGCCGCCGACGTGGGCATCGACGTCGGCGCGTCACGGTCTGATGCAGGTCTACCAGAGGGGTCCGACTAAACTGGCTCGCCGTGACCATCCACCCCATCGTTATCGCCGGCGAACCCGTGCTGCACCAGCCGACTCGGGAGATCACCGAGTTCGACGAGAAGCTGCGCACGCTCGTGGACGACATGTTCGAGACGATGTACGCCGCCGAGGGTGTCGGCCTCGCGGCCAACCAGATCGGCCTCGATCTGCGGGTGTTCGTCTACGACTGCCCGGACGACGAAGGCGTGCGGCACAAGGGCGTCGTGGTCAACCCGAAGCTGGAGACGTCGGAGATCCCGGAGACCATGCCGGACCCGGACGACGACTGGGAGGGCTGCCTCTCGGCGCCCGGCGAGTCGTACCCCACGGGCCGGGCCAAGTGGGCGAAGGTGACCGGCTCCGACATCGACGGCCACCCGATCGAGGTCGAGGGCACCGGCTACTTCGCGCGCTGCCTGCAGCACGAGACCGATCACCTGGACGGGTACATCTACCTCGACCGCCTGGTCGGGCGGCACGCGCGGGCCGCGAAGAAGATGCTGAAGTCCAACAAGTGGGGCGTCCCCGGCAACTCGTGGCTGCCGCCGCGGACCCCCGAGGACGACGGCGCCGTCATCTGAGACCACGAAGGGCCCCTCGAAACCGAGGAGCCCTTCGCCGTTTCACGAGCGGTCAGCAGCCGAGGAAGTGACAGCGGACCACTCGAGGCGTCTCCAGCACCGAGCCCGCCTTGACGTCCCAGGCGAGCCGGACGTACTGGGCGTGCGTCCAGGCCAGCGGGGTCGCCGACGTCGTGGGCGTGCCGGCCGGGAAGCCGGTCTGCCCGGACGGCGGGTTCTCGTCCCACACCTGCTCCGGCATGGTCTCCGCCGAGCTGCTCACCCGGCCGAGGTCACGCAGCCGCCGCGCGGCCGAGGCGCGGTCACCGAGCGTCAGCTCGTACTCGCCGCGCTCGCCGGCGAGCAGCGGCCACAACCGGCCGAACGTCGTGCGGCTCTCCGCCGGGAACGTGTAGTCCCACGGCGAGCCGTCGGCCTGCTCGCCGTAGCCGTCCTTCGTGTACCGGTGCCAGAACTGACCGGTCGGCGTAGTGAACGCGATTTCCTTGTCGGTCACGCGCACGCTGTTGCGAATCACCGGGTCGTCGGCGCGGTAGACGCCGAGCCGGACCAGGTCGAGGAAGCCCGCGTCGGTGACCGCACGCTGGTCCATCGTCACGCTCGAGTTGCCGAGGTTGTACGTCGTCCCGGCGTTCGCGTTCGCGTCTTTCGTGAGCCGGACGAAGTACGGGTCCTTCGACAGCGGCCCGTTCGTGGTGATCGTCTGCTTCGGCAGGTCGGCCTTCATCTTGTCGGCCGCGGCGAGGTAGCGGGCGGCGTCGGCGGCCGCGCCGTTGTGCGAAGCGATGTCCGCGGCGCAGACGAGCCCGGCGATCACCGAGGCGATCGTCGACGGGGACCAGCCGTCCTGCTCCTCCCAGCGCTCCTGCTGGGTGTACGGCGACGCCTGCCCGTTCGGCCCCTTGTAGCCGAGGATGAAGTCGGCGGCCTTGCGGACGCCGGGCCACAGGTCGTTCCGGCCCAGCTGCTGGGCGAGCACGATCGGGAACGCGGTCTCGTCGAGCTGGATCGACGTCCAGTACGGCACGCCGTCGACCCGGCTGTTCTGCGGCAGGTGCCCGTCGGGCTGCTGCTGCGTGCCGAACATGTACGACACCGCGCGGTTCGCGGCGGCCGTGTCGCCGCCGGCGGCCAGCCCGGTCGCGATCTGGTAGAGGTCACGCGGCCAGACCAGGTGGTAGGTGCCCGACGGCGACCACTCGGGGTCGTTGTTCCCGAACCGCCACGGCATGCTCGGCGACGCGATGAAGGCGCCGGGGTGGTGCTTGTCCTCGCTCGCGGCGAGCGTCAGCATCGACGCCTTGTACAGGTCGCGCTCGGCGCCGGTCTTCAGCGACGACGGCGGCTTGGCGACCCCGCGCAGGTACTGCTGCCAGCCGCGGTCGTAGGCGCGCGCGATGTCGCGGAAGCCGCGTCGCTGCGACGCCTGCGCGCTCTTGAGCGCGTCGGCGGCCTTCGCGCCCATGCCGAGGGCCACGGTGACGTGCCGGTCGCGGACGCCGTCGGCGTTCGTCCGGCCGGTCAGCACGACGTTGCCCTTGGCCGCGGTGTCGTACCGGTCGAGCTTGAAGGTCTTGGTGAGCTGGGTGTTCCCGTCGGAGGCGCCCGCGTAGCCGACACTGGTCGTGGTGAACGCGGGCTGCGCGGTCAGCGCAGCGGCGTTCGTGGCGTCCTGCGCCGTGAGGGCGTCACCCGAGCGAGCGGCCGAGTCGTCGGAGCCGTCGTTGGTGAGGTCCGGGTCGGCGACCGCGTAGAGCTGGTAGGGCCGCCCGGTGAGCGACTGGAAGTCGACGTCCACCAGCACGGTCGTGGCGGCCGGGTCGGTGACGTAGGTCTTGCGGAGGCGCCACCGGTGCTGGTCGTCGGTGACGGTCTGCTCGTACGTCAAGCTGTCGTCGCCGGTCCGCCGGACCTGCTGCGACTTCGCCGAGTAGTCGGTGACGGCGAAGCTGCGGCCGTCCGTGACGACGAAGTCCATCGAGCGGACGCTGGGCGTGGACATGTCCGGGTAGTAGACCTCGGACAGCTGCCCGCCCTGGAGGGTGAACCAGACGTTGCTGGACCGGTCGTGCGCGGTCCCGAAGCCGGTCTTGTTCGCGGGTAGCCAGCTGGGATGGGTCCCGGGGGCACCGGGAGCCTCCCCCTGCGCCGCCGCGGTCGCCGGGATCAGGCCGGTGACCAGCAGCCCGGCGAGGGCGCCGAAGATGAGTTTGCGCATATCAACCCCACAGAAAAGTCGCCTCTGCACCGTTACAGAAAGGCGCCTGGCAGTCTGCCGCCGATTTCTGGCCGATGCATGGGCTGATCCGGTGAACCACTGACCGTCACTGGTCCTGGTTCACCAGCAGCGAACGGACTTCCCGCCGAACCGGGCGCAAGATTGTAGTACCTGCAACGCTGTAATCGAGGTATCTCCATGGACGACGCGATGGACGCCTACTCGCGCGCGGTCAGCACGGTCGCCAAGATCGTCACCCCGCACGTCGCCGGGGTGCAGCTCGCGCGGGGCAGTGGCTCGGCCGTCGTCTTCGCCGAGGACGGCCACCTGCTCACCAACGCCCACGTCGTCAGCGACCACCGGCGCGGGGTCGCCACCTTCGCCGACGGCAGCGAAGTGCCCTTCGACGTCGTCGGCGCCGATCCGCTGTCCGATCTCGCCGTGCTGCGTGCGCGGGGCGCGACGCCGGCGGCCGCCGTGCTCGGCGACGCCGACCGGCTCGTCGTCGGGCAGCTCGTCGTCGCGGTCGGGAATCCGCTCGGGTTCTCCGGGACCGTCACCGCCGGGGTCGTCAGCGCGCTCGGGCGGGCGCTGCCGGTGCGGCAGGGGCGGACCACCCGCGTGATCGAAGACGTCATCCAGACCGACGCCGCCCTCAACCCCGGCAACTCCGGCGGTGCGCTCGCCGACTCCGCCGGCCGGGTCGTCGGCATCAACACCGCGGTCGCCGGGGTCGGGCTCGGGCTCGCGGTGCCGATCAACGCGACGACCCGGCGGATCATCGACACGCTCGTCGTCGAGGGCCGGGTGCGGCGGGCGTACCTCGGCGTCGTCGGCGTGCCCGCGCCGCTGCCGGACGACGTCGCCGAGCGCACCGGGCAGCGCGCCGGGCTGCGGGTGCGCGAAGTCGTTTCCGGCGGCCCCGCCGACCGGGCGGGCCTGCGCGCCGGCGACCTCGTGCTGACCGTCGGGCGCACCCGCGTCTCGGACGCCCAAGGCATCCAGCGGCAGCTGTTCGCGGAAGTGATCGGCACCGCGCTGCCGATCACCGTGCTGCGCAACGGCGCCATGGTCGACGTCTACGCGACCCCGGCCGAACTGGTCGGGTGAGGTGAGGAGACTTGAGTATCGCGCTTCGGCGTGGCATGGTCGGTGGCACAACACCAACGCGGGAGCTCGCGCCATGGCGGGCTGAGAGGGTGACTTGCGTTTCGCAGGCGTCACCGACCGCATGAACCTGACCGGGTAATGCCGGCGTAGGGAGTGAAAGTCGTTGACGACGCTTGAAAACAATGCTGCCGTGAAAGTGACCACCGGTCCGATCACCGGCTCGCACAAGGCCTACCAGCAGACCGAATCCGGGCTCCGCGTCCCTGTCCGGCGGATCGATCTCTCCAATGGTGAGCAGTTCGACGTCTATGACACTTCGGGCCCGTACACCGATCCGGACGTCGAGATCGACGTCCACAGTGGACTTCACCGGCTGCGCGCCGGCTGGGCCGACGGGCGTGAGCACAACACCCAGCTCGGCTGGGCCAAACAGGGCGTCATCACCCGCGAGATGGAGTACATCGCCGCCCGCGAACGGGTTTCGCCCGAATTCGTGCGCGACGAGGTCGCCCGCGGCCGCGCGGTGATCCCGGCCAACCGGAAGCACCCCGAGACTGAGCCGATGATCATCGGCAAGAACTTCCTGGTGAAGATCAACGCCAACATGGGCAACTCGGCGGTCTGGTCGTCGGTCGAGGAAGAGGTCGACAAGATGGTGTGGGCGACCCGCTGGGGCGCCGACACGATCATGGACCTCTCCACCGGCAAGCGGATCCACGAAACGCGGGAGTGGATCATCCGCAACTCGCCGGTGCCGGTCGGCACCGTGCCGATCTACCAGGCGCTGGAAAAGGTCGACGGCGAACCGGAAAAGCTGTCGTGGGAGGTGTACCGCGACACCATCATCGAGCAGTGCGAGCAGGGTGTCGACTACGTCACCGTGCACGCCGGCGTGCTGCTGCGCTACATCCCGCTGACCGCGCGGCGCGTCACCGGCATCGTCAGCCGCGGCGGGTCGATCATGGCCGCGTGGTGCCTCGCGCACCACCAAGAGTCCTTTTTGTACACCCACTTCGAGGAACTCTGCGAGATCCTCCGGCAGTACGACGTCACGTTCTCGCTCGGCGACGGCCTGCGCCCGGGCTCGATCGCCGACGCGAACGACCGCGCCCAGTTCGCCGAGCTGGAAACCCTCGGCGAACTGACGCACATCGCGCGCTCGCACGACGTTCAGGTGATGATCGAGGGCCCCGGTCACGTGCCGATGCACAAGATCAAGGAGAACGTCGAGCTCGAGGAAAAGCTCTGCGGCGAGGCGCCGTTCTACACCCTCGGCCCGCTCGCGACGGACATCGCGCCGGCGTACGACCACATCACGTCGGCCATCGGCGCGGCGCAGATCGGCTGGTACGGCACGGCGATGCTGTGTTACGTCACGCCGAAGGAGCACCTCGGCCTGCCCAACCGCGACGACGTCAAGACCGGCGTGATCACGTACAAGATCGCCGCGCACGCCGCGGACCTGGCCAAGGGGCACAAGTACGCACAGGAGTGGGACGACGAGCTGTCCAAGGCACGTTTCGAGTTCCGCTGGAACGACCAGTTCAACCTGTCGCTCGACCCGGACACCGCGCGCTCGTTCCACGACGAAACCCTCCCCGCCGAGCCGGCCAAGACCGCGCACTTCTGCTCCATGTGCGGCCCGAAGTTCTGCTCGATGCGGATCACCCAGGACGTACGCAAGTACGCCGAGGAGCACGGACTGTCCACTGTGGAGGCGATCGAGGCCGGGATGGCTTCGAAGTCGGCGGAGTTCACCGAGTCCGGCGGCCAGGTCTATCTGCCGGTGGTGCAGCCGTGACACCGAGGACCGCCCTCACCATCGCCGGATCGGACTCCGGCGGTGGTGCGGGCATCCAGGCCGACCTGCGGACCTTCTTCGCGCACGGGGTGCACGGGCTGGTCGCGCTGACGGCGGTCACCGTGCAGAACTCTCTTGGTGTGCAGGGTTTCACGGAGATCCCGGCCGACGTCGTCACCGCGCAGATCAAGGCGGTGGCGTCGGATATGGGCGTCAACGCCGCGAAGACGGGCATGCTGGCGACGGCCGAGATCATCCGTTCGGTGGCGAAGACCCTGGACGAGGTCGAGGTCGGCCCGTTCGTGGTCGACCCGGTCGCGGCCTCGATGACGGGTGACCCGCTGCTGCGCGAGGACGCCCTGGAGGCGATCCGCACGGAGCTGTTCCCCCGCGCGACGCTGATCACGCCGAACCTCGACGAAGTCCGGCTGCTGACGGGCATTTCGGTCGTGGACCCGGCTTCCCAACGTGAAGCCGCCGAGGCCCTGCTGGAGTTCGGCTCGCGGTGGGTCCTGGTCAAGGGCGGCCACATGCAGGGCACGGAAGACTGCGTGGACCTGCTGTCGGACGGCCGTGAGTACATCGCACTGAGCGGCCCGCGGTACCTCACGGAGAACACCCACGGCGGCGGGGACACGTTGGCGTCGGCGATCACGGCGTCGCTGGCGAAGGGCGCCTCGGTGCCGGACGCCGTGGCGGCGGGGAAGAAGTTCATCGAGCGGTGTGTGGCGGAGGCCTACCCGCTGGGCGCCGGGGTGGGGCCGGTCTCGCCGTTCTGGGTGCTGGATCGGTAAATCGCGCGCGGACCGGGCACCGGCCGCGGCGGGCCGGCCGGCCGCGGCGGATCGATCGAAGCCGGCCGGCCCGTGCTGATCGGCTAACCCCGGGCGAGCACCTGCGGCAGCACCGTCGTCAGCCCGGTCCAGTCCGAAGTGACCACCGACGCGTGCTGCTTCGCCAGCTCGGCGACGCGCTGGTTGGCCTGGTCGACCGTCGGGTTGTGGGCGTCGATGGCCGGCGCGACGTTCTGCCCGTCGGTCATCACGACGTAGTAGTGGTTGGCGTCGTACCACCACGGCCCGGTCTGGGTCACCCACGCGTTCGCGTCGCCGTCGAAGACCACGAACCACGGCTTGAGGTCGGCGGTGTACTTGTCCCGCGGGTCACCGCCGGCCGCGCCGTGCACGGTCGGGAAGATGTTCGCGTCGCCGAGCTTGCCGGCGTTCTTGAGGCCGACGAGGTACCGCGTGTACTCGACGTCGGTCTTCAGCGTGTCGGTCGGGTTCTGCTCCTCGACCGTGCCCGGGATGATCTCGGTGATGACCCGGCCCCGCAGCGCGTCCACGGACGGCCAGTTGTCCGCCTTGGCCGCGTCGTCGAGCGTGGCGTAGCTCCCGAGCAGCTCGGCCGGGCGGAAGGCGACGCTGCCCAGGTGCGAACGGAACGTCGCGTCCAGCTCGTCCGGGCCCAGGCCGGTGTTGTCCGAGAAGCCGGTCTTCATCTCGAGCTTGAGCGTGAGCGGCGTGTGCCCGGGGTGGGCGGCCAGCCAGATCCGGATGTCGTCGAGGCAGTACTCCAGGTTCTTGTTCGTCCCACCCGAGTACAGCTGCGACGCCGAAGTCGCCGCGACGCAGTTGTTCTGGTTTCCCAACGGGTTCGAGTGGCTGACCTTCCACTCGTGGGTGAAGAAGTCCGGCCAGACGTCGAGCTCGATCAGCGACGACCCGGCGTCGAGCGCCTGGGCCAGGTAGCCGTAGGCCGCCGGGTCGTAGGTGTTGTGCACGCCGACGGTGGTGACGTGGGAGAGCTTGGGACTGTCCGCGTGAGCGGCGGTCGTTCCGGAGAGCGTGAGAGCGGCCGCGAGGAGGACCACCGAGAAGAGCTTCATCCAGGCTCCTTCGAACGTGAGTAACCTTCACAATGTCCCACCGTGGTTGACTGTCGATGAAGCAAGAGAGGCCAATTGGCCTAGACCAGAAGTCGGGAAAAGAATGATTCCTTCGGCGTTGACCATCGCCGGGTCGGACTCCGGCGGTGCCGCCGGGCTCCAGGCGGACCTGCGCACGTTCCTGACCTGCGGAGTGCACGGCCTGGTCGCGGTCACCGCCGTCACCGTGCAGAACACCCTGGGCGTGCACGACCGCGCCGACCTGCCGCCGCACATCGTGGCCGGGCAGATCGAGGCCGTGGCGGCGGACATGGGCGTCGGCGCGGCGAAGACCGGCATGCTGGCCTCGGCCGAGATCATCCACGCCGTCGCGGCGGCGTGCGACACCGCCGAAATCGGGCGGGACGCGAAGATCCCGTTCGTCGTGGACCCGGTAGCGGCGTCGATGCACGGCCACCCGCTGTTCGACGAGGCGGGGCTCGTGGCGTTGCGCGACGAGCTCCTGCCGCGCGCGACGGTGCTGACCCCGAACCTCGACGAGGTCCGGCTGCTCACCGGGATGACGGTGAAGGACCGCGAGGGCATGCACACCGCGGCCGTCGTGCTGCACCGGATGGGCCCGCGGTACGTGCTGGTCAAGAGCGGGCACCTGCAGGCCGACCCGGAGTGCGTGGACCTGTTGTTCGACGGGTCGACGTTCGTGGAGCTGCCGGGGCAGCGGTACCCGACCCCGCACACGCACGGCGCGGGCGACACGATGGCGTCCGCGCTCACGGCCGGCCTGGCCAAGGGGATGTCCGTGGTCGAGGCCGCGCGCTACGGCAAGTGGTTCGTCTCGCACGCGGTCGAGCACGCCTACCCGATGGGCGCGAAGGTCGGCCCGGTCTCGGCTTTCTGGCGGCTGGCGCCCGAAGAGCGCTGACGGTTCAGAAGGCGGCTCAGTCGTCCGCGATCAGGGCCTCGAGCGCCGGGATCGCCGCCGTCAGGGCCTCCCGGTGCTCGGGCGAGAGCCGGTCGAGGCGCCGGTTCAGCTCCTGCACCCGCGTCGACCGGACGCCGGAAACGAGGCGCTCGCCCTCTTCGGTCGCCTTCGCCAGCCAGGCGCGCCGGTCGATCGGATCGGACTCGCGGCTGACGTACCCCGCCTCGACCAGGGACGCGATGATCCGCGACATCGTCGCCGCGGCCACGCCTTCCTTGGCCGCGAGGTCGCCGAGCCGCAGCTGGCCCGCGTGCACCAGCGTCGCCAGCGCCGAGATCGCGCCGTGGCCCGGCCCGGGCACCCCCGCCTGCCGCAGGGACCGGGACAGCCTGCCCACGGCGAGGTACAACCTGCCCGAGACGTCCTGGACCGATGTGCTCGTCACGGCTGGCTCCTTCTGCCCTCACCCCGCCGCGGCTGCGCCGGAAATTGCCGTCCACCTTACGGGTCCGGGGTCACGCTCCGCGTTAAGCCACCACGGCGTCATACCGGGGCTTCGCCCCGGGCCGGGGGCTCCGCCACCCGGAGCCCCCGAAAGCAGCAGTTCACCGGGGTGGGCTCGACGCCTGCGCCCAGAAGCGCTGCGGCACGCGGCCGGCCTCGCGGGCCAGCCGTCCGGCCACCACGCCCGCGCGCATCGCCGCGGCCATCCGCTCGGGATCGGCCGCCCGGGTGACCGCGGTGGAGAGCAGGACGGCGTCGCAGCCCAGTTCCATCGCCAGCGTCGCGTCCGACGCCGTGCCGATTCCGGCGTCCAGGATCACCGGGACGCCCGCCCGCGAGACGATCAGCTCGATGTTGTGCGGATTCCGGATGCCGAGGCCGGTGCCGATCGGCGCGCCCAGCGGCATCACCGCGGCGCAGCCGGCTTCCTCCAGGCGCAGCGCGAGCACCGGGTCGTCGTTCGTGTAGGCGAACACGGTGAACCCGTCGGCGGCCAGCCGTTCGGCGGCGTCGAGGGTCTCGAACGGATCCGGCAGCAGCGTCCGGTCGTCGGCGTGCACCTCGAGCTTGATCAGGTCGGTTTCCAGGGCCTCGCGGGCCAGCTGCGCGGTGAGCACGGCTTCGGCGGCCGTCCGGCAGCCCGCCGTGTTCGGCAGCAGTTCGATGCCGAGCCGGTTCAGGAGCTCGAGGACGCCGGAGCCGCCCTCGGCGTCGGCGCGGCGCATGGCGACCGTGGTCAGCTCGGTGCCCGACGCCACCAGCGCGCGTTCCAGCACGGCGAGGTTCGCCGCGCCGCCGGTGCCGATGATCAGCCGCGACGTCAGCTTGCAGGTGCCGATGACCAGTGGTTCTTCGTCCATTTCAGCCTCCCTGGACCGCGGTGAGCACGTCGACGCCCGCCCCCTTGGGCACGGCGGTGGTGGCCCAGTCGGCACGGCGGACGACGACGCCCTCGACCGCGACGGCGATCCCGGGCCGCCGGCCGCCGGTGGCGTCGAGGACGTCGGCGACGGTGGCGCCGTCCGGGAACGCCGTCCACTTCCCGTTGAGCTTGATCTCCATCACACGTGCTCCTTCTGGTGCAGGCGGGCGGGGGACGCGGCGGCGGTGCCTTCCGGCGGCTCGTCCCCCTCGAGCCAGGCGACCACGGCGTCCGCGGTCACCGGGGCCATCAGCAGGCCGTTGCGGTGGTGCCCGGTCGCGGCAAAAACACTGCCGTCCAGGACGCCGAGGTAGGGCAGCGCGTCCCGGCTGCCGGCCCGCAGGCCGGCGGCGCTCTCGACCAGCTCGTACTCGGTGACCGCGGGGTAGATGCGTTCGGCGCCTTCGAGCAGCTCACGCACGCCGCGGACGGTGACGGCCCGGTCGAACCCGGCCTCGTACTGGGTGGCGCCGAGGACGAGCTCCTGGTCACCGCGCGGGACGAGGTAGATCGGGCGGCCTTCGACGACGGCCCGCACGGTGTGCGTCGGCGGCGGCAAGCAGCCGCGCCGGGGTTTCAGGCGGAGGATTTCGCCCTTGAGCGGGCGCACGGCGCCGGCGAGCAGCGGGTGCAGCTGCCCGGTCCAGGCGCCCGCGGCGAGCACGACGGCTTCGGCGTCCGGGAGTTCTTCGACGCGCTCGCGGACGAACCGGACCCGGTGGTTGACGCAGGCCGCGTACAGCGCGTCGAGCAGTTTCCGGTTGTCCACGGCCAGGTCGCCGGGTACGTGGAGTCCACTTCGGACGGATCCGACCCCCGGTTCGAGCCGCTTGACCTCCCGCCCGGTGAGCCGCTCGGCGGTGCGGCCGAGCGAGTGCAGGTGGCCGGCCAGGATGTCCAGGTAGCCGGCGTCGGCGCGGTCGAAGGCGACGACGAGCGTCCCGTGCTCGGCCAGCCCCGGGGTGACGCCCTCTTTTTCGAGGTCACGGGCGAAGCCGGGCCAGCGTTTGAGCGACTCTTCGCCGAGGCGGAGGATGTCCTCCTCGCCCGGCCAGGCCTCGGTGACCGGGGCGAGCATGCCGCCGGCCAGCCAGGACGCGCCACCGCGGGCGGGCTCGGGGTCGTAGAGGGTGACGTCGTGCTTTTTCGCGGCGGCTCGCCACGCGGCGGACAGGCCGATCACGCCGCCGCCCACCACTGCCAGGTTCGTCATGGGATCACGCTCCCTGCGCCGGCATGACCCGGATCAGGTTCCACGGTCGGAGCGGCAGCTCCCTCTCAGCCCGTGCCTCGGGCTCCCGTGCGGACACGTCCACCCTAACGCGACGGGTACGGTCGCCGCTATGCCCGCCCTCTCCGGTGACAAGATCCGCGCCCGCCTCGACTCGGCGCGCCTGTACCTCTGCACGGACGCCCGCACGAACCGCGGCGACCTGGCCGCCTTCGCCGACGCGGCCCTGGCCGGCGGCGTCGACATCGTCCAGCTGCGCGACAAGACCGGCGCACTGGAGGCGGCCGGCGAGATCGCGGCGCTGGAGGTGCTGGCGGAGGCGTGTGCCCGCCACGGAGCGTTGCTGTCGGTGAACGACCGGGCCGACGTGGCGCTGGCCGTGGGGGCCGACGTGCTGCACCTGGGTCAGGACGACATCCCGGTGCCGCTGGCCCGCCGCATCCTGGGTGACGAGGTGGTGATCGGCCGCTCGACGCACTCGCTCGACCAGGCCCTCGCGGCGGCCGCCGAGCCCGGGGTGGACTACTTCTGCACGGGCCCGTGCTGGCCGACCCCGACGAAGCCGGGCCGCCCGGCACCGGGCCTGGACCTGGTCCGCGCGACGGCGGCCTGGACCCCCGATCGGCCGTGGTTCGCCATCGGCGGCATCGACGGGCCGCGGCTCCCGGAGGTCCTCGACGCGGGCGCGTCCCGGATCGTGGTGGTCCGGGCGATCACCGAGGCCGAGGACCCCGAGGCCGCGGCGCGCGAACTGCGAGCCCGGCTGCCCTGAGTCACGGGGTCGGTGTCGACGCGGCGCCCTTGCTGGTCGGCGGGGTCGCGGTCGTCGCCGGGGCCGAGGTCGACGGCTGCTCGGTCGTCGTGCTCGGGGTGGTCGTCGGGGTCTCGGACGACGTCGTCGGCGCCGTCGAACTTTGCGAAGGCGGCGTCGTGGTCGTCTCCGTCGGGGACACCTGGGTGTCGTTCGTCGAGGTCGGCGGGGTCTTCGACGGCGTCTGGTCCGTGCGGCCGCTGCCGCCCGAGAAGATCTTGCCGATGCTCGAGCCCGTGCCGCCGCCGATCTGGGTGCCCGTCGCCGACTCGAAGCCGACGATCGACAGGATCGCCACCGCGAACGCCGCCACGCTCGTGCCGATGATCAACGGCCAGCGCAGCTTCCGCAGCCGCGCCGACAGCTGCGACGGCTCGGGTTTCGCCAGCTGGACCGTCGGCTGGTCGGTGATCGGCACGTCCGACGGCTCCTCGGCCGGTCCCCGGCGCCGGATGCCCGACGTCGCCAGCTGGCGCGCCTTCAGCGCCGCCTCGCGGGTGCGCTGCAGCGAGCGCAGGTAAAGCTCGCTGCCGACCGTCGACACCACGCTCGCCACGCCGGCACCGACCACGGTGCCCGCCACGCCCAGCGTCGAACCGAGCAGCGCCGCGGTCACCGCCGCCAGCGCCGCTGCCAGGACCTGCGCGATCCGCAGGCCCGACTTCTGTTCCTTCGCTTCCGAAGCCGCTACGTTCTCCTTGCTCATGATCCCGATCTAGGTAGTCCGTGTTCTCCCCTGTCCAACGTCTAAGGCGCGTGAGGCACTCCCCTCGTTGCCGCGGCGTGAGGAGGACCACTCCGTCTGTCCACAGTAGACACTCCATATCGAACGTTTTCTTGACATACTCGGCACATGGAACTGGTGACGATCTCTGACATCGAGGCCGCCGCGAAGCGCGTCGCCGATGTCGCCGTGCGCACGCCTCTGCTGCTCCAGACCTGGGATCCCCGCGGAACCCTGTGGCTCAAACCCGAAAACCTGCAACCGGTCGGGGCGTTCAAGGTGCGCGGCGCGTTCAACGCCATCGCCGCCCTCGACGACGCGGCTCGTGCCCGCGGGGTCATCGCGTACTCCAGCGGCAACCACGCGCAGGCAGTCGCGTACGCGGCGCAGCGCTACGGCGTGCCCGCGGTGATCGTCGTGCCGGACGTCGCGCCGCGGATCAAGGTCGAGGCCACCCGCGCGTACGGCGCCGAGGTGATCGAGGTTCCGATCGGCGAGCACGAGGGCAAAGCGCGCGAACTGGCCACCGAACGCGGGCTGACCCTCGTCCCGCCGTTCGACCATGCGGCCATCATCGCCGGGCAGGGCACGGCGGGGCTGGAGATCGCCGAGGACCTGCCGGACGTCGAGGTCGTCCTGGTGCCGATCAGCGGCGGCGGGCTGGCGGCCGGGGTCGGCACCGCGATCAAGGCCCGCTGCCCGGGGGCCCAGGTCATCGGCGTCGAACCCGCACTGGCCGCGGACGTCGCCGACAGCCTGCAGCAGGGCCGGCTGGTCCGCTGGCCGCAGGCCGACCGCGCCAAGACGATCGCCGACGGCCTGCGGTCGCAGCCGTCCGAGCTGACCTTCGCCCATTTGCGGGAGGTCGTCGACCGGATGGTGACGGTGACCGAGGACGAGATCCGCGAGGCCGTCCGCGTCCTCGCCCGCAAGGCCCGGCTGGTGGCCGAGCCCAGCGGCGCGGTGACGACGGCGGCGTACCTCTTCCACGCCGAAGAGCTGCCGGCCGGCAAGACCGTCGCGCTGGTCTCGGGCGGCAACGCGGACCCGGCGCTGTTCGCCGAGATCCTCGCGGGCTGATCCGGAGCGCGGGTCAGGAGCCGGCGACCGGGGTCCCGCCGCGGATGTGCGTCGGCGGGCCCTCGACACCGCAGTGGAAGCATTCGCCCAGGTGGGGGCGCTCGTCGTCGGGCTTGGCCTCCGTCGGCGGCGCGAGGACGCCGTTGTGGATGCCGAGCGCGATCAGGCCGCCGGCGATCGCCAGCGCCGCGCAGATGACCAGCGCCGTCCGCCAGCCCGCCGTCAGCGCGACCGGGTCGGTGTACGCCTCGCCGGTCAGCCCGGCCGCGGCGGGCAGCACCGCCACCGCCAGCAGGCCACCCGAGCGGGCGATGGCGTTGTTGACACCGGAGGCCACGCCGGCGTAGCGGTCCGGGGCCGCGGCGAGCACCGTCGCGGTCACCGGGGCCACCACGGTCGCCAGCCCGAGCCCGAACACCACCACCGCGGGCAGCACCGTGCCGAGGTAGGACGCGCCGGGCGCGATGCGCAGCATCAGCAGCATCCCGATGCCGACGACGATCGGGCCGACGACCAGCTGCGTCCGCGGGCCGATGCGCTGCGCGAGCGCGCCGGAGCGGCCCGAGAGCAGCAGCATGATCACCGTCAGCGGCAGCCCGGCCAGCCCGGACGCGGTCGGCGAGTAGCCGAGCGAGACCTGCAGCTGCATCACCAGCAGCATCATCACGCCGCCGAGCGCGGCGTAGACGACGAAGGTCAGCGCGTTCGAGAGCGTGAAGGTCCGGTCGCGGAACAGCGACGGCGGCACGAGCGGTTCCCTCGAGCGGTGCTGAACGGCGACGAAAGCGGCCAGCCCCGCGATCCCCAGCAGGCCCGCGATCAGCACGATCGGGTCGCCGACGCCGCGGGCGGGCGCCTCCACCAGCGCGCCGGTGATCCCGGCGAGGCCGAGGGCGCCGAGGGCGGCGGCGCCGAAGTCCGGGTGCCCGGTGGCGTCCGGGTCGCGGGATTCGGGGACGAACTTCCGCGCCATGAGCACCACCGCGACCGCGATCGGCACGTTGATGAGGAACGCCAGCCGCCACGACCAGGCCTGCACGAGGAAGCCGCCGAGCAGCGGCCCGGCGGCGGCCGCGATGCCGCCGAGGCCGGACCAGGCACCGATCGCGCGGGCGCGGGCGTCGTGCGCGAAGGACGACTGGAGGATCGCGAGCGACCCCGGCGTCAGGAGCGCGCCGCCGATGCCCTGCAGGATCCGCATCGCGACGAGCATCTCGGTGGACGTCGCCGCGGCGCACAGCCCGGACGCGACGCCGAACCAGACGACGCCCACCAGGTACATGCGGCGGCGGCCGTACCGGTCGCCGAGCGAGCCCGCGACGAGGATCAGCGCGGCGAGCGCCAGCATGTAGCCGTCGAGGATCCATTGGAGCCCGGCGACGGAGGCGTTCAGCTCGGCGCCGATGCGGGGCAGGGCGACGTTGACGATGGTGCCGTCGAGCATGGCCATGCCGGAGCCGAGGATGGTGGTGGCCAGCAGGCCGCGGGCCGCGCCGGTGCCCCACCGGATCCCGGTGTCTTCAGTGGCAGTCACCCGGTCACCTTCACGCGACCGGGGACCCCCGTCAACCGCGCCCCCTTACGGCAGCAGCGTCGTCACGAACTTGTAGCGGTCACCGCGGTAGACCGAGCGGGCGAACTCGACCGGCTTGCCGTCCGTGGCGAACGAGTGGCGGGTCAGCATCAGCACCGGCATGCCGACGTCCGCGCCGAGCATCTCCGCTTCCTGCGGGCCCGCCAGCGACGTCTCGATCGTTTCTTCCGCGCGTTCGAGTTCGACGCCGTAGTGCTCGCGGAGAACGGCGTACAGCGAACCGCCGGCCGAGACGTGCTTGCGCAGCCCGCGGAAGCGGCCGAGGGGAAGGTGGGTCGTCTCCAGCGCCATCGGCTGGGAATCCGCCAGTCGAAGTCGTCGAAGGCGAAGGATTTTCGCGCCCGTGCGGATTCCGAGCAGCTTGGCGAGGTCGCCCTCGACCGGCAGTTCCTCGACTTCCAACAGTTTCGACGACGGCTTCAGGCCTTGCTTGCGCATGTCCTCGGTGTAGGAGGACAGCTGGAGCCGCTGGGCGAGCTTCGGCTCGGCCGCGAAGGTGCCTTTTCCCTGCACACGGTGCAGGCGGCCTTCGGCGGTGAGGTCGGCCAGCGCCTGGCGCACGGTGGTGCGGGAGACCGTGAACTCCCCGGCGAGCGCGCGTTCGGTCGGGATCGGCGACCCCGGCGGCAGCACGTCCAGGAGGTCGAGGAGGTGCTGTTTCAGCGCCCAGTACTTGGGCTCGCGCTGGCCGCGCAGCCCGGCGACGGCGCCCGCCTCGCCCGTGGTGGTGGTCTCCAACATGCCCGGCTCCCTATGTCTTCCCTCATCGCACGCCACGTCCCCGTAAGAAACGTACCCTTTTCCCCAAACGCGCCGCCCCTATAACATTGGTCTAGACCTGACCGACGCCGCCTGAGTCCGGTACATAATGCCGGAGGTGGAGAGGAAAATGATGACCGAACAACGGCCCGGCGCGCACATGGCCGCGGAGATCGCCCAGCAGCCGGACGTCTTGGCGGGACTGGTGCAGCGTCAGGCGGAAATCGCCGAAGTGGCGGAAAAGATCTCACAACGCCCGCCGCGGTTCGCGTTGCTCGCCGCGCGTGGATCGAGCGACCACGCAGCGTTGTACGCGAAGTACCTGATCGAGGTACTGCTCGGCCTTCCGGCCGGTCTGGTTTCCCCGTCCACGGCGACGCTGTACGGCGCGCGGCCCGATCTGCGGGACGTGCTGTTCGTCACGGTCAGCCAGAGCGGCGGCTCGCCCGACCTGATCGAGGTCACCGAAACGGCGCGCCGCCAGGGCGCGCTGACGGTGTCCGTCACCAACACCCCGGACTCGCCGCTGCGGGCGGCCTCCGAGCTCGGCGTCGACATCGGCGCGGGCGTCGAGAAGGCCGTCGCGGCCACCAAGACGTACTCCGCGACGCTGATGGCGCTGTACCTGCTGATCGACGCGGTGCGCGGCGGCAAGGCGGCCGACGCCGAGAAGATCGGGGAGCTGGCGCAGCAGACCCTCGACGGCGCCGAGGAGGGCGTGCAGCGCGCGGTCGACCGGTACCGCTTCGTGGACCGGGTCCTCACCACCGGCCGCGGCTACTCCTACGCCAGCGCGCTCGAGGGTTCGCTCAAGCTCGCCGAGACCAGCTACCTCGCCGCCCGCGCGTACAGCGGCGCGGACCTGCTGCACGGCCCGGTCGCGGCGGTGGACGGCGAGACCGCCGTGCTCGCGGTGACCAGCGCCGGGCACGGCGGCCGGGCGATGCACGAGGTCCTCGAAGCCGTCAGCAAGCGCGGCGCGGACGTCCTCGCGGTCGGTTCGGCCGCCGCCGAGGTGCCCGCGGCGCTGCGCATCGACGTCGCCCCGACGGTCGAGGAGCTGGCGCCGATCCTGGAGATCCTGCCGATCCAGCGGATCGCGCTCGGCCTGTCGCTCGCCCGCGGTGGCGACCCGGACAGCCCGCGCGGCCTGCTGAAGGTGACCAAGACCCGGTGAGCTTCGCGGTGGGCGTCGACGCCGGCGGCACGTCGACCAGGGCCGCCCTGGTCGACGCCACCGGCGCGGTGCTGGGCACCGGGCGCGGCGACGGGGCCAACCCGAACGCGCACGCGCCCGAGGTCGCCGCGGACCGGATCGCCGGCGCGATCACCGCGGCGCTCGGCGCCCACGACCCCGGGGCGGTGCGGGCGTGCGTCGTCGGCATGGCCGGGGTCAGCAAGCTGAGCGACCAGGGCGTGGCGGCCGTCTTCGACAGGACGTGGGCGCGGATCGGCCTCACCTGCCCGGTCCGGACCGTCGCCGACGCCGAAGTGGCGTACGCGTCGGCGACGCCGGCACCGGACGGGACGGTCGTCGTCGCCGGCACCGGTTCGATCGTGGGCCGGATCCGGAAGCGGCGGCTGGCCGGCACGACCGGCGGCTACGGCTGGCTGCTCGGCGACGAAGGATCGGCGTTCTGGCTGGGCCGCGAAGCCGTCCGCTCCACTTTGGAGGCACTCGGGCGCGGGCGGCCGCTCGACGGGCTGCCCTCCGCGGTGCTCACCGCCGCGCTCGGACTGTCCGGTTTGGACGTCCGCGACGACGACGCGCGGCTGGCCGCGTCCCGGGCGTTGATCACGGCGGCCAACGCCGAGGCGCCCGTCCGGCTCGCCCGGTTCGCCCCCCTGGTGAGCGCGGCGCACGACGCGGGTGAGCCCGCGGCCCGGGAGATCGTCGCCCGCGCGGCCGGGTTCCTGGCCGAGAACGCCCTCGCCGCGCGCGAGCCCGGCGAGTCGACCCCGATCGTGCTCGTCGGCTCGGTGCTCGGCGGAGCCAGCCCGGTCGGCGAGCTCGTCCGCCGCCGTCTGGCCGGCCTCGAGGTGCTGACCAGCTCCGATGGGGTGCTCGGGGCGGCGTGGCTGGCCGCCGTGGACGCCTTCGGCGAGGGCGCGCCGCGGCCCCGGCCGGGACGAGATTGAGCAAAACGCGGCGCAAAGACGCGAAACCGTCGACTGAACCCGGGTAGTCCGGGTACCGTAGGCAGTGGCCCCCGGACCCTCCCCCCTCGCCGGGGGCCGCCTTATGCCCCGGGTACGTCGTCCGAGCGGGTTTCCGGCGCCAGGCGCAGGCCGGGATGCTCCGGCGGCAACGCCCGGTAGAGCACCCAGCCACTGACCGCGACGGTCAGCGCGACGAGCGGCCACGACAGCACCGTGCGGGCCACGCCGAGCGCGAGCACCTGGCCGGCCGACCACAGCAGGCCGTAGATGACCACGCGCAGCGTGTACTGGAGCACCCACACCCAGCTGGCCCGCGAGTAGGCCTTGAGCAGCACGGCGTCGCGGCGCCAGCGCGTCTTCTGGCCCAGCAGCAGGCCGACGACCACGCCGAGCAGCGGCCAGCGCACGACGATGCTGGCCGCCCACAGCAGGGCGCTGGCCACATTGGACATCAGCTGCAGCAGGAAGAAGTCCTGGGCGCGGCCGGTGTGCAGGGCGATCAGCGCGGCCGCGACGACGGCGGCCAGGCTGACGACGAGCGCGCGGACCTTGCCACCGCCGGCGATCCGGAAGACCCCGACCGCGATGGCGACCACGACGGCAGCACCGGCACCCCAGGCGACGGACTGACCGGCCGCGAGCCAGCCGGCGACGAAACCGACGGGCGGGATGCTGGCGTCGAGCGCGCCCCGGCGGCCACCGAGGATCTGCGCGAGCGATTCACGGGGTTCTCCGGACACGTGTCCAGCCTGCCGGATCCCGTCCGGAACGCCCCGGGCGGGGAGATTTTCGCCACATCGGGTGCCGGGTTTGCCTTCGAGTGTGCTGTTTCACGGCATGCCGACGGTGAAGACTACGTAATAGAGAGGCGGAGAAGGCCGACAAGATAAGACACTGTTACCGCAGGCTGAACGACCCGGGGCGGAGCGGGTGTGCGGCCGACGCTTAGTTGAGGTGTACAACTACATGTCGGGGTGTGTCGGTCGCAGGGATGGGAAGGGGACCCACGTGTACGGATTCGACAGCTACGTAGCCCTCGGTGACAGCTTCACCGAGGGACTCAACGACGACCTGCCGGACGGCACCTTCCGCGGGTGGGCCGATCGGCTGGCGGAGGTCCTGGCGGCCGGCCGCAGCGACTTCCGCTACGCCAACCTGGCCCTGCGGGGCAAGATGCTCGACGAGATCCTGGACGAGCAGCTCCCGATCGCCCTGGAGCTGAAGCCCGACCTGGTCACGCTCTGTGCCGGCGGCAACGACATCATCGTCCCGGGAGCGGACGTCGACGCGGTCACCGAGCGCCTGGAGGAGGGCGTCGCGAAGCTGCGCGAGGCGGGCATCCCGGTGCTCATGTTCAACGGCCCGGACACGAAGGTCCTGTCGGTGATGTCGGTCCTGCGCGGCAAGGTGGCGATCTACAACACGAATCTGTGGGCGATCGCCGAGCGCCACGGGGCCCGCATGGTCGATCTCTGGACGATGGGCCCGCTGCACGACCGCCGAGCCTGGAGCGACGACCGGCTCCACTTTTCCCCGGACGCCCACCGCCGGATCGCCCTGAAGGCGGCGGAGGTCCTGGGCATCCCGGTGGAGAGCGACTGGCGCGAGCCGTGGCCGCTGGCGGAGGCCCCGAGCCGCTGGATCGACTCCCGCCGGTCGGACCTGACGTGGACGAAGGTGCACCTGCTGCCGTGGATCCGGCGGCAGCTGCGGGGCGAGTCGATGGGTGACGGGTTGTCGCCGAAGCGGCCTCAGCTGGCGCCGCTGCTGCCGTTGGACGTGCTCGAGGTGCCGGACAGCGCTCCGCAGCAGCAGGCCAGCTGAGGGTCGGCCGCCGGTTTCATTCACGAGCGACGGAACGCGCTGAACACCGCGGCAGGCGGCTTGCTTGGCGGCCCCGCGGCGACTTGAGGGACGGCGAGGGTTCGGCAAAGGCGCCGAACCGCGGCAGCCGGGTATCGCAGCGCCCGGATCGCGCGGCGAGAACCTTTCCGCCGAGGAGTGGCGCGCTCGGCTGAGCCGGGCATCTCGGTGAAGCCAGAGAGCGCGACAGGTATTGAGGCGACCCGCAGGGCGCCCACCAGCGCTGCCAGCCGCAGACCTCGCCGGACCACAACCGGCATCCCAGCCCGCGCCACCGTGCCCCATTGCTGCCCCTGCCGGCCACAAACCGCCTCCGAACGCGGCCCACCCTCCCTGGGGGAACCACCCGTCTCCAGCCTACCGGCCACCTCCGACAGAACGTGCCCGACCGAACACGATCTCCCGAGTTGTCCACATGTCGACCTACCTGGGGACAACTTGTGGATCACCACCCGGATTCAGCTCGCCAACCCGCGGCACCCGGCTTACAGTCCCCTTATGCGTCGGCGCTGGATCCTCGTGGTCCCGGTTGCGGTGCTGGTCACAGCGCTGCTCGCGGGGGTCGCCACCTGGACCCGGTCCGGGAGCATGGAACGGGACCTGGCCGCGCGGGCCCAGACCGCCCTCTTCGAAGCCGGACTGCCCACCGGGGATGTCCGCTTCGACGGGCGGGACGCCACGCTCAGCGGCTTCCCGCCCGACCAAGCGCTCAGAGCCCTCGAAATCGTGCAAAAAGTCGACGGCGTCCGGGCCGCCAAGGTCAACGGCGACGTGACTCCCGTGGCGCCCGGCAACAGCAGCAGCACCACAACCACCACCCCGAGCCCGCCGACGACCGCCACCACCACCACGAGCCCGCCGCCGACCACCAGTACCACCGCGCCGCCGCCCACCGACAAGGCCGGTGTGCAGGCCGAGATCGACCGGCTGCTCACCGAGGCGCCCATCGCCTTCGAGCCCGACACGGCGAAGCTCACCCCTGACGGCGAACAAGCCGCGCGCAGCGTCGCGATCGCTCTCGCCAAGGCGCCCGCCGGCTTCCGGTACCGCGTCACCGGGCACGTCGCCCGGGGCCCCGGTGGCGAGAGCGCCGCTCTCAAACTCTCGCGGGACCGCGCCCGGGCCGTCGCGCGGATCCTCACGACCAACGGGCTGACGGTCGCCCGCGTGACCTACCGGGGGCTGGGCGACACCCGGCCGGCCACCGGCGGCGAAGAAGACCGGCGTGTCGAGATCACGGTCGTTTGAGGGGTGATGAGCTGATGTTCTGGCTGTTCGGACAGATCTGGCTGTGGCTGATCGTCGCCTTCGCCCTCGGTGCGCTGACGTCGTGGCTCGTGCTGCGCGCCACCCCGCGCCCCCGGCCCGAGCCCGCCCGGGAAGCCGAGCCCGACGACGAAGCACCGCGGTACGAGCCGCCGCCACCCCTTTCGACCGAGCAGACGCAGTTCATCCCGGCCGCCTGGGCCCAGCACGCGCCCGAGCCGCGCGCCGACGTCCACGACGACGAAGAACCCGATCCCGTCGGCCACCGCGAAGGCCACCTGCCGCTGCCGCCGCAGCGCGCTTCGGAGGCCGAGGACTGGCCCACCGAAGAAGAACCCGCCTGGCCGCAGGCCGAAGAGCCGCCGGACGCCACCCGGCGGTGGCACCAACCTGGGCGCGGTGGCTGACACCCATCCTGGTAAGTTCGGCTACGCACTGTGAGCGAAGGCTGAGGAGGGGGTGGAGTGGCGCTCCCCCATTGGACGTCGCAGCAGGTCCTGCCGCCGGGCCGGCACCCGGGCGACCTCGCCGACGTCTACGAACGCCTGGTGTTCGACGCCCCGCACCAGAACGACCGCGAGATCCTCTTCAGCGCGCTCAACAGCTACCTCGGCGTCGCCCGGCGGATCATCCCGTCCGGCCGCGCCTGGATCGGCGGCGAGCTCATCACCCGGACCGCCCACCCACCGCAAAGCCTCGACGTCGTCCTCATCCCGGACGAATGGGGCGCGCTCAAGCGGCTCGACGACGCCGGCCGGTCCGCGCTCTACGGGCTGCTCACGCTGCGCGGCGTGATCGTCGGGCAGCCGGCGATGTACCTCGACCAAGTGCAGCCGGTCGGCGGCATGCTGGACGGCTTCCTGTGCCGCCCCGGCGACGAAGACGTGTGGGCCGAGGTCTGGGCCGCAGGTGGCAGGGGCTACCCGGAGATGATCTGGTGAGGAACGAGTTCCGGCGCATCGCCGACGAGATCCCCGGCGGCACGTGGCTCGACGACCTGGCCCGCGCCTCGGCGATGGCGGCCAACGCCAAGTTCGAGCGGACGTCCCGCTCGCCGCTGCTGCACGTCTCGGTGATCGGCGAGCAGACCATCGACGCGTACACCTTCTCCGACATCAGCCGCGCCCTGCAGGACGCGACGGCGAAGATCGGGCACATCATCCGGAACCCGTCCGGCGAGGTCACCCAGGTCCAGCAGACCGACCGGGACAAGGCGCCGCTGATCCAGCGCGGCCAGGCGGGCAACGCGATCTTCTTCGGCTTCCCGGAGCCGCTGGCCGAAGACGCCCTGATCGTCGACGGCATCGAGACGCTGTCCGAGCGCGCGGTCAAGGAGCTCTGCGACTTCCTGCCGGCGAACGGCTCGGACGACGGCGCGCTCGACGCCGTGCTGCTCCAGCGCGACACCGTCCGCAACGCGGTGAGCGACATCGTCAACGCCGTCGCGAAGAACGCCGGCATCGGGATGGCGCTGACCCCGACCGCCGGCGAGCAGGTCACCCGCAGCATGACCACCGAGCAGGCGCGGATCCTGCAGAGCAGCCTCCGCGAGTCCCGCGAGGAGGTCGGCTACGAGACGGTGCGCGGGCGGCTCGACGGCGTCCGCACCCGGCGGCGCATCTTCTACCTCGATCGCGAGTCGGGCGGCACGATCCAGGGTGCGGTGGCGCCGGATCTGCTCGACCAGATCAAGGAGAACCTCGACCGCCCGGTGACCGCCCGGCTACGCGTCGTGCGCACGACGACGATCGACGGCCGGCGCGGCCGGCCCGTGTTCGAACTGCTCGAAATCACCCCGGAAGTAAGCCTTTTCGACTGAGAAGTCCGGTATACGACTTTCGTCTTGAACGCCGTACCCGACGGTCGTCGTAGGCCTCACGGTGGTGCCCGGATGACCGTACGGTATTTACGATACCGGCTGCGAGGTCGCAAAAGGCCGCGTCGAACAGTGGGAACTCCGATATTCTTCCCATTGATCATCGGGCCACACCATGCCCACGATGTCAGGAAATATCGATACCTGACACCAAATGGTGGGACAATGACTTTTTCCAGAATGTAACAATTTCGTTCGGGGCCACACTTATGGGTTAACGTCGTCGCACTCCCACCCGAAGGGGTTCGCATGATGACCGACCCGCAGTACCCGCCGGCCACCGCGCGCCACGGCCGACCCGCGCCGCCGGTGACGGCCACGGAGCGTCGTCAGGCCAATGCGAAGCCCGCACGGAACATCCTGGCGATCGTCGGCCTGCTGCTGGGCGTGGCGGCACTCGTCGTCACGTTCGTCCCGGATGTCGAGTTCGTCGCGTGGCCGCTGGGCGGGATCGGGCTCATCCTGGCGATCACCGGGCTGGTCCAGGCCAAGAAGGGCACCGTGGGCGACCGCGGGGTGGCGATCACCGCCACCACCGTCACGGCCGCCGCGCTGCTCACCACGGGCGGGATGCTGCTGTACTCCACCTTCTTCGGCGGCGGCGAATCCGGGCTTCACCTGCCCGCGGTGGCCGCCGACAAGCACTCCGTGACCTTCCAGGTCACCTCCGCCGGCGGCGCGACCGTGCGCTACGGCAGCCTCAACGACCAGCGCACCGAAAACGCGCCCGCCAGCACCGACGCCTGGCAGGGCCAGGCGTCCTACAACAATGGCTCCTACCTGTTGACGCTCACCGCGGACACCCGCAATGCGACGGTCAGCAACGAAATCCGCTGCGCCATTCTCGTCGACGGCAAGAAGGTCGCGGAAAACAGCGGGACGACGATCGCGCTCTGCACCGCGAACGTCGGCTGAGCCAGGCGCGGCCCCCCGCCTGGCGACCGGCCGGCCTACCCCCAAGTCGGCCGGCCGGGCCGCCACGAGCCGCTCCTGGCGGCTCCGGGCCCCGCGGCGGTTTCCCGCGTGGGGCCTGGCACCGGCGTCTCCGCCTGCCCCTCCCCTAGGGCTCTGCCGGCACCGCCGAACCTACGCGGACACCGCCCGCGCCCACTAAGAATCCACTAAGGATTCAGCGCAAAGGCGGGCTCGTGACCCATTCGCAACGAAATTCCGAACGGCCGCAGTTCGCGAAAGCCGTCACTGAAGATCGGCGAGTTCGGTGCGCACCTCACCGACGAGCTTCGGGTGCACGCGCTCGTAAATGCGCACC
This sequence comes from Amycolatopsis mediterranei, assembly GCF_026017845.1. Lineage (NCBI taxonomy): Bacteria > Bacillati > Actinomycetota > Actinomycetes > Pseudonocardiales > Pseudonocardiaceae > Amycolatopsis > Amycolatopsis mediterranei. Next base: position 9,774,944 of record NZ_CP100416.1, read on the forward strand.
GACAACGCCAGTTGTTCCCGCGCGCCGTCGATGTCGCCGCGGGCCCGCAGCACCCGGCCCAGCGTCAGCCGCAGCGTCCCTTCCCGCGCGACGAACTCACGGCTGATCGCCAGGTCGATCGCTTCCCAGACGTACCGCTCGGCGGCCTCGAGGTCCCTGGCCCGCAGGCAAAGCTCGGCCAGCCGGTCCAGGGAGACGACGACCTGGACGTCGTCGCCCAGTTCGCGGTCGATCCGCAGGCCGGCACGCTGGTGGGCGATCGCGTCGGACAGACGGCCCGCCCGCTTCTCCGCCTGCGCGCAGCTGCTGAGCGCCTGCCCGCGCAGGGTGACGTCGGGCGCGTTCGCGATGGCCTCGGCCAGCCGCTCGATGGCCTTCTCGTGCTCGCCGAGCCGGCTCAGCGCGCGCCCGAGGTGCAGGTCCACCGACGTCCGCAGCCGCTGGTCGGCCGAGACGGCGGACAGCTCCGCCGCCCGTTCGGCGTCGGCGAGCCCGGACCCCGGGAGCTCGAACGTCAACGCGATCTCGCACCGCGCGAGCCGCAGCCAGCACTGCCCCGCCACGTCACCCGCGGCTTCGGCGGCGGCGACGCCGAGGTCGGCCATCCGCATCCACTCGTCCAGCAGCGGGCACGCGACGCGGTAGGTGTGAGCCACCCGAGCCAGCCGCCACACGTCGTCGTGGCGGCCCGCGGCGTACGCGGCGTCGAGGACGGCCAGGAGGTTCGGCCACTCGGCCGCGAACCAGTCGTGCGCCTCGGCGAAGCCGGGGATCTCCGGCACCACGTCGTCGGCGAGGACGCGGGAGAAGTCGAGCGGGTCGGCGATCCGGCCCAGCCGGCGCCGCGCCCGGTCGGCCACCGCCTGGTAGTAGCGGACCGTCCAGCCGAGGGCTTCGTCGCGCTCCTTGTCGCCGAGTTCCTGCTCGGCGAGCTCCCGCAGGTACAGGCAGACGAGGTCGTGCGGCACGAAGACGTCCCGCTCGGTCTCGGCGATGAGGTTGTGCGCGGCCAGCGTGCGCAGCCGCCGCCGAGCCTCGGCCACCGTGATCTGCGCGACCGCGGCCATCACGTGCGGCCCGACCATCACCCCGGGCACCGCGCCCAGCTGCAGGAACGTTTCCGCGACTTCGCCGGGCAGGCCGCGGAAGGAGACGTCGAACGCCGCGCGGACGCTGTCGTCGGCGCCGTCGACCTGCAGCGCCGCGAGCCGGGTGCGTTCGTTGCCGAGCTCGTCCACGAGCTCCTCCGCGGTCCGCTGCGCGCTCGCCGAGAGCCTTGCTCCGGCGATCCGCAACGCCAGCGGGAGGTAGCCGCAGAGCCGCGCGAGGGCGTGGTTGAGGCTCGCCGGGCCGGCGAGTTCCTCGATGAGCGCGACGGCGTCGTCGGGCGCGAGCGTGCCGAGCACGCGCTGCTTGGCCGCGTTCGACACGGCGAGCCCGTCGAGGCGCGAGCGGCTGGTCACCACCGTCATCGTCCGCGCGCTCGGCGGCAGCAGCGGGCGCACCTGCTCGGCGGTGCGGGCGTCGTCGAGCAGCACCAGCATCCGCCGTCCGGCGATCAGCGAGCGGTAGAGGGCGACCCGCTCGTGCAGCAGCTCCGGGACCTTCGCGGTTTCGACGCCGAGGCCGAGCAGGAACTGGGTGAGCAGCTCGGCCGGCTCGAGCGGCGGGTGGTGCGGGTCGAAGCCGCGCAGGGACGCGAACAGGACGCCGTCGGGGAACCGCGGCGCGACCCGGTGCGCCCACCACACGACGAGCGAGCTCTTGCCGACCCCGGCGGTGCCGGTGACCACCGCGATCGTCGTCTGCCCGGCCTCGGCCCGGGTGACCAGGCCGTCGAGCCAAGCCAGTTCCTCGGCGCGCCCGGCCAGGTTCGGCACCGCCGCGGGCAGCTGCGAAATCGCTTTCGCCGGCTCCGCGACGGCGGCCGGGGCGACGACGTCCCGGGCCGGGAGGTCGTCGTTGAGGACGCGCTCGTGCAGCCAGCGCAGCTCCGCGCCGGGCTCGACGCCGAGGGTGCGCAGCGTCGCGCGGGAGACGGTCCGGTACAGCTCGAGCGCGTCCCCGCGGCGGCCCGCGTGGTACAGCGCCCGCATCAGCTGCCCCGCGGTCCGCTCGGCCAGCGGATCGGCCCGGACGATCGGGCTGAGCTCGACGATCAGTTCCGCGTGCCGGCCGAGTTCGAGGTCGGCGTCGACGCGGGCGCCGTGCACGGCGAGGCGGAGGTCCTCCAGCTCGGGGGCCCGCAGGGAGTCGGGCACCCCGCCCAGCGCGGGGCCCTGCCAGAGGGCAAGCGCCTCGGCCAGCAGCGTGGCGGCGGTTTCCGGCGTCGCCACCGACGCCCGGTCCAGCAGCGTGCGCGCCCGGTGGACGTCGATCAGGTCGGGCTCGACGTCCAGCCGGTAACCCGGCGGGGTGGTGAGGATGCGCGGGCCGTCGAGGTCGCGCAGAACGCGCCGCAGGTGGGAGACGTTGCCGTGGACGATGGTCCGGGCCGTCGCCGGCGGGTCGTGGCCCCACAGGGCGTCGATGATCTCGTCGAGCCCGACGACCTTGCCGGGCCGCAGCGCCAGCAGCGCGAGCAGGCCGCGGACGCCGGGGCCGCCGATCGGGACGGGCTCGTCGCCGTGGAAGAGCTGAACGGGCCCGAGCAGCTGGAGCCGGGTCTGGGCCATGCTCGCGCCCACCTCCCCGGGTCCACGGTGTCCCCCGGCGTCGCCCCCGCCGGAAAAATCAACCTACCGTGATGACCGGCTGGCGAATACCGCCCCACCGGGCCGGGACCAGGACATATCGCGGACACTGCGGAATCCGCGGCGGGGGTGTTGCGCCCCTGCGATTGACGCGGACATGACAGGACCCCGCACCACCGGTCCCGATCCGGTGGTGCGGGGTCGCCGTCAAAACTCCCGGCCGGGCCGCCAGAGCCGTCCGCCCGTCCGCCACCGAGGGCAACCGGGCGGGTGAGCTCACCCCGAGCGAAGTACCCGCCGCCGGTCGTCCGCGAAGACGTGTTGCGCGGGCCACACACCCACGCGGTGGCGACACGGTAACAGGGCGCACCGGACCGGTCACCGGCGGGTCAGGATCTGGTGCGGTGCTGCGGCGTCATGAATGACTCATTCCTGACCTCCGACGCCAGGAATGAGTCATTCACTGCGTTCCCGGCCTGCGCCCCGGTGCGTCTCAGCGCGTGATCGGTGTCGCATCGCGGCCGGCGATGAACGCGGGCCGCGGCGCGCCGGCCGCGAACGGCTCCTGCAGGGCGTTTTCCACGCTGTTGAACACCAGGAAGATGTTCGAGCGCGGGTACGGGGTGATGTTGTTCCCGGAGCCGTGCATGATGTTCGAGTCGAACCACAGCGCCGAGCCGGCCTGGCCGGTGAACTGGTCGATGCCGTGCTCCGCCGCCATCCGGGTGATGTCGTTCTCGCTCGGCACGCCCACCCGCTGGTCCTTGAGCGAGCTCTTGTAGTTCGCCTCCGGCGTCTCACCGGCGCACTGGACGAACGTCCGGTGCGAACCGGGCATGATCATCAGGCCGCCGTTGAACGGGTGGTTGTCGGTCAGCGCGATGGAGCAGCTGACCGCGCGCGGCGCCGGCATGCCGTCCTCCGCGTGCCAGGTTTCGAAGTCCGAGTGCCAGTAGAACCCGGTGCCCTTGAAGCCGGGCATGTAGTTGACCCGGCTCTGGTGGACGTACACCTCGGAGCCGAGCAGCTGCCGCGCCCGGTCCAGCACGCGCGGGTCGCGCACCAGCTCCGCGATCAGGGCCGATATCTCGTGGACGTCGAAGATCGACCGGACCTCACCGGTCTTCGCCTCGGTGATCACGCGCTCGTCCCCGGCGAGCTCCGCGTCGGAGGACAGCCGCACCAGCTCCTGCCAGTACGTCTGGACTTCCCCGACGGAGAGCAGGTCCTCGACCACGGTGTAGCCCTTGGTCTCGTGGTTGGCCAGCGTGGCGGCGTCGATCGGGCCGTCGGCTTCGGTACCCCACACCGTGGGGTGCACGCGCGGCAGGTGCTCCGGCGTACCGGTGATCCGGGTCGGGTAAGCGTCGTCGACCCGGGTGTCCGTCAGCGTCACGGGCTTCGCCTCCTGTTTCCTCTCCGGTGCTTACGCGTCCTCGGTGATCAGCGGGTACACGCCGTTTTCGTCGTGCACCTCGCGGCCGGTCACCGGGGGGTTGAACACGCAGACGCACTTGATCTCGGTCTTCGGCCGGACCTGGTGCTTGTCGTGGTCGTTGAGCAGGTAGAGGGTGCCGGGCTTGAGCTCGTACACCTTGCCGGTGGCCAGGTCCTCGATCTCGCCTTCACCGGAGGTGATGAACACCGCCTCGATGTGGTTGGCGTACCAGAAGTCGTTGACCGTCCCCGCGTAGAGCGTGGTCTCGTGCACCGAGAAGCCGACGCCCTCCTTGGCGAGGATGATCCGCTTGCTGCGCCAGTTCTCGGTCTTGATGTCGGCGTCGGTGTCGGTGATCTCGTCGAGCGTGCGCACGAGCACGGGCGAACTCCTTACTTCTTCAGGACGGCCTTGACGGACTCGTCGATGATCGACAGGCCCTGGGTCAGCTCGTCGTCGGTCAGCGTCAGCGGCGGCAGCAGCTTCATGACTTCGCCGTCGGGGCCGGAGGTCTCCATCAGCAGGCCGCGGGCGAACGCTTCCGCGCAGACGCGCCCGGCCAGGTCGCCGTTCTCGAACTCGAGGCCGCGCGCCAGGCCGCGGCCCTTGGCGAGCAGGTTCGCTTCCGGGTACGCCTCGACGATGCCGGAGAACGCGGAGGCGATGCGCTCGCCCTTCGCCTTGGTCGACTTCTCGAGCGCGTCGTCGCTCCAGTAGACGTCGATCGCTTCCTTGGCGGTGACGAACGCCGGGCTGATCCCGCGGAAGGTGCCGTTGTGCTCGCCCGGCTCCCAGACGTCGAGCTCCGGCTTGATGAGCGTCAGCGCCATCGGGATGCCGTAGCCGCTGATGGACTTCGACAGGCAGACGATGTCGGGCGTGATCCCGGCGTCCTCGAAGCTGAAGAACGGGCCGGTGCGGCCGCAGCCCATCTGGACGTCGTCCAGGATCAGCAGGATGTTGTGGCGCTTGCAGAGGTCGTCGAGCCCCTTCAGCCACTCCAGGCGCGCGGCGTTGATGCCGCCCTCGCCCTGCACGCCTTCCACGATCACCGCGGCCGGCTCGTTGAGCCCGCTGCCGGAGTCCTGCAGGAGCTTCTCGAAGTAGAGGAAGTCCGGCATCGCGCCGTCGAAGTACTGGTCGTACGGCATCGGGGTGGCGTGCACCAGCGGGACGCCGGCACCGCCGCGCTTCATCGAGTTGCCGGTGACCGACAACGCGCCCAGCGTCATGCCGTGGAAGGCGTTGGTGAAGTTGATGACCGCTTCCCGGCCGGTCACCTTGCGCGCCAGCTTCAGCGCGGCCTCGACGGCGTTCGCGCCGCCCGGCCCGGGGAACACGACCTTGTAGCCGTACCCGCGCGGGTCGAGGACCTTGTCGCGGAAGGTCTGCAGGAAGTCGCGCTTGGCCACGGTGAACATGTCCAGGGCGTGGGTGACGCCGTCGCGCTGGATGTAGTCGATCAGGGCCTGCTTGAGCTGCGGGTTGTTGTGCCCGTAGTTCAGCGCGCCGGCCCCGGCGAAGAAGTCCAGATAGGGCTTTCCGCTCTCGTCGTAGAGCCGGCTGCCCTGCGCGCGGTCGAACACGACCGGCCAGCCGCGGCTGTAGCTGCGTACTTCGGATTCGAGCTCTTCGAAGATGCTCATGTGTTCGTTTCTCTCCTAATCGCCCGGATTCGTCGGCGTCATCAGCGGACCGATGCGGTAAAGCTCTTCCGGCAGGTGCCCGGCGTCGGGGAAATCCTCCCCGCCGAACAGCACACTGGTTTCCACCGCGGCGTTCCACCGCTTCGCGAACGAAGTGAACAGCCGGATGGACGCCTCGTTGTCCGGGGTGATCGTGGTCTCGAGGTAACGCACCCCCTCGTCGACCAGGCGCGTGTAGAGCGCGTCCAGCAGGGCTCCGGCCAGGCCTTTTCCCCGCTGGGACGCGTCGACCGCGACCTGCCAGACGAGCGCCGAGTCCGGCGCGTCCGGTCTGCGGTAGGCGATGACGAAACCGACCGCCTCGCCGTCCTCACGCGCGACCACCGAAGACGCGGCGAAATCGCGGCACCACAGCATGTATGCGTACGGCGAGTTGAGATCGAGCTTGGCGGAATCGCGCGCGATTCGCCAGAGCTGCGCGCCGTCCGCCTTGGTCGGGGATTCGATCAAGTGCGTTACGGACATACTCAGGAAACGTAACAGAGAATTTTCCGCGTGCCAGCGACGCAGGTCACGGCCCCCGCGATGACCTGCGAGGACGTGAAGTACCCGGTGAGCAGTCGCACAAACCTGTTTGATGCGGCCGGCCGTTGGGCACAGGCAGGCTCGTGGCGCGGGCTCAGGGCCCGTGACCTACCCGCACCATGAACCTTCGCGCCCGTGATCGCAAGGCGACGGGCCGAAATCGGTCACCGCGAACTCCGCGCCGGAGTGCGTTCCGCCGTCTTCCGGGGCGTGCGCCCGGCCACTTCGAGCACCACGGCTTTTGCTTCCCGGTTCCGGGCTCGGCGGTGGCCGACGCGGCGCCAGAGAGCGCTCACCGGCGTCACGACCGCGGGCAGGAGCACCAGCCCGGACACCACCAGCCACCACACCGCGCCCTCGCCGCGGCGCCAGCCGGCCACCACGTCGCCGAGCCAGCCGAAGAACGGCCGGGCGAGCGGGGGCAGGAACGCGGCCAGCAGCAGGGCCGCCACCACCAGTGCCCCGAGCGCCGCGAACAGCCAGCGCACCTTGTGGCCCGTCGTGAGCAGCGCCGTCGCCAGGTAGACGACCGCGCCCGCGAGGACGGGGAGCCCGACCCACTGCAGGACCGCGCCGCCGTTGTTGCCGATCACCAGCCCGGCCAGCAGGGCCAGCACCCCCGCGGCGAGCGAACCCGCCGTGCCGAGCCGGGACGCGCCCTGCGAGACCCTCGCCGTGCTCCGGGCGACCGTCCGCAGCATGCCCGCGACGGTCTGCGGCCAGCCGCCGGGCAGCCGGAACGCGATCGTCCCGGCGTTGACCGTGGCGGCGCCGAGCGCGACGAGCGTCCTGGTCAGCCGGGCGGTGCCCTGCTCACCGGCGATCTTCTCCGCCGAGACGCGGCAGGCCTGGAACCGGGCCTGCGCGGCGTCGACGTCGACCCGGGGCAAGTCCCCGGCCAGTGCCTTCTCGATGCCAGAGCGGTCGTCGGCGTCGTAGCGCGACGCGAGCGTGACGACCGGAAGCTCCTCCGCGGCGATTTCCGCCTGCCGTGCCCGGGCCAGCACCATGGCCGTCACCGGCAGGCTGACCGGGCGGTGGTCACCGAACGCCACCGGTGCGAGGTCGGCGTCGAGGCCGAGGAAGGCCAGCTCGGCCGTCAGCTGGTCGCGCAGCTGACCCGCCTCGGCCGGCGTGCACCCGTCGCGCTCGTCCGGCTTGCGCCAGACCGGCTCGAGCGCGGCGACGAGCTCGTCGCGGAACCGCTCGGGCCCGACGACGTCACGCAGCGTCTCGAGGCGCACCGGGTCGAGCAGGCACTGGACCAGCCAGCCCGCGCCGTCGATGCGGCCCCACATCCAGTCGCTGGCCCGCCACGACGCCTTGTAGAACGCGCCGAAGTAGCTCGCCTGCATCCCGGTCAGCTTGTCCCACGACCGGTTCCGCGTCATGTCCAGCAGCGTCCGCGAATCGGCGCTGACCTGCACGAGGTCGACCCGCTGGTCGACCGCCGGTGCCTGGGCGAGCAGCCCGCGCGTGGCCACGTGGAGGGTGACCAGCCGCGCCTGGACGACGTCGTCGCCGCCCGCGGCGTCCGGGCCGAGGGCCAGCCAGTTCAGCAGGGTCGTGACGGTGCCGGACTTCTCGGGGCCGGACTTCTCGGGGCCGGACTTCTCGGGGCCGGACTTCTCGGGCTCGGCGTCGGCGAGGGCCCGCAACGTCGGCGCCGCCGCCCGCAGGCCCGCGACCACCTTCGGCCACGCCTCGGCGACGGCGGCCGAGCGGCCCAGCCCGGCCCACTCCTCGGCGAGCTCGCGGATCCACCCCTCGAGGGTGCTGCTCGCGCCGGGGCCGGGGTGCGCGGCCACCCACTGCGCCAGCCGCACCCCGCGGCCGGCGGTCCGGCGTGCCGCGTGCAACTGGGCGCGCGCGTCGTTGAGCGTCTTCGCGCGCGTCGCGTCCGGCCGGAGCCGGAACCCGGCGTTGATCAGCTGCAGGCCGGTCGCGACGGCGTCGTCGAGGGCGGTCGTCCGGTAGCCGACCAGGTCCTCGACCTGGAGACTGGCGGCCGGTGGGCCGGCCGGGACACCGCCGCTCAGCCCGGTCACGGCGATCGCGCGCAGCTGCCGCGACATCCCGGACGCCCAGTCGCGGTCCGGGGTGTCGGCCTCGGACAGCGCGTACCGGCGGGCAGCGACCCGGACCAGCTCGGCGGCGTCCTCGGCGGTCCGCCGCTCGAGGTAGGCGGCGGCGATCCGCTCGTCCACCAGGCAGTCCGGTCCGCCGCGCAGGCCCAGCGCGGCCAGCGAGACGCGCGTGTCCCTAGCGCGCAGCACGGCGTCGTTGTGGCGGGTCAGGTCGTCCAGCTCGGCGCTGATCGACTGGCTCATCACGGTGTTGACGACCTTGGCCATCGCGCTCGAGAGCAACGGCGGGTCCGCCGGATCGCAGCCGACGGCGTCGGCTTCGCGTTCCCCGGTCGGCACGACGTAGAGCAGCAGCCGCCGGACGTCGGCGTGCGACGTGCGCTCGAAGATCTCGCGCAGCGCGGGCCGCAGCGGCTTGTTGAGCAGCACACCGCCGTCGGTCAGCCAGTGCGAGCGGGTCAGCTCGGTGTACGGCGTCATGTCGGGGTGCAGCCGGTCGGTGCCACCGGTGCCGATCGGCATCCGCGACAGCTCGAACGCGCCGGGGAAGGACGCGGTGGAGCGGGCCGCCAGCGCGAGGGGCCCCTCCACCCCGATCGTCCACAGTGGACCACAAAACCGGAAGAGCATCCGGTGTTCGGTGTCCCGCACCAGGTTCCCGAGCGCGTCGTCGAACCGGGTGGTCTCGCCGTCGATCATCGTGCCGGTGAGCAGCACGGTGATGTCGGGGTCGCCGGCGGGCGGCGTCCCGGCCGCGGTGATCTCCCGCAGCGCCCGTTCGACGTCCCCGAGCAGCACGCGGTCCCCGTCGAGCACCGACCGCGGCTGCGCTTCTCGCGGGTCGCGGATGAGGTTTTCCAGCGAACCGGTGGTGATCCAGGTGTCCCGGAGCACCTGTGGCGTGGAGCCGAAGGCCTCGGCCAGGCCGAGACAGGCGGCGTTGATGCCGCCGGCACTGGTCCCGGTGAGGACGTCGATCGAAACGCTCGCCCGCAGGAGGTCGAGCAGGCCGCGGTAGAGGCCGGGCGGGGTGTCCCCGCGTGACTCCCGCAGCAGCTGCGACGTCTCGGTGGCGACCCCGCCCATCCAGATGGCCAGGCTGGCCCCGCCGACCATGGTCATCGCGAGCCGGATTTCCTGCTGCCACGGTTCCGCGGTCTCGGCCATGGGGAGTCTCCCGGCGAATCGGTCGTCCTGACGCAGAGTAGAGGCGAAAGGTGACGACGGGGATACGTCCGGGGGTACGGCCGTCCGGGTGGACTTGTTCGCCCGCTCAGCCCCCGGCGGTGACCACCACCTTGCCGAACTGGCCGTTCGCCTCGAGGTAGCGGTGCGCCTCGGCGATGTCGGTCAGGTCGAAGGTGCGGTCCACGCGCGGCCGGAACGTGCCCGCCCGGACGCCGGCACGAACGAAGTGTGCCGCGCGAGCCAGCCGGTCGGGGTTCAACGTCAGGTCGAACGCGTTGAACACGCGCATGGCCGGGACGAACCACAGCGGGAACGGCGTTTCCTTGCTGTCGAGCGCGCCGTAGACGACGAGGGTCCCGCCCTTGGCCGTTGCCTGTGCCAGCTTGCGGACACCCTCGCCGGCGACGGCGTCGAAGACGAACTCCGCGCCTTTGCCGCCGGTGATTTCCAGGGTGCGCTCGGCGATGTCTTCTTCGTCCGTGACGATCACGTGCGCGGCACCGGCGTCGAGAAGACGTTGCTTCTTCCCGGCGGTCCGCGTCGCGGCGATCGGGATCGCGCCGATGTGGTTGGCGACGTCGATCGTCGCGAGCCCGACACTGCTCGACGCGGCCGTGATCAGCACGAAGTCACCCGGCCGCACCTGTCCTTCGTCGATGAGAGCGCCGTAAGCGGTGAGGAAGGGCCCCCACAGCGCCACGGCCTCGGAGGCGTCGAGCCCTTCGGGGCGCCGGAGGGCGGCCGACGCCGGGACGATCGCCGCCTCGCCGTAGACGCCGTAGTCCCGCATCGAGAAGCCCGCGATGGTGCTGACCGCGTCGCCGATTTCGAAGCCCTCGACACCGTCGCCGAGGGCTTCGACGATCCCGGAGGCCGAGTAGCCGAGCTTGGCGGGGAACTCGCCGGCGCGTTCGAAGTACACCCCGGCGCGGAACATCGCCTCGGCCCGGTTGAGCCCGATCGCCTCGACCCGCAGCCGCAGCTCGCCGGGGCCCGGCTCGCCGAGTTCGACGTCCACGAGCTCCAGCACTTCCGGTCCGCCTTCGGTCGCGAACCGCACTGTCTTGGTCATTCCTGGTTCCTTTCCCCAGCTTGCCGGAATCGATCGTGCCCCGGTCGCGTTCCCGCTGGAAGACGGCACTTTTCTGATACGACGGCACACGCCTGTTACGAACGGGGTCACGACGATGGACAACGGCGAAACTCCTCCCGCGGAGATGTGCTCCCTGCGCGAGGTGCTCGATCTGGTGGGCGACAAATGGGCGATCCGGACGCTGATCCAGCTGGGCGACGGACCCCGGCGGTTCAGCGAACTGGAGCGGGCGCTGGCCGGCGTCTCCCGGCGGATGCTGTCGCTGACGCTGCGCGGCCTGGAACGCAACGGGCTGGTGACGCGGACGGTCTACCCGGAGGTCCCGCCGCGGGTCGAGTACACGATGACACCGCACGCGATGGAGCTGGACGAGCCACTGCACGCATTGTCGGCGTGGGCGGCGAAGCACCGGGCGAAGGTCGCCGAGGCGCGTCAGGCGTACGACTTGGCCTAAACCGCCAGGTGCTCCAGGACCAGGACCTGAGCCTCACCGACCGCGAAGCCCAGCACCGCGCCCGTCGCGATCAGGATCCACTCGTCCTGCTCGAAGGCCGGCCTCAACAGCCTCTCGAACTCCTTCGGCGACAGCTGCTTCATCTTCGACACCAGCACGTTGCGGATGTCCATCGCGTCCGCCGCGTAGTCCTCGATGTAGCGCATCGTCTCCGGCAGGCGCGACATGATCTGGGACGAAATCGCCAGCTTCACGTCCTGGTACTTGCGGCTGCCCACGGCGAACACCAGCAGCGGCTTCGCGACGCTGCCCAGCTCCCGGTCGAGCTGGCGCTGGATCAGCGCCAGCACCCGGTCCGACAGCGGCCCGTGCAGGATCGCCTCGATCACGTTGTGCGGCGTGATGATCTCCTTCGCGATCAGCGAGCCGTACGCCTCCGCCACTTCCGCGCGCCGCTTCAGGAACAGCCCCTGCCACTGGATGCCGAAATAGCGGCGCGGCTCGATCGGGTAGAAGATCATCCGCAGCGCCAGCCAGTCCGTGAACCAGCCGGTGAACAGGCCGAAGACCGGCATGATCGGCGGGAACTTGAACAGCACCCACGCCACCATCTGGACGACGCCGATCGCGCCGCCGAACACCAGGCCGGACCGGGCGATGAACTTGAACTCCTTCGCGCCCGCCTCCTGGAAGATGCGGTTCAGCAGGCGCTTGTCCTTGACCAGGCTGGTGACCACCATGCCCTTGAGGTCGAACACGCTGTCCACATCGGACTTGATCAGGTCGAGCACGGCGGCGACCATCCGCGGCGACTCGTGCTGGACGCGCTCGATCACCAGCCGCTGCACCCGGACCGGCAGGGACTCCCACAGCCCCGGCTGGTAGTGCGCCGCCACCTCGCGGACGATGTCCTCGACGCCCGCGAGCAGGGGCTTTTCGATCTCTTTCGCAATCCGCCCGGCGTCCAGCCGCGCCACCACTTCGGCCGGCTTGATCAGCTGCTCGGTCATCGTGTCGCAGGCGATGCTCGCCATCCGCGCCGCGCGCTTCGGGACGATGCCCTGCCAGCCGAGGAACGGCTTGACGCCGATGAACTCCACCGGCTGGAACATCATCCGGATCGCCACGAGCTTGGTGCCGTAGCCGATCAGCGCGGCGACGATCGGGATCGAAACGTAGAGAGGCCAGTGCTGCGCGAAGTCGGCGACGATGCCGGCGAAGAAGGCCCCCATCCGCTAACCCAAGCTCGGGTCGCAGGCCTGCCAGAACTGCGCGCCGAGGCGCGAGACGTGGATCGTCCGCCGGACGAACTTCGCACGCCGGACGTGCTTCTCCGCTTCGCGCACCGTTTCGTCGGTCATCAGGATCTCGTACTGCGTCTCCAGCGACGGCACCTCTTCGTCGAGGTCGACCAGGCCGAGCCCGATCAGCCGGGTGACGTAGCCGGGCACCTGGTCGGGCAGCGACACCCCGGCCGCCTTGCCGACCGTCGAGGCGTTGCGCAGCACGACCCGGCCGTGGCCGCCGAGGCCGGTCCGCTCGACGACGTCGACCGCGGGGAACGGCGAGCCGTCGGACAGCGCGGACAGGATCCGGGCCTCGTCCGGCGTCAGCTGGCGCAGGATGATCGCGTAGAAGTACTCGCGGGCGCGCTCGCGGCCGAAGCCGACGGAGTGGTTGAGCAGCTCGGCCATCGCCGCGCGCAGCGGCTCGCCGCGGTTGTCGCGCACCGGCACGAGCGTGACGGTGGCTTCGATGGCCGCGGGGCGGTTCATCGCCGACGCCGCGGTGAGCGCCGCGTGGTAAGGGTCGTCGACCTCGTCGAGCCGGCGGCGCAGCTCGGTCAGCAGCTGGCGCTCCACCTGCCGGACGCCGCGTTCGGCGGTCTCGACGCCGGGCAGCTTGCGGCCGAGTGCGAAACCGGTGCGCGCGGCCCAGCCCGCCAGCTGACCGGCGCGGTGGGCCAGGTCGGCCACGTCGTCGGCGGCACCCCGGCCGTTCGGTCGCTCTGCGTTCACCGGTGGGCTCCCCTCTGCTTACGCGCTGATGCTACCTGCGGGTAGGCCGAACGGAGGTGTGATGTCCGTGTTGGATGCACACATGAGTCCGACGCGCTGGGGCCCGCCGATCGACGTCCTCCCGTACTTCTCCAAGGAAGAGCAGGCGCTGATGACCCTGCTCGGCGCCCTGACCGAGGAGGACTGGACGCGGCCGACGATGTGCGCCGGCTGGACGGTCAAGGACGTCGCCGCCCACCTGCTGGGCGACAAGGTCGGGCGGCTGTCCCACGGCCGCGACGGCCACGCGTCCGAAGGCCCCCGGCCGGGTGAGGCGTTTCCCCGGTTCATCGACCGGATCAACGAGGAGTGGGTCGTCGCGTGCCGCCGGCTCTCGACGGACGTCCTGCTCACGATGCTGTACGAGTTCATGGGCCAGACGACCGAGTACTGGGCCCAGCTGGACCTCGACGTCCTCGGCATGCCGGTGAGCTGGGCCGGCGACGAGCCCGCCCCGCGCTGGCTGGACGCGGCTCGCGACTACTCCGAGTTCTGGGTGCACCACGTGCAGATCCGCGAGGCCCTGGAGCACACGCCGCTGGAGGCGGAGTACGCCGAGCCGATCGCCGACACGTTCATCCGGGCCCTGCCGCACACCCTGCGTGCCGTCGACGCCCGCGTCGGCAAGCAGGTCGGCTACACGGTGACCGGGCAGGGCAAGTGGCACGCGCGCCGCGAGCGCGACGGCTGGGTCCTGGACCGCGGCGCACCGCCGTCACAGACCCCGCTGGCCACCGTGACGACGGACCTCGACACGTTCTGGCGCCTCTGCACCCGCAACGCGACCGACCTCGGCCGGGTGCGGACGACGGGGGACGAAAACGTTTGCGCGGTGCTCCTCGGGATGACGTCGATCATCGTCTAGCGGCGTCGGGCCTGCTTCCGCAGCTGCAGGATCCGGGCGCCGCCGATCAGCGCGACCAGGACCGCGCCGCCGATCGCCGAGAACAGCATCGCGATGGCCAGCGGCAGGCTGCCCTCGGCGCCGAAGAAGTGCACCGTCGCCGGGTCGAGGTTCTGCAGGATGAAGACCAGCAGCACGACCAGGACAACCAGGCCCGCGATGACCGCGACCCAGGTGCCGCTGATCCGCGTCGGCCGGGCCTTGCCCGCCGGTTTGGCGGAGGCCGGTTCGGCGGACGCCGGTTCGGCGGGTGCCGGCCGCACCGGCGTCACCTCCTCCGCGCCCGGCCGGACGTCGCCGGCGCGCAGCTCGGCGGGCTCCAGGGCGCCTTCGGGCAGCTCTTGGTGGGTGGGACCGGTGGGGCGGTCGGCCGCGCCCCCGCGCGCGTGCGTCATGTGCTCAGTGTCCGTCCGGCGCGCGCGGAGCGCCGCCTCAAACCCCCTAACGGGCGAAACCGTCGACCTCCCGCAGGACGCGCAGGGTGTTCCGCCCGGCCAGTTTCGCGCAGTCGTCCTCACTCCACCCGCGCTCGAGCAGCGCGGCGAACAACACCGGGTACTTGGACGTGTCCTCCAGTCCCTCCGGCAGCGAGCCGACGCCGTCGTAGTCGCCGCCGAGGCCGATGTGGTCGATGCCGGCGACCTCGCGGGCGTGCTCGACGTGCGCGACGACGTCCTCGACGGTGGCGAGCGGCTTGGGCGGGCCGTCCCAGTCCTGGACGAACTTCCCGCGCAGCGTCAGGTTCCGGTACTCCTGCCCGGCTTCGGCCATCGCGGCCTCGAGCTGTTCGTTCCACGCGGCGACCTTCGGCGAGACGAACGCGGGCACGAAGGTGATCATCGCGACGCCGCCGTTGCCGGGCAGCTTCGCCAGGACGTCGTCGGGGATGTTGCGGGGGTGGTCGTTCACCGCGGTGCAGGACGAGTGGCTGAAGATCACCGGCACCGAGCTGACCTCGATCGCCGCCCGCATCGTCGACGGCGCGACGTGCGACAGGTCGACCATCATCCCGATCTTGTTCATCTCGCGCACTACGTCGCGGCCGAACTCGGTGAGACCGCCGTGGGCCGGCTCGTCGGTGCCCGCGTCGGCCCAGGTGGTGTTGAAGTTGTGCGTCAGCGTCATGTAGCGGACACCGAGGCGGCGCAGGATCCGCAGCACGCCGATCGACTCGGCGATGCTGTGCCCGCCCTCGGCACCGAGCAGCGACGCGATCCGCCCGTCGGCGAACGCGGCCTCGGCCTCGTCCGCGGTGGTGACGAGCCGGAGCCGGTCCGGGTAGCGCTCCACCAGCTGGTGGACGACTTCGACCTGTTCCAGGACGGCGGTCACCGCACTGTGGCCTTCGAACTCACAGGGCACGTACACCGACCAGAACTGCATGCCGAGCTTCCCGTCGGCGAGCTTCGGGAAGTCGGTGTGCAGCGCGGGCTGCCGCACGGTCAGGTCGAGGGACGCGGCCGCCTCGACCGGGTTCGGGCCACCGTGCTGCCGCAGCTCCCACGGCAGGTCGTTGTGCCCGTCGGCGAGGATGACGGCGTCCAGCAGTTTGGTAGCACGCTGTAGTGCCTCGTTAGTCATCGGCCGATCGTAGGGATGTCCGGTATACGACTCGTACAAACGGGCTGACATCTTCCGCGGAAGAAGTAATCCGGCGAGTCGCTGCGGTAAAGTGTCTCCTCGTGGACACCGACGACGACGAGATCGTCACCTGGTGGGGCCTGGTCATCGAGGGTTACCTGGCCACCCAGGACAGGCTGATGGGCGAAATCGCCGACCGCTTCGGGCTCGCGCCGGCGTCGTTCGACATCCTGCTGCGGCTGGTGCGCTCGCCCGAGCACCGGATGCCGATGACCCGCCTGGCCATGGAGGCGGCGCTGTCCAGCGGCGGGTTCACGAAGGTGGCGGACCGCCTGGTGGCGGCCGACCTGATCTGCCGGATCCCCAGCCCCGACGACCGCCGCGTGACGTTCGCGTCACTGACCGAGCACGGGCTGGACGTGGCGAACAAGGCCCGCGCCGCGGCGGCGGACATCCTGCGCCGGATCGTCCTGACGCCGCTCGGTGAGGACGCCCCGGCACTCGCCGAAGCCATGCGGACACTGCGCGCGTTCAACGCCGATCGTTGAAAAAGTCGAGGTCACGCCGGACGCCGGTGACGGCGCACCATGAGAGCCATGCTGACCGAATCGACCATCACGACGATGCTTCCGGTGACCGACAGTGAACGCGCCGGCCACTTCTACGCGGACTCCCTCGGCCTGAAGCAGACGGGGAAGGGCGAAGACGGAACCCTCTACTTCGCGGCAGCCGGCGGCGCCATCGGCCTCCGCCCGATGCCGGCCGGCGCGCAGAGCGAGAACACGGCACTGAGCTTCGAAGTCGGCGACCTGCCCGCCGAAGTCAAAACCCTGGAGGGCCGCGGCGTGCGGTTCCAGGACTTCGAGATGGAAGGCCTGAAGACGGTCGACCACATCGCCCAGCTGGGCAACGAGCGAGCCGCCTGGTTCAGCGACTCCGAAGGCAACGTGCTCTGCCTGCACGAGGTCATGGGCTGACCCCCTGGGGGCGCGGGGGTGCCGTCAGCGGCACCCCCGCGTTCGGCCCCGCTACGCCAGCGACGGCATCAGCTTGATCGCGTTCCCCGACAGAACCCCGCTCAGCACGTCGTCCGGCAACCCCAAGCCGGCCAGCGTCCGGACGTTCGCCGCCACCGAAGGCACGCCCGGCCAGTCCGTCCCGAACACGAACTTGCCCGCCAGCCGCGGCAGGTCGAACCGCCGGTAGTACTCCGGCAGCTTCTTCGGTGGCAGCCCGGCCAGGTCGAGCCACACGTTTTCCCTGGCCAGCGCGAGGAACGCCGCCACGTCGTACCACCAGCCGCGACCGCCGTGGGCGAAGACGAACTGCAGCGACGGGAAGTCTTCGACCACATCGGACAGCAGCTCCGGATTGCCGAAACTGGTGCGGGAGCCGGGAAAGCTCGACGTTCCCGAGTGGAGGATCACCGGCACCCCGCGTTCGAGGCACAGCTGGTAGACCGGGTACAGCTCCTTGTCCGCCGGCGAGAACGCGCCGTGCACCGGGTGGATCTTCAACGCCACCGCGCCCAGGTCCAGCTGCCGCGCCACCTCGGCCGCCGCCGGGTGGTGCAGGTACGGGTTCACGTTCGCCACGAGCCGGAACCGCTCCGGGTTGAACGAAACCAACGGCAGGTTGTCCTCGATCGGCTGGATCCCGGTCGCCCGCGGGCTGTACTCGCAGAACAGCAGCACCCGGTCGACACCCTCGGACTCCATCAGCTCGTCCATTGCGGACGGCACCACCGAACCGTCGGAGGCGTAAACCGAACGCCACGGGTACGACCCGGCGAAGTCGTGCGCCCACTGCAGCCACGCCGGTTTCAGCGTCGGCAGCCGCGGCGTGTGGACGTGGGCGTCGACCACGAAGTGCCCGTCGATCACGGGCTGGGTACCGTCCGCAGCGAGTCGCGGACCAGCTCGCGGATCACGTTGCGGCGGATCTTGCCGGTCGCCGTCTTCGGCAGCTCCGCCAGTTCGACCACCCCGCGCGGGCGCTTGAACGCCGCCAGGCCCTCGCGGCAGAACTCGATCAGCTCGGCCGGGTCCACCGCGAACCCGGGCGCGGGCACCACGCACGCCACCGGCTTGTCAAGACCGTCGGCGTCCGGCGCGGCGACGACCGCGACCTCGGCCACCGCCGGGTGCTGCCGCAGCCGTTCCTCCACTTCGGACGGTGACACCCAGATGCCGCCCGCCTTCAGCATGTCCCCGAACCGGCCCAGACAGCTGTAAGTCCCGTCTTCGTTCCGGACGTAGCTGTCGCCGGTCCGCAGCCACTCGCCCTGGAACACCAGCTTCGTCGCGTCGTAGCGGGCCCAGTACCCGGTGGCCGTCGACGGCCCGGCCACGAACAGCTCGCCCGGCTTGCCGACGGCGTCGATCACGGCCCCGGTTTCGTCGCGCAGCTGCACGGAATACCCCGGCACGGGGACGCCGGTGCTGCCCGGCCGCACCGAACCGGGCCGGTTCGACAGGAAGATGTGCAGGGCCTCGGTCGACCCGATGCCGTCGAGGATCTCCAGCCCGAAGCGCGCGCGGAACCGTTCGAACAGCGAGGCGGGCAGCGGCTCACCGGCCGAAACCGCGTACCGTACCGAAGAAAACGAGTCGTCCGGGACGTCGCTGGCGAGCAACGCGGCGTAGAACGTCGGGACCGCGAAGAACAGTGACGGCCGCTCCTCGCGAGCGCGCTTCGCGAACAACGCGGGCGCCGGCCGCGAAGGCTCGAGCAGCGTCGTCCCGCCCGCGCTGAGCGGGAAGAAGCACGAGTTCCCCAGCCCGTAGGCGAAGAACAGCTTCGGCACGGACAGGAACCGGTCCGCCGACGTCGTCGCCAGCACACCGCGGGCGTAGGTCTCGCAGACCGCGCGGATGCTCGCGTGCCGGTGCATCGCGCCCTTCGGCTGCCCCGTCGTGCCCGAGGTGTACAGCCACAGCGCGGGCGAATCTTCCCACGTCCGTCCACTGGGGAGCGATCCCGCCAGCGCCGGCCAGTCGTGCGTCCGGACGCCGAACCCGGCCCCGTCGCAGCGGTCGAGCACGACGTCGGTGACCTCCGGAGCGAGCTCGAGCGCGATCCCGGCCTGCTCGGCGAACTCCCCGGACACGCACAGCACGCGCGCCCGCGAGTCGGCCAGCACCTGGCCCAGCTCCGGCCCGGTGACCATCGTCGACACCGGGACGGCGACCGCGCCGGCCAGCATCGCGCCGAGGATGCCGGTGAGCAGCTCGACGTCGTCGACCATGCAGAACATGACCCGTTCTTCGGGCCGCACCCCGAGTCCGGCGAGCCCGCCGGCGACGCGCCGGGACTCCTCGGCGAGCTCGGCGTAGGTGAGCGATCGCCCGCGCGACACGACCGCGGTCGCGTCCGGGAGCCCGGCCGACAGCAGGTACTCCGCGGCATTGAACCCTGTCGCCACCAGGCCTCCTACGTGAGGTACACATACTCGTAGTCGATGGGCTTGCCGTTGATGCCCTGCCGCGGCGGCGCGACCCAGCTCGCGATCTTCCCCCGCTCGTACACCGGGCGCATCAGCGAACGGACGAACGTGAGGTCTTCGGTCGTGGGCAGCCACTTGCGTTTGCCTGCCTCCCAGGTCGCCTCGTCGACGATGGTGCCGTCGGGAGTGACGTGGTGGCCGGAGTTTATGCCCACTTCGCGGTTGAAGCCAGGGTGCGGCAAGCGGAACGTGTGGTCGACGCCGGCGTCGGCGAGGATCTTGTTCCAGCGCTTCACACCGGTCTGGCAGTCGGCCATGTACTCGCTGCGCAGGTCGAGGTTGAGCAGCAGGATCGCCTGCAGCTCTTCGGTCGTCCAGGTGCCGTCGCCGTTCGGCCGCTCCAGCGTGCGGGCGTCCTCGGTGAGCTTGTGGTCGTCCCGGCGGCGGGTCTCCTGCCAGCGGCCCTTGAGCCCGGCGGTGTAGTAGTTCGCCGCGTTCGTCGACGTCTCGCTGCCGAACAGGTCCAGCGACACCGTGTAGTGGAAGTTGAGGTACTTCTGGATGATGTCCAGCGGGATGCCGCCGTGCGGGCCGATGTCGTACGTGTCGTGCTCGCGGATCAGCTCGGCGCTGCGGGTCACCACGCGGTCGACGCCGGTGGTGCCGACCATCATGTGGTGCGCCTCTTCCTTGAGCATGAACTCGCAGGTGCGCGAAAGCGGGTCGAAGGAGGACTCCTTGAGCGTGCCGAGCTGGTACTTCCCGTCGCGGTCGGTGAAGTAGGTGAACATGTAGAACGCCAGCCAGTCGGCGGTTTCCTCGTTGAACGCGCCGAGGATGCGGGGCGCGTCCGGGCTGCCGGAGTTGCGCATCAGCAGTCCTTCGGCCTCGTCACGGCCTTCGCGGCCGAAGTAGGCGTGCAGCAGGTACACCATCGCCCACAGGTGCCGGCCTTCTTCGACGTTGACCTGGAACAGGTTCCGCAGGTCGTACAGGCTCGGCGCGGTCAGACCGAGGAGTTTCTGCTGCTCGACCGACGCCGGCTCGGTGTCGCCCTGGATGACGATCAGCCGCTGCAGGTCGGCGCGGTACTCGCCGGGCACCTGCTGCCACACCGGCTCGCCCTGGTGCTCGCCGAAGGCGATCCGGCGGTCCGGGTCGCGCTCGGCGAGGAAGATGCCCCAGCGGTAGTCCGGGACGTTGACGTGGTCGAAGTGCGCCCAGCCTTCGCGCCCCACGCTGACCGCGGTGCGCAGGTAGACCCCCTGCGTCTCCAGCGTCGGCCCCATCTCGCCCCACCAGTGCAGGAACTTCGGCTGCCAGCCCTCCAAGGCGCGCTGCAGCCTGCGGTCTTCGGCGAGGTTGACGTTGTTGGGGATCTTGGCGTCGTAGTCGATCTTCTCGGGCATCTGCGCTAGACCCGCTTCCTGTCGAAGACGGCCTTCTGTCCCGTACCGTAACGGCGCAGCGCGCCTTCGGGCCCGGATGCGTTCGGCCGGGTGAAAATCCAGTTCTGCCAAGCCGCCAGCCGGCCGAAGATCTTGGTCTCGATGGTCTCGGGCCCGACGAACCGGTGGTTGGCCTCCATGCCGGTGAGCGCGTCCGGGGACAGCGACGCGCGGCCTTCGAGCGCGATCCGGATTTCGTCCTCCCAGTCGAGGTCGTCCGGGGCGTCGGTGACCAGGCCGAGTTCGAGGGCTTCGGCGGGGCTGAGCTCGCGGTTCTTCTCGCGCGCGAGCCAGGCGAGGTGGTCTTCGTCGCCGTAGAAGCGCGCTTGCAAGCGGGTCAAGCCGTTGCCCATCGGGAAAGCACCGAAGTTGGCGTCCGTCAGCTGGATCGACGCGCGTTCGTCACTGTCTTCGTCGTCGATCGGCGGCCCGTCCAGGATGTACTGGCGGTCGGCGGCCAGCGCGATTTCCAGCAGCGCGCCGGTGAAGCAGCTGCCCGGTTCGATGAGCGCGATCAGGCTGCGGCTGGTGACGTCGAGGCGCTTGAGCGTCCGCTTGAAGTAGTGCGTGATCTCGTTGGCCAGCCAGTCCTTTTGCCCGAGCACGGCCTGCTCGTGCGCCAGCACCTTCGCCGGGTCGCCTTGGGTCCGGAGGATCCACGTCCCGGCTTCGACCTCGTTGGTGCGCAGCCGCAGGATCGTGTCGTCCAGCTCGCGGGTCATGGCGAGGAACCAGCCGCCCGCACCCTCTTCGTGGAGGTCGCCCGGGTCGTTCTCGGGGCCCTTGACGGTGATCGTGGCCTGGTTCCCGGCCACGTCGATGTCGACATAGCGATGTTCGAGCGGGGTGAGTTCGATGCCCTGGTCAGCCGGCTTCTCGGACTGCCGGGCGAGTTCTCGCGCCTTTTCGAGGACCTTCTCGCGGAAGTCCTGGCGAGGTACCAGTTCGTCGACCAGCCGCCAGTCGACGGCCGTCTTGCCCTTGACGCCGTCCGGGCGCGTGGCGAAGACGTCGGCGAGGTCCCGGCGCACGCGTCGCTTGTCGACGACCCGGGTGAGGCCGCCGGTGCCGGGCAGCACGCCCAGCAGGGGCACCTCGGGCAACGCGACGGTCGAGGAGTTGTCGTCGATCAGGAAGATCTTTTCGCAGGCCAGCGCGATTTCGTAGCCACCGCCGGCGCAGGTGCCGTTCACCGCGGCCACGTAGACCTGGCCGGAGTGCTCGGTGGCGTCCTCCATGCCGTTGCGGGTCTCGTTGGTGAACTTGCAGAAGTTGACCTTCCAGTGGTGCTCCGACGCGGCGAGCATGCGGATGTTCGCGCCGGCGCAGAACACCTTGTCCTTGGCGCTGGTCACGATGACCACGCGGACCTCGGGGTGCTCGAACCGCAGCCGCTGCGTGGCGTCGTAGAGCTCGATGTCGACGCCGAGGTCGTAGGAGTTGAGCTTGAGCTCGTACCCCGGGACCAGCCCACCCTGCTCGTCGACGTCCAGCTCCAGCCAGGCCACCTCCCCGTCGACCCGCAGGCGCCAGTGGCGGTACTCGTCCGGACGGCGGTCGAAGGCAACCGGTGTGGTGGTGGTCACTGCTCGATTGTCTACATGAGTCAGACGGAGGTCAATGTTGTGTAGAAAGTTGATCTCGCGTGGTCACCCGGTTGTACGTGGCCCACGCCCAGGTGAGGAACGCCCACAGGGCCAGCCCGGCCGCGGCGTCGGTGAAGATCGTCGCGAACCAGAACGCCGGGATCCGCGGGACGCCGGTCAGGAAGTGGCCCAGCGTGACCAGTCCGGCCAGGGAATAGACCAAGAGGAACGCCAATGCGCGCGTGTACCGCTCCTGGGTGTACGCGCGGTAGCCGAGCCAGCCGAACGCGGTGAACAGCACCCAGGCCACGGCGACGGCAATGCCCGCCGCGGCCGCGGGAACGCCCGGCAGCTGCGGGTAGTCCGCTACGCGGAGGGCGTTGTGCGCGTAATGCAACGTCGTGCTGAGCAGGGAGAAGCCGAGAATCACGCGAAGCGGTGTCAGTCCCTTGTCCATCTCGCCCCCGATTTGATAGATCGCTCTAGCGACCGTAACGCGCGGCGGCCGCGCCCGGCAAGACGCGGCCGCCTGCGTGTCACACCAGGTCGATGCGGTGCAGCACCACCGGGTAGCCCGCCTTCGCGAACGCCTTCGCCATCGGGACGTTGCCGACGTCGGTGCCCGCGATGATCCCGTCCGCGCCGTACCCGGCGAGGTCGTGCGTGGCCTCCACCAGCAGGTCGTACGCGTAGCCACGGCCCCGCTGCTCCGGCACGACGGCGATGTAGCCGACCACCGGGTCGTAGACGTTGCGGGTCGGCAGGGTCAGGCCGACCAGCTCGCCTTCGCGCGTGTACGCCAGCCGCCACCAGTCCCGCGGGCCCGGCATCCACCGCATGATGTCGAGGTCCTCCAGGGCGGCCGCGTCGAGGCCGTGCTCCTCGACCGCCTTGCGGACGTGTGCGTCGAGGCTGCCGACGTGCACCCGCCGGAAGACGTCGAGGATCACGTCGTCGTCCGGTTCCGGCCGGAACTCGAGCCGGCCGGGCTTTTCCGGCAGGCCGTTTTCCGGGGTCCAGCAGAAGCGGTAGCGCTCGACGAGTTTCCGGTAGCCCGCCCGCTCAGCCGCCTCGACCCGGCCGGTCACCTCGGCCGCGACCTGCGGATCGTCCTGCCACGCCGGGGGCGTGTGCAGCGCGTACTCCGCGTGCAGCGGCGCGGTCTTCAGCAGGCGGACGGCCGCGTCGAAGTCGGTGAAGTCGAACCAGTCCAGGGCGATCGGTTCTTCGTCGCCGGGCTTGGCCCACCAAGCCGCGCGGGCCACGACCACGCCGTCGCGCAGCGCGACCCAGGTCCACTCGGGCCGGTATTCGCCGTTCTTCGCCATCTCGGTGAAGTCGTCGCCGAGCAGCGCGCGGCCGACGAGACCGCGGTCGGGCAGGGAGGTGAACAGTGTTTCTTCGCCCGCTGCGAGCGGGCGGATGACCAGTTCGGTCACGGAAATCCTTCCGGGAGTGCGCTCCCGGGGTCAGATACCCGGCACCCTCGTACTGAGGTGGGAGCGCGTGATCGGGTGCGTGATCATCGGTCCCACCTCCTTTCGCCTGGTCGAGGGTGCGTTCGTGACCTTAGCGGGATCCGCCCGCGGTGATCAACGGATTTTCTGCAGCACCACGCGCGTGCTCAGCCGCGGTTCGGCGTAGGAGTGCGACGCCTCCAGGACGTACTCGCCCGCGATGTGCTGCCAGCCGTCGCGCCAGACTTCGGCCGATCTCGGCGCGATGACGATGTCGGTGTCGACGGCCTGGCCGGGCCGGGCTTCGACGCTCGCGAACCCGGCCAGCCAGCGCTGCGGCCGGTCGCCGCGCTCGGTCGGGGCCAGGTAGAGCTGCACGACCTCGCGGCCCGTGCGCGTTCCCGTGTTGCGCACGCGGACCCGGACGCGCGCGCCGCCTTCCTCGTCCGGGTAGGCGTCGAGCTCCTGGTACGCCCAGGTCGTGTAGCCCTGGCCGTGACCGAACCAGTACGCGGGTTGCCGGCCGGCGCGGGCCCAGGCGCCGTAGCCGATGTACACGTCTTCGCCGTACTCGAGCACGCCGTCTTCCGGCGTCACGTCGGTGACCGGCGCGTCTTCGAGCTTGGCCGGCCAGGTCGTCGGCAGGCGGCCGCCGGGCTCCTCGCGGCCGAGGAGGACGTCGGCGAGCGCGGCACCGCCGGCCTGGCCGGGAAACCAGGTGAGCAGCACCGCGGCGACGTCGTCGCGCCACGGCATCTCCACCGGGGAGCCGGCGTTGACGACCACGACGGTGTTCCGGTTCGCTTCGGCGACCCGCGCGACGAGTTCGTCCTGGCGGCCGGGCAGAGCGAGGGACGTCCGGTCGAAGCCTTCGCTCTCGACCTCGGCGGTCGTGCCGACCACGACGATCGCGACCTCCGACTTCGCCGCCAGTGCCACGGCTTCGTCGAGGCTCGCGTCCGGGTCGAGGACCGGGCCGCGGTGGCCGAGCGCGAAGGTGACCCAGGCGAACGTGCCCCTGGCGAATTCCGCCATCTCCGACGGGATCCAGTAGGTCAGGCTGATGTCGACCGGCTCGCCCGCGGTCAGCTCGAGCTCCCGGCGCTGTTCGTGCACCTGCATGATGGACGTGAAGATGTCCCCGCCCTCCGGCAGGTTCACGCCGTCGAAGACGGTCTGGCCGGCGACGGTGAGGCGGAGGTCGCCGGGGCCGGTGACGCCGAAGGTGTGCGTGCCGCTTTGCTCCGGGAGGAACGTGCCGGCGATCTCGACCGAGGCGAGCGCGCCGATGTCGAGGCCGGCCGGCAGTTCGCCGATCCAGTCGATCCTGGCTTGGCGCAAGGAGAATTCCGCGAGTTCGGCGCCGTCGGCGGCGCGGGCCGTCGCGCGGAGCCGGAAATTGTCGGTGACATCCGGGGCTTCGCCCCAGGTCGGGGGCTTCGCCACCCGAGGCCCCCAAGAAATGTCGGTGGCGGTCGGTAACGTCGTCCGCGGATCGGCACCGGGGGCATAACCGAGCTCGGTGCCCGGGGGAATGGCCGCTTTCAGGCCGTCGAGAGGGGAGACGATGTGATCGGGGAACACGGTGGCACTGCCCCCGCCGAGGATCTTGGGGTCCGCGGCGAGCGCACCGATGAGCGCGATGCTCTGCGGCTCCCGCAGCGGCAGCACGCCGGTTTCGTTGCGGAGCAACACGAACGACCGGTGCGCGACCTCGCGCGCGATCGCGTCTCCGTCCACATCGGACCCTTTCGGCGCGGAGCTCCCGCCGAGCGCGCCGGTCCGGTCGGCGAGCAGGAGCACGCGGCGGACCATGGCGTCGACGACGGCTTCATCGACTTCGCCGCCGCGAACGGCTTCGGCGAGCCGTTCGCCGAACACCGTGCGGGGGCCGGGCATGGCCACGTCGAGGCCGCCGTTGGCGGAGGCGACGGTGTCGCGCGCGGCCAGCCAGTCGGACACGACGAAGCCGTCGAAGCCCCATTCGTCGCGCAGCACGCCGTTGAGCAGTTCGGCGTGCTGGGTCATCGTGACGCCGTTGACGCAGTTGTAGGCGGCCATGATCCCCCACGGCTTCGCGCGCCGGACGATGAGTTCGAACGGCGCGAGGTAGAGCTCGCGCAGGGCGCGCTCGCGGACGCGCACGTCGACGGTGAAGCGTTCGGTCTCGAAGTCGTTGGCGACGAAGTGCTTGACCGTGACGGCGACCCCGCCGTCCTGCACGCCGGTCACGTAGCCGGCGCCGATCATCCCGGTGAGGAGGGGGTCTTCGGAGTAGCACTCGAAGTGCCGGCCGCCCAGCGGCGAGCGCTGGAGGTTGATCGTCGGGGCGAGCAGCACGTGCACGCCCTTGCGCCGGGCTTCCTGCGCGAGCAGCCGGCCGGCGCGCACGGCCAGCCGCGGGTCCCAGCTCGCGGCGAGCGCCGTCGGGCTGGGCAGGGTCACCGAGGGGTCCTCCGGGCTCCAGCGCTTCCCGCGAACGCCGACCGGGCCGTCGGAGAGGACCATCGACGCGAGCCCGATCCGCGGCAGCGCGGGAAGGGACCAGACGTCCTGGCCGGCGAGCAGGCTCGCCTTGGCGTCCAGGTCGAGCTCGGCCAGCAGCGCTTCGACGTCGAAGCTCATGCGCATCCTCCGCGGTCGGTCCTGCCGTCACCCTACCTGGCGGTGAGTAGTGAACGTTATGTTTCCGTGACGCTCACTGCCGTAGGCTCGGGATCATGACCCGGGCCAGGGGCGCCGACCGCCGAGCGAGCATCGTCCGCGCGGCGTTCGAGGTGATCGCCGAGCGCGGCTACCGAGGCACGTCGCTGGCCGCGGTGGCCGAGCGCGTCGGGCTGACGCAACA
Source organism: Amycolatopsis mediterranei (assembly GCF_026017845.1). Classification (NCBI taxonomy): domain Bacteria; kingdom Bacillati; phylum Actinomycetota; class Actinomycetes; order Pseudonocardiales; family Pseudonocardiaceae; genus Amycolatopsis; species Amycolatopsis mediterranei. The sequence continues at coordinate 9,801,454 of NZ_CP100416.1, forward strand.
GGGGCTGATGCACTACTTCCCCGCCAAGGAAGACCTGCTGACGGCGGTGCTGGAGACCCGCGACGAGTGGGACCTGCTGCACTTCGGCCACGCCCGGGAGGGCGACCCGTCGGCGATGACCGTGAACCAGCTGGCGGACCTGGTCGACTACAACGCAACCCGCCCGGGCATCGTCCAGACGTACACGGTGCTTTCGGCGGACAGCGTCACGGAGGACCACCCCGCCCGGAAGTACTTCCAGGACCGCTACGCGCGGGTGCGGGCGGGCATGACGCAGATGCTCGAGCGCCACCGCGACGAACTCCCGCCGGGTACCACCCCGGAACAGCTGGCCCCGCTGGCCATCGCCATCCTCGACGGCCTCCAGCTGCAATGGCTCCTCGACCCGGCGGAGGTCGACATGTCCGCCGGGTTCCGCACGTTCCTGACCCTGCTGGGCGTGAAGCCGGACTGACTCAGCGGGTCGAACCGGGGCCGGCCAGCGCGTCGACGTCGTTGGCGTGCATCGGCTCGCCGCAGTGGGCGCAGCGCAGGTCCACGCTGCTGATTTCGCCGCACGCGTGGTGGCGGTAGAGCACCGGGGGGCCGGCCTCGCCCGCCAGCCACTTGTCGCCCCAGCGAGTCATCACCAGCAGCATGTCGACCAGCTCGGTGCCCTTCTCGGTCAGGACGTATTCGTAGCGCGGCCGGCGGTCGTAGGGACGGCGCTCGAGCACCTGCTCGTCGACCAGGTGCTTCAGCCGCTCGGTGAGGACCTTGCGCGAGATGCCGAGGTCCGCCTGGAGCTGTTCGAACCGGCCGACCCCGGCCCAGACGTCCCGCAGGATCAGCGGTGACCACGGTTCGCCGATGACGTCGAGCGTGCGCGCGATCGAGCACGCGGCCAGTTCGCTGAAGTTCGTGCGCTGCATGAGGCCAGTTTAGCACTCGGGGTTCCCTTAAGGAACTTGAGCTGTTACGGTTTCGGAGTCTCCTGAAGGAACCCAGAAGGGAAGTCACGATGAGCAAGGTCTTCAGCGCCCACGCCGTGTCGGTCGACGGCTACCTCACCGGCCGCGGCGCCCGCCCGGGTCAGGGCCTCGGCGACGGCGGGACGCTCTTCGACTGGTACACCGACGGGGACACCCGCAGCCGGGTCTTCGACTTCTTCACCCTCAGCGAGCCGAGCGCCCGCGTCTTCGACTCGCTCGCCGGCCGGGTGGGCGCGATCGTGGCGGGCCGCAACACCTACGAAGACTCGGAACACTTCGGTGGCGGCAGCCCGCACCCGAACGCCCCGCTCTTCCTGGTCAGCCACCGGCCCGCGCCGGAGCTGACCGAGCGGCAGACTCTCGCCGGCAACGTCGAAGACGCGATCGCGGCGGCCCGCGAGGCGGCCGGCGGCAAGGACGTCGGCCTCATGGGCGGCGGCGTGCTGGCCTCGGCGCTGCAGGCCGGACTGGTCGACGAAATCGTGCTCCACCAGGTCCCGGTCCTGCTCGGCGGCGGCCGATCGTTCTTCCAAGAGCTGCCGTCACACGTGCGGCTCCGCCTGCTCGAGGCCGTGGCCGCGCCCGGCGTCACGCACCTCCACTACGCCGTCGCCTGAACCGCTACCCCAGTAAGGAACCGACCATGCTCGACACCGACGTCCGCCGCATCCTCGCCACCACCGCGATCGGTCACCTCGCCACCGCCCTGCCCGACGGCGCGCCCCACTCGGTCCCGGTCTGGGTCGACGCGGAGGGCGACCGCATCGCCATCCTGACCGGCCCGGACACGCGCAAAGCCCGCAACCTGCGGCGTGACCCGCGCGTCGCGCTCTCGCTGACCTCGCCGGACAACCCGTTCGAACCGGTGATCATCCGTGGCCGGGTGGCCGAGTGGATCGAGGGTGACGCCGCCTGGGAGATCGTCGACCGGATCGCGGCCAAGTACATCGGGAGGCCGTACACGCGGGAGCAGCAGCGGGTGGTCGCGCTCATCGAGGTCGAGCGGCAGAGCGTCGGCATGTGCTGACGGATCGGTCCTGTCCGAGCGCTCACCGCGGCTGCGGCCGGGCCGCCACCGCGCGCAATCGCTGCAGCGTGCGCAATGTCGTCTCGAGGTCCGCCAGTGGCACCTCCGCCGCCACGTCCTCCGCCCACTCGACCTGCGCCTCGCCCAGGGCCCGCATCGCGTTGCGAGCCCGCCGCGTCAACGACAGCAGCGGCGCCCGCGCGTCGGCCGGGTTGGGCAGGCGGTCGAGCATTCCGTTGCGCAGCAGGCGGTTCACCGTTTCCTGCACGCTCTGGCGGCGCAGTCCGCGGCGGCGCGCCACCTCGGCGGCGGTCGCCGGGCCGTCCTCGAGGAAACCGAGCACCTGCCACTGCGCCGCCGTCAGCCCGACCGGCTCGGTCAGCGCGTCGCCCGCGGCGAGGAAACCGCCGTTGCACGCGAAGACCGCGTCGATCACGCGGGTGAACGTCTCGGCTCGATGCGACCGCATGCGTGCTAGTCTCGCACATCGACAGGTACCTGTCGAAATGGAGACGACCATGAACATGCCCCGCCTCGGTCCCGCGCACGAATCGCTGAAGGCGTTCGTCGGCGACTGGACCGGCACGGAGGAACTCGCCGCCTCGCCGTGGGCGCCGGCCTCGACCGCGCGTGCCGACTGCGAATACCGCTTGGCCCTCAACGGTTTCGCCGTGATCCAGCACTACCGGCAGCGCCGCGAGGACGGGTCCGAGTTCCTCGGCCACAACGTCTTCACCGCCGACCCGGCCACCGGCGAGACGCTCTGGTACGGCTTCGACAGTTACGGCTTCCCGCCCGAGTCGGCCGCCCGCGGTACCTGGGCCGGCGCGACGTTGACCCTGGAGAAGCGGACCGCGCGCGGGGTGGCCCGGCACCGGCTCACGCCCGACGGCGGGACGCTGACGCACGAAATCGACGTCCGGATGGGTGAAAACCCCGAGTACAGCCCGTTTTTGCGCGCGCGGTACACCCGGAAGGACCAGTAGCCGGCCCGAAACTGTCGGACCCCCGGAGTACAGATGGTGGGGTGTCCGGAACCGCCGAGCCGCCCCCGCTGATCGGGGTCGAAAACGTCAAGATGCCCGAGTGGGCGCGCGTCGACGAACGCGTGGCCGCCGCGGGCTTCGGCCAGGCCGTGCGCGCGCTGCCCACCGCGATCTCGGTCGTGCTGCGGCTGGCGTGGCGGACGTCGCCGCGGCTGACGCTGCTGGCCGCCGTCGTGCACGTCGTGTCCGGCTGCGTCACGGCGTTCGGGCTGCTCGCCACCGCGAACGTCTTCACCGCACTGCTCGAACAGGGCCCGACCCCGGAACGCGTGCTGCAGTCGTTGCCGGCGATCGCGGTCGTCACCGGGTCGTACGCGGCGCGCGCGGTGCTGGACGCGGCCGTCGCCGCCGTCGAAGGCGCGCTCCGGCCCCGGGTCACCGCGGCGGCGGACGACGCGGTGACGGCCGCGGTCGTGCGCGTCGGGCTGATCGCGTTCGAGGACGCGGACTTCCGCGAGCTGGCCCGGCAGGGCGCGCGGTTCGGGGTGCGGGCCATCGAGACGAGCCTGCGGCGGCTGGCCGACCTGACGTCTTCGGTGATCTCGCTGGCGGCGGCGATGATCACGGCCGGGCTGCTCAACCCGTGGCTGGCCCCAGTGCTGCTGCTCGCGGCGGCGGCCGACGGCTGGGCCGCCGCGCGCGTCGCGAAGCTGAACTACCGGCACTTCCTGGACACCGTCGGGCGCAACATCCGCAAGTCGGTCGTCGAAGAGGTCGCCACCTGGCGCTCGATGGCCCTCGAACGGCACGCGCTGACGCTGCAGGAGCCGCTGCTCGGCGAGTACCGGCGCATCTCGCGCAGCCTCACGCGTGAGGAGGTCCGGCTGGCGCACCGGAGCAACCTGGTGCGCACCAGCGGGCGGGCGGCGGCCGGCTTCGGCACCGCCCTCGCGTACCTGGTGCTCGGGTGGCTGCTCTACACCGGCGCGATGGAGCTGGCGCTGGCCGGCACGGCGGTGCTGGCGATGCGCACGGCGTCCACGTCGCTGTCCAACACCATGCGCGCGGTCAATTCGCTGTACGAAGACTCCTTCTACATCGGGTTCTACAACCAGCTGCTCGCGGAATCCCGGAAGCGGCAACCGCCGCCGGCGTCGGTCACCGCGCCCGCCGACCCGGCCGAGATCCGGCTGGACGGCGTCTCGTTCACCTACCCGGGCCGGGACAGCCCGGCGCTGCGGGACGTCTCGGTGACGATCCGGCGCGGCGAGGTGGTCGCACTGGTCGGCGAGAACGGCTCCGGCAAGACCACCCTCGGCAAGCTGCTCACCGGGCTCTACCCGCCGGACGAGGGCACGGTCCGCTGGGACGACGTCGACCTCGCGCGGGCGGATCCGGCCTCGGTGCACGCGAACATCGCGGTGATCGCGCAGGAACCGGCGGAGTGGCCGATGACGGCGGCGAACAACATCACGGTCGGCCGCCTCGGCCGGCCGGACCCGGACAGGCAGGCGTGGCGGGAAGCGACCGACTACTCGGGCGCGGACGAGGTGATCAGCTCCCTGCCCGCAGGGGAAGACACCGTCCTGTCGAAGAAGTTCGACGAGGGCCACGACCTTTCCGGCGGCCAGTGGCAGCGCATGGGCATCGCCCGCGGCATCTACCGCGACGCCTCGGTCCTGGTGGCCGACGAACCGACGGCGGCCCTCGACGCCCGCGCCGAAGCCCGCGTGTTCGCCGGGCTGCAGCACGCGAGCCGCTCGGACCGCGGCCGCCGCACGACGGTGCTGGTGACGCACCGGCTGGCCAACATCCGCTCAGCCGACCGGATCCTGGTGCTGGAGAAGGGAAGACTGATCGAAGAAGGCACCCACGACGAGCTGATCCGCGCGGGCGGCGTCTACCACGAGCTGTACGAGATCCAGGCCCGCGCCTACCGCAACGGACAGCCCTGACCGCCCACCGCCCCACACACCTGCGCCCAGCCAGTCGGCCCACGTACCCAGCCGGTCGGTTCGCGTACCGGGAGGGTCGGCCCACGCACCCAGCCGGTCAGCCGCGCACCCAGCCGATCAGCCCGCGTATCCGGTGGCCGACTCGCCGGCCGACCGTCCACTCCAGACACGCGAGTCGACCCTCCAAGCACGCGAGCCGACCCTCCAGACACGCGAGCCGACCCTCCAGACACGCGAGCCGACCCTCCAGACACGCGAGCCGACCCTCCAGACACGCGAGCCGACC
>NZ_CP100416.1:9806710-10007180 GCF_026017845.1 Amycolatopsis mediterranei
CGAGCCGACCCTCCAGACACGCGAGCCGACCCTCCAGACACGCGAGCCGACCCTCCAGACACGCGAGCCGACCCTCCGGGTACGCGAGTTCGCCGGTCCGGTACGCGTCACTCGCGTGATTGAGCGGGCATCTCGCGTGACTGGGCGGGCATCGGGGGTCAGGTGGCGAGGGTGAGGGAGCCCAGGTGGGAGAAGTGGGCGGCGAGGCGGGAGCCGGGGCGGACCGGGACCGCGTCCGTCATGCCGCCGGTCAGGACCAGCCAGCCCGGCTCCAGGGCCAGGCCCCGCGCTGCCAGGGTGTTCGCCGCCAGGGCGAGGGCTTCCGCCGGGTGGCCCTGGACCGCCGCGCCCGTTGCCGTGTCGACGATCTGGCCGTCGACCTCCAACAGGGCCGCCTCCAACGACAGATCCAGCGAAGCCGGCTCAACACCCACCGGGCCCACGCTGAAGTACGCCGACGAGCCGTTGTCCGCGACGGCGTCCGGGAGCGTGAACCGGTAGTCCGCGTACCGGCTGTCGATCACCTCGATGCCGCCGTACACGCGGTCGACCGCGGACAGCGCCGTCGCCGCCGTCACGCCCGGGCCCGCCAGCCGGCGGCCCAGCACGAAGACCAGCTCCGGCTCCGCGCGCGGGTGGATCAGCGCGTCGTGGGGCACCGGTGCGCCCGCCGGCAGCACCATCGCGTCGGTCAGCCAGGCCAGCAACGGCGCGTCGATGCCCATCCGTTGCTGCTTGGCCCGGGACGTCAGGCCCAGCTTCACCCCGATCAGCGTCTCGCCGCGGGCCCGGCGCTGCCGCAGGGCCTCGTCCTGGATCGCGTACGCCGTGTCGACGTCCAGTTCCGGCCAGCCGGCCGAGAGCGGCGCGCGCTCCGAGACCGTCCCCAGCAAAGAAGCAGCCGCTTCTCGCACGTTCATGCGTCCTCCGATGAAGCAGCGGGAGCGAAGACCGCCGTGACACTGCCGACCCCGGCGATCGTGGTGACGATCGTGTCGCCCGGCGACACCGGGATCGCCCGGGTCATCGACCCCGGCAGCACGACGTGCCCGGGTTCCAGGGTGACCCCGAGCGGCCCCACCGTGTTCGCCAGCCACACCAGCGAGTTCACCGGCGACCCGAGCACCGCGCCACCCGCGCCCGTCGCCGCCACCGAACCGTTCTGGTAGAGGATGCAGCCGGCCAGCCGCAGATCCACCGAACCCAGCGCCGTCGGGCTGCTGCCCAGCACCACCCCGCCGGACGACGCGTTGTCCGCGATCGTGTCGAACAGGGAGATCTTCCAGTCCTGGATGCGGGAATCGACGATCTCCAGCGACGGCAGCACGAACTCGACCGCCCGCACCGCGTCGGCGACCGTCACCCCCGGGCCGCGCAGGGCCGAGCCGAGCACGAAGGCGATCTCCGGCTCGATCCGCGGCTGCAGGAAGGCCGAGGTCGGGATCGGCTGGTGCTCCAGGTGGAACATGCTGCCGGTCAGGTGCCCGTAGTCGGGCTGGTCGACGCCCATCTGCCGCTGCATCGCCGCCGAAGCGAGGCCGACCTTGTGACCGCGGACGGCGTCGCCGCCCTCGACCCACTGCCGGACCTGCTCCTGCTGGATCCGGTACGCGTCCTCGACACCCGCGTCGGGATACGTCTTGATCAGCGGCTCGATCGGCTTACGCGACGCATAGGCCCCCGCCAGTGCGGCGGCGGCCTCCTGCACCTTGCTGGCATCCACCCCCCGGACTCTGCCGGGCACGCCCCGCGCACACAAGGGAGGATGTTCCACCCAGCGGAACTCTCGCCGAGCAATCTCTTGCGTGCAAGATAAATCCGGCGTAGCGTGGACACCACACCAGAAAGGGACGTGAGGGACATGGCACCGACCCAGGCCGAGGTCACCAAGCTCGCCGAAGCCCGCGACGCACTGCGCGAGCGCCACCTGCGCCCGGCCGCCGAACGCCCGGCGACGAACGGCCGCGGCATCCACCACACCGCGCTGATCTCCAGCGACGTCGAGCGGACGATCGAGTTCTACCAGGGCATCCTGGGCTTCCCGCTCACCGAGCTGATCGAGAACCGCGACTACCCCGGCTCCAGCCACTTCTTCTTCGACGTCGGCAACGGCAACGCGGTCGCCTTCTTCGACCTGCCCGGCCTGGACCTCGGCCCGTACGCGGAAGTCCTCGGTGGACTGCACCACCTGGCGCTGTCGGTCGAGCCCGAGCGGTGGAGCGCCATCAAGGACAAGCTCGACGAAGCCGGCGTCCAATACCTGCTGGAGAGCAAGACGTCCATCTACCTGTCCGATCCGGACGGTGCGCGCGTCGAGCTGATCTCCGACCCGCTCGGCGAGATGTACGGCGAGAAGATCGGCTGAAAGCGTGGTCCGGGCGTCGCGCGCCAACTAGCCTGTGCCGGACGTCTGGAGGTCCGATGTCCGACTGGTCGCTCTCCCGCGCGAAGGCCCGGCTCGATCACCGCGAGCGGCTCGACGAACTCACCGCGCGCACCCGGTTCGAGGTGCGCCTGCACCTGAACGAACCCGCGACGAACGGCGCCTACGACGAGCTCGCGAGCATCTTCGCGATCGGGCACGGCGAGTGCGCCGCCCTCCTCGCCCACCACCGCCTGCTGCCGTGGTGGGAACGCGCCCTGCTGTTCCGCTACGCGCGGCGGCTGCACGGCAAGGCGATCCTGCGCAGTGTCGGCGCGGTTCCCGCCGAGGTCGCGCCGCAGGCGGCCCGCGCGTTCGGCGCCGAGATCGCCGAACTGGCCCCCGGCTCCGGCGACACCGGCGCGAAGTACGACCTGCAGGGCCGCGGCCTGCTGACCGTGTTCCGGATCGCCGTCGGCGCCAAGGGCGCGACCTGGGCCGACCGCCACGAAGTCGCGACGACGTCCGCCCGCAACATCCTGACCTGCGCCGCGGTCTTCGCCCGCCGGAAGCCGTGGCACGTCCTGTGGCCGGTCTACCGCGTGCGCGGCCTGCGGCTCTGGAAGCTTTGACGCCCGCCGCGCGTTCAACCGGTATGAACCCAGAGGAGATCCTCGCCGGCGCGAACACGATCGCCGTCGTCGGCCTGAGCCGCGACCCGGCGAAGGCCGCGCACGGCGTCCCGGCGGTCCTGCAGGCCCACGGTTTCCGGATCATTCCGGTGCACCCGACCGCGACCGAGCTGCTCGGCGAAAAGGTGTACCGGTCGCTGAAGGACATCCCGGAGCCGGTGGACCTCGTCGACGTCTTCCGGCCGTCGCCCGAAGCGCCGGGTATCGCCCGGGACGCCGTCGAGATCGGCGCCAAGGCGCTGTGGCTGCAACAGGGGATCGTCTCCGCGGAAGCGCGCCGCATCGCCGAAGAGGGCGGCCTCGCCTACGTCGAGAACCGCTGCACCGCCGTCGTCCGCGCGACCGCCTCGATCTCGAAGAGCTAGCCTGACGCTCCGAAGTGGACGATCCGGTGGTTGCCCGGCTCGGCGACCCAGACCCCGCCGGCGCCGTCGTCGGCCATGTCCCTCGGTGAACTGATCGGCTCGGCCGTGTCGGGCAGCGCGGCGCCCGTGCGGGTGTCGAACCGGGCCACCCGCCCGGTGTCGTCGACCAGCAGCCGCCCCTCGTGATCGAGCGCGACTCCGCGGGGCCGGGTCAGGTCGCCGAACTCGCGCACGAACCCGCCCTGCCACGAAAACTGCACCACGCGGCGGTTGCCGGTGTCGGCGACGTAGACGTTGCCCGCCGCGTCGACCGCCACCCCTTCCGGCGCCCTGAGCCGCCCGGCCAGGACGCGCACGAGCGCGCCGTCGCGGGTGAACGCCTGGACCCGGTCGTTGCCGGTGTCGGCCACCCACACGCGCCCGCGGGCGTCGACGGCGATCCCGGACGGCGCGCGGAACTGCCCCGGCCCGGCGCCGGGCCCGCCGAACGCTTGCGGCAGCGCGGCGGCTTCACTGCTGGTCACGGCACCAGGATCACCGGCCGGGAGCCGCGGCGGCCAGCGCCGGGAGGAGTGTTCAGCGACTGTTCCGCCCCCGCTCACCAGCTCCAGCGGGAGCACGTCCGCCGGTCCAAGAAGCTGTACGCGGGCAGCGGCCCGAGCCAGTCGGCCTGGACGCCGTCGTCGCGCGCGAGCCCGGCGACGGTGTCCCGGACGACGAGCAGGTCGCCCAGCCCGACCAGGAACGCCCACCGCTCGTCGGCGCTCACGCCCGCCGGCAGCGCCACGGAGTCGCGGGCCCGTTCGGCGACCCGGGAAAGCAGGACGTCCGAACGAACCGCCCGCCACGCCGACCCGGGTTCGGTGAACCGCAGGCAGACGTGCACCTCGGCCAGGCCGTCGAGCCGGTCGAGGTCGGCGCGGTAGGTGTCGGCGGCCGGGGCGAGCACCTCGGTGCGGACGGCGTCCTCGTCCTCCGCCACGGTGCCGAACCGGACCGGCAGCACCGGGCCGCCCTCGACGAGCGCGGACACCACCGCCAGGTGCGCCGCCGGGTCCGGCTCGGGCTCGCCGACGACCATGGCGAGGTCCTCCCAGCCGACCGTGCGCGACGCCCGCGGGTGCCCGGCCCGCACGACGCCGTACAGCTGCAGCGTCACGGCTGTTCGACGGGGATGACCGGTTCCACCGGCACCGCGACGGCCGGTGTCGGCGGCGGGGGTGGGATCAGTCCGGTCGTCTGGCCGAGGCCCTGCGAGATCTGCCCGGGCGCGGTCGCGTTCTGCAGCCGCTGCATCGCTTCCAGGTACCGGATGTAGGTGTCGACACTGGCGATGACGATCCGCGCTTCGATCGCCAGCAGCTCGATCCCGATCACCGACACCCGCACCGAGGCGTCGATCACGAGTCCCTTGTCGAGCAGGATGTCGAGCGTGTCGGCGAGGCCGCCGCCGGCCTGTCCCGGTCTGGTCACTGCACTCCTTCGGTGGTGGGGATGTCGTCGAGGGCGGCGCGGATCTCGGCGAACCGGAGTTCCAGCGCGATCAGGGCCTGGCCGAGCGCTTCGACCTGGTCCGGGGTGAGGGTGCCGGCGTCGAGCCGCCGCAGCGCCTGCCGCTCCAGCACTTCCTTGAGGATGTCGAGCACGGTGACGACGAGGTGCCCGAGCCCGCGGCCGGCATCGGCGGCGATCCGCTGGGTCATCCGGGTGTCCCTTCGATCCCGAGCAGCAGCAACCGCAGATCGAGCCGCACGAGGTCGATGCCGGCGAGGGAGATGATGACGTCCCCGGTGACGACGGCCCCGCGGTGCACGACCCGATCGAGCAGATCGACGATGGCTTCGGCGGTGTTGGTGCCGGTAGGCGTGAAGACCTCGGCGAGCAGGTCGCCGCGGCTCGGCGCGCCGGCACCGGTGAGCAGGTCGCCGATCGCCGCCGTGGGCCTGGCCGCTCCGGCACTCGCCGGCAGGGGGGCCGCGTCAGCCATTCGCCGTCGCTCCGAGCTCGACGTCGGTGAACGAGTACGGCGGCCACGGCCCCGAGGTCTCCACCGTCGCCCCCGCCGCGCTCAGCTCGCGCGCGAACCACTCCACCTCCGCGTGGAACGCCGCCTCCCGGCCGGTCTCCACGAGGTACGCGGTGTTCGCCAGCACGCCGTGCGACCGGGCCCGTTCCAGGCTGTCGGCCGCGTGGCGGCGCAACGCCTTCTCGAGCCGGCCCGCCGCGCCGGCCACGTCCTCGCGCGCCCGCTGGATCGCCTTCAGCCGTTCACGCCGGCGCACGAGGTACTGCGTTCCCGTCAGGCCCGTCGCGTCGGGCCGGGTGGTCGCCGCCGGCTCGGTGTGGCGGATCCGCACCCCCCACTCGCGGTGGCCTGCCACCTCGTCGAGGCAGTCGCGCGCCTGGTCGTAGCCCGCCTCCAGGAGCCGGCGGGCGGCGTCCTCGCCGTCGAGGACCGTGCCGAACCTCAGCGGCAGCACCGGCTCGCTGCGGAACACCGCGCGCACCACGGCGTCGTGCTCGCGGGCCAGCTCGGCGAGGGTGCCGTCGACCGGGTCGAGCGTGTCGATGCGGTCGAAGCGCGCCGGCGCCACTTCGGACACGACCACGCCGAGGTCGCGGTAGCCGATCAGCCGCGGCACCGGACCGATGTCCAAGCTGGACGGACGGTTGCGGGTGATCGCGTACGCGCACAGCCAGTTTCCGGTGCTCACCGGGGTTCTTCCCTTCCGCCCGGCGCGGGCAGCCGGGCCTCCAGTTCGGCGACGCGCGCCGCCAGATCGGTCGTTCCCAGTTCCGCGCGCGCGGCATTCGGAGCAAAGAACGGATCGTTCGTCCACCAGTCCATGCCCATTTCCCGAGCGGTCTGCGCGGATGCGATGAACAGCCGGATCCGCAGGGTCAGCAATTCGACGTCGACGACACTGACGCCGATGTCACCGGCGATGACGACGCCCTTGTCGAGGACGCGTTCCAGAATGTCCGCCAACGAATCGGACGAAGCGGCCAATCCTGTCGACCTTCCTTTCAGGAATCGGTGGCACCCCGGGTGAACCGGCGCAGCCGCTCACAGGCGGCGAGCTCGCCGTCGGCGTCGACATCGACCCGGTAGGTGGCCATCACGCTGGTGGAGTCCGGGATCCGGGCCAGCTCGACGACGTCGACGAGCACGGACCAACCCCCGTCACCCCGGCTGCGGATCCCGGTCACGGCATGCGGAGTGAGCCCCGTCACCATGCCGAACTGATCCTTGGCAGCCCGAATGGCGTCGGCGGCACGCAGCCGGGAAACGGATTTCCCGGCGGCTTCGGAGGCATTCTTATATTGAGCAGAGCTGTTTTGGGCAGGCAACGGCAGCGGCGATTCCGTCATCGCTTTCCTAGTCAGGGGTGGGTGGCCTACCGTAGCAACAGGCGGGATCGCGCGCAGCGCAGTCGCGGGACGGCATTTTTCACCGGTTCGCGGGAAAGATTGGGCAATCCGCGGCAACCAGCGGAGGCAAACGGCTCAGCGGACGGACGCCCAGCGGCACCAATTTCCGGGAAACGCCCGGTTGATTACGATCGAGTAACGTCTACCAGCCGGTAGCCCACACCCCGGACCGTCTCGATGGTGTGGGTGCCGAACGGCGCATCGATCTTGCGCCGCAGGTAGCCGATGTACACCTCGACGACGTTCTCGTCGCCGTCGTAGTGCGCGTCCCAGACGTGGCTCAGAATCTCGTTCTTCGACAGCGCCGCGCCGGTCCGCCGCAGCAGGAACTCCAGCAACCCGAACTCCCGCGCGGTGAGCTCGATCCGCTTCTGTCCTCGGTGGACGGTACGGGCGGACGGGTCGAGCCGCAGGTCGCCCGCCTCCAGCACGGCCGGCCGGGCCGGGGCGCCCCGCCGCAGCAACGCGCGCAGCCGGGCGATGAGCACGACGAAGGAGAACGGCTTGGACAGGTAGTCGTCGGCGCCGAGGTCGAACGCGTCGGCTTCGTCGTATTCGCCGTCCTTGGCCGTCAGCATCAGCACCGGCGTCCAGTTCTCCGCCGCCCGCAGGCGTTTGAGCACCTCGTAACCGGACAGCTCGGGCAGCATGATGTCGAGCACCACGACGTCGTACGCGTGCTCGGTCGCCCGCCAGAGGCCTTCCCGGCCGGTGTGCGCGACATCGGCGGTGAAGCCCTCGGCGACCAGCCCCCGCCGCAGCGTCTCCGCGAACTCGCGCTCGTCCTCCACGATCAGCAGGCGCACTACTCCTCCATCGGCAGTTCGATCACCGGCAGCTCGATCACGAACCGCGCACCCGGCTCGTCCGGCTCGGCGTAGCGCGCCCGGCCGCCGTGGCGCGCCGCGATGCCGGCCACGATCGGCAGGCCCAGCCCGGTGCCGCCGTGCCCACGCTGCCGCGAGGCGTCGAGCCGGACGAACCGCTCGAAGATCCGCTCCCGGTCGGCCGGCCCGACGCCGGGGCCGTCGTCGCTCACCTCGACGACGGCGAAGCCGCCACGCAGCGCGCTGCTGACCCGGATGCGCGAGCGCGCGTGCCCGCGCGCGTTGTCGACCAGGTTGCGCACCGCCCGCCGCAGCTGGGCCTCGCTGCCGTACACCTTCGCCGGCCCGGCGCGGACCTCGACGTCCACCGTGCTTTCGCCCCGGACGCGCTCGGCCTCCGCGCGGACGATGTCGTCGAGGTCGACCTCGGTGCGCTGCGGCCGGTCGGTCGCGTCGTCGGTGCGGGCCAGCATGAGCAGGTCGTCGACGAGTTCGCGCAGCCGCGCGGTCTCCCGGGCGATCACCGGCACCAGGTCCCCGGTGCTCTCCGGGTGCCGCCCGGAGACGTCGAGCGCGGTGCTGATCGTCGACAGCGGCGAGCGCAGTTCGTGGCTGGCGTCGGCGACGAACCGGCGTTGCGCGGCCTGGGCCGACGCGAGCCGGGACAGCATTTCGTTGAGCGTCACGGCCAGGCGCTGCACCTCGTCGCCGCCCGGCGGCAGCGGCACCCGCGCGGCGAGGTCGCGCGTCGAGATCTCCGCGACGGTCCGGCGCATCCGCTCGACCGGCCGCAACGCCGAGCCGACCGCGCGGTACACCGCGAGCCCGGCGATCGCCAGCAGCGGCACGGCGATGAGGCCGAGCAGCAGCGTCAGCCGCGTCGAGGCCTCCGTAACCGGTTCCAGCGAGCGCGCGGAAATCACGGTGTACGGGCCGCCCGGCCCGATCACCTCCTGCGACACGACGCGGTAGTCGTCGTTGTCGCCGTTCAGCCCGAGGGGCAGCGTTTCGACGATCTCGCGCCCGGCGACCGGGCGGGCCGCGGTCAGCGGCGGGTGCCCGACGATCGCCGGATCGCTCGCGATCGGCGTCCGCCGCGCGTCCAGCACCTGCGTGACGGCCTCGGTGTCGCCGGTGCTGGCGACGTCGCTCGCGCTCAGGTCGCGCGCGCCCTCGCGGATGAGCTGGATGGCGACCTGCCGCCCGGTGCTGCGGGCACTTTCGGTGACGCTGCGGTCGAGCGACTCCTCCAGCAGCAGCACCACGACCACGCCGCCGACGGCGATGGCCAGCGCGAGCGCGAACACCGCCACCGCGGTGGCCCGCATCCGCACGCCGGTCGCGGCGATCACCCTGCCCAGTCTCACCAACGCAGCGTAACCACGAAGGAGCCTCGCGCGCGGGGGGACCAGCGACGGGGCGCTCGCCGCCACCGCTTCACGCGCCTCGGCGGCGGCGCGGGACGGCCAGCCGTTCCTCGCGCAGGCGCTCGACCTCGGCCAAGCGCAACGGGGCGAGCGGGTGCCCGATCGTCCAGGCCAGCAGCAGATCGGCCAGCGCGGGGTTGCGGGCGAGCGCCGGGCCGTGCAGGTAGGTGCCGACGACCCGGTCGGTCACCGCGCCTTCGGTGCCGTCGCCGTTGCCGGTGCCGCGCACCACCCGTCCGAGCGGCTCGGAGCCGGCGCCGAGCTTGCTGACGCCCAGGTGGTTTTCGAAGCCGGTCAGGGCTTCGGAGTCCAGGAGCCGGGACGGCGCCGCCACCAGCTCGGCGACCGCGCGCTGCGGGCCCGGTTCGGTGGTGACGTCGAGCAGGCCGAGGCCGTCGTGGTCGACGCCGTCGAGGCCGCGGAAGCGGGTGCCGAGCACCTGGAGGCCGGCGCACACGCCGAACACGACCGCGCCGGCCGCGACGGCCCGCCGCAGGCCGGGGTGCTTGCGCAGGTGCGCGGCCGCGAGCACCTGGGCGCCGTCCTCGCCACCGCCGAGCAGGTAGAGGTCCAAAGTGGACGGCACCGGCTCGCCGAGCCCGACGGGCACCACCTCTGCGTCGAGCCCGCGCCACTGCAGCCGCTTCCCGAGCACCTGGGCGTTGCCGGTGTCGCCGTAGGTGCCGAGCACCTCCGGCAGCAGAAGTCCGATGTGGACGATCGAATCAGCCACCGGGCAGCCTGCCCACCAGGTCGCGGAACGCGGTGTAGTTGGCGACCAGTTCGACGGCACCGGGCGGCAGCGCGTCGATCGCGGTGACCGGGTCCGGCTCGGCCCAGTGCGCGACTTCGGCGTAGCAGAGCCGGACGGAGAGGTCGGCGCCACGCTCGCCGGTGACGACCACCTGGCGCCCGCGCAGCCGTTCGAAGTGCACGTCCCACAGCCAGGACAGGTCCCGGCCGTCGGCTTCCTGGGCGTTCACCGCGACGACGACCGGGGTGTCCTCGTCCAGCACGCGCAGCGTTTCCACCCAGCCGGCCGGGTTCTTCGCCAGCATCACCCGCACGGAGTGCCGCGACCGCCGGATCGTCCGGTAGCGGCCGCCGATGTCGGTGATGGTCCGCAGCCGCGCCGCGGCGGTGTGCGGCGGCACGCCGAGCCGGTGCGCCGCGGCGAGCGCGAGTGCGGCGTTCGCGCGGTTGGCCTCGCCAGGCAGCCGAAGGTCGAGGTCGACCTGGCGCCCGCCAGGGGTGAGGACGAGTTCGCCGTCGAGCGTCCAGGCGGGTTCCGGCCGGGCGAGCCCGCACTCGCAGCTCCAGTGCCGTTCGTGGGTTTCGACGCGGCCTTCGCACCGCGGGCACGCCGTCGAGTCGCCGGTCCAGCGGCGGCCCGTGCTCACCCACACGAGCTTCGCGGCCACGCTCGCCGCGGACGTCACCAGCACGTCGTCGCAGTTCGCGACGACCACCGTGCCGGGCAGTTCCGCGATGGCGGCCCGCAGGTCGCGTTCGGTGGCGCGGACCTCGCCGACCCGGTCCAGCTGGTCGCGGCTCAGGTTGAGCAGCACCAGGACGGCGGGCCGCACCTGGTCGGCCACCCACGGCACGTACGTCTCGTCGACCTCGAGGACCGCGTAGGGCGCGTCGGGGCAGGCGGTCAGCGCGGCGAGGACGCCGTCGGGCATGTTCGAGCCGTCGCTGTTGGCGGCGACCTCGGCCAGCGTTTCCAGCGCCCGGGTGAGCATCAGCGACGTCGTGGTCTTGCCGTTGGTGCCGGTGACGATCACGACGGTGCGTTCGCGGCCGAGGCGGCGCAGGGCGGCGGGATCGAGGGCCAGCGTGACGCGGCCGCCGATCATGCCGCCGCGGCCGAGCCCCGAGCTGCGTGACAGCCAGGCGGTCAGCCGCCCGGCGGCCACGGAAGCGCGGGTGCGGAGGGGACTTCGGACGGACATCGGCTGGATGGTGCCCGCCGGGCGCTGTGATTTTCCTGAGTCAGTGGCGCGGGTCTCTAGAGGGTGACGACGACCTTGCCGTGGACGTGCCGCGCGGCCTGCAGCGCGACGGCGTCGCGGATCCGGTCGACCGGGAAGACCGCGGCGACGGGCACGGTGAGCCGGCCGGCGACGATGGCCTCGGCGATCTGCTTCAGCGCGCCCGGGTCGGCGTCGGCGCCCCCGGTGGCGCGCACGCCGCCCGGCGGGTTGGGGCCGGCGGCGATCGTGGCGATCCGCTCGGGCGGCACGCCGAGGGCCAGCGCGGCCTCCGCTGTCTCGGTGCCGAAGAGGTCCACCGCCGCGGTGATGTCGCCCAGTTCGCGAACCCGGTCGGCCAGGCCGGGTCCGTAGGTGACGGGTTCGGCGCCGAGTTTGCGCAGGAAGGGGAAGGTGCCCTCGGCGGCGGTGCCGAGCACGGTGGCGCCGGCGAGCTTCGCGAGCTGGACGGCGAAGATGCCCACCCCGCCGGCGGCCCCGCCGATCAGGACGGTGTCCCCGGCCCGCAGGCCGACGGCGGCCAGCGCGGCGGCCGCGGAAGAACCGGCCACCGGAAGCGTGCTCGCCACCTCGTCGCTCAGGCCGTCCGGGGTGGGGAAGAGGGTGTCGGACGCCTTGAGGACCACGAAGTCGGCGACGGCCCGCCCGAGCGCACCGCCGTGGACGCGATCGCCGACCGCGGTGTGGTCGACCCCGGGCCCCACTTCGTCGACAACGCCGGCGAAGTCGTACCCGAAGCCGGACGGCAGGGTGATCCCGAACCGCGCGGCGGCCTCGGGTCGCGCGGCAAGGCCCCAGTCCATCGGGTTCAGCCCGGCGGCTGTGACGCGCACGCGCACCTCACCGGGCCCGGCGTGTGGCTCGGGGACTTCCCGCAGTTCGAGCACCTCGGGGCCACCGAACTTCTCGTAGACGACGGCTCGGCTCATGAGGACCTCCTGTTATGGGACTTGGTCCCGTCACCGTACACCCATTGATGGGACCAAGTGCCGTAAGCTGTGCCGCATGGCCCGCTGGGAACCGAACGCACCGGAGAGGCTGAGCAAGGCTGCCCTCGAGCTGTTCGCGGAGCGGGGCTACGAGAACACGACGGTGATCGACATCGCGGCGCGGGCGGGGCTGACGAAGAGCACGTTCTTCCGGCACTTCCAGGACAAGCGCGAGGTGCTCTTCGGGGGGAGCACACTGGCGGCCCTGCTGGCCGAGGCCGTGGCCGGCGCGCCCGAGGGTGGCGCCCCGCTCGAGGCGGTGGCCTGTGCCTTGGATGCGGTCGGCGGGAAGGTGTTCACGGCGGAGCGCCGGGAGTTCAGCGCCCTGCGGCGGTCGGTGATCGAGGCGCATCCGGAACTGCGGGAGCGGGAGGCACTGAAGGGGCTGGCGTTGACGGCGGCGATGGCTGACGCGCTCCGGCAGCGCGGGGTGCCGGAGCTGGCGGCGCGGGTCGCGGCGGAGCTGGGGGCGTTGGCGATGAAGATCGCTTATGAGCGCTGGAGCCGCGCGGAGGCCGGGGACTTCGGCGAAGCCGCGCGGCGGGCTCTTGATGAGGTGCGGGCCGCGGTCGGTCACTGAGGAGCCGCGGCCTGGTCGGAGGCACCGCCGCTGCAAACATCCGCAGCACCGCCCTCATCCGCCCGCCGCCCCGCTGCAACATCCGCCCCACGGCCTCATCCGCCTGCCTCACCGCCGCTGCAAAGATGCACCGCGCGGCCCACCTGCCTCGCCGGCCACCGCCGCAACATCCGCCACGCCACGCTCCGCAACGGCACCCGCCTGCCGCCATCCGAAGCAGCCCCCTCCCGCGGGGCGCCCCCCGGGTCCAGCGTATCGACGCCGACCGACAAGAACGGCAAAAGAACGCGCGCGCGAGCCGGTTTGTCCACATTGCGCCCTGGCTGTGGGCACCTCACCCCCACCATTCACACCTATGAACAAACCCCGCTCGAACCCATCGAACGCACCGGTGACAGCGGCACAACCGCCATAGGTAGGAAACTTAACCATCGGATGTTGAACCAATTAGCATCCACAACTACTCGCATTGTTGCGAAGTATTCCAAGATCTTCCCCAGATACATCGGAGGTGTTACCGTCCAACCCCAGCCAGCGGAAAGGCGTACCGCTGAGCGGGAATCTGTCCAACGGAGGGCAACGTGGGACCGGAGCGCGGGCTTGAACAAAGCGGAACTCTCGAACGCGGGCTCGCCGTGCTGGAGCACGTCGGGCGGCACCAGGAGATTTCCACCAATGCGATCGCGCGGCAACTGGGGCTTTCCCGCAGCGCCGCCTACCGCATCGTCGGCACGCTGAAGAACCTCGAGTACCTCGAAGCCGACCAGGTCACCGGGCGGGTCAGACTCGGCACCCGGCTCGTCGAACTCGGGGCCCGCGCGATGGCCGCGACCGATCTGCACCGGTGCGCTCCGCGGTACCTCGCGTCGCTCGCCGAACGGTCCGGCGAAACCACCTACCTCGCCGTTCCCGACAACGACACCATGGTCTACGTCGCCACCGAACGCAGTGCCAGTGCCGTCACCCTCGCGTGCCGGCTCGGGACGCGGCGGCCGCAGCACGCGACCTCGCTCGGGAAGGCCTGGCTCGCCGCGCTGCCCGAGGGCGACCGGCTCGAACGCGTCCGGCGGATGAAGCTCGATTCCCTCACCCTCAAGACCATCATCGACCCGCACCGGCTGCTCGACGAGCTCGCGAAGACCAGCCGCCGCGGCTGGGCGATCGACGAGGTCGAGAACGAGCCGGACGTCGGCTGCGTCGCCGCCGCCGTGCGGGACCACTCCGGACGGCCGATCGCCGCGATCAGCATCGCCGGGCCCGCTCCGCGCGTGCTGCGCCGCCTCGACGAACTCGGTGCCTCCGTGGCCGGGACCGCCGCCGCCCTGTCCCTGCGGCTCGGGTACGTCCGGAGCCGGCCGGCCTGATCGATCACCCACCCCGGCGAAGGAGCCGACCGTGACCTGGATCCAGGACTACCAGCCGGCGGGCGGGCTGTGGGTTTCCGCGCTGCTCGCCGCGCTCCCGATCATCGTGCTGCTCGTTTCGCTCGGGGTGATCCGCTTCTCGGCGCACCTTTCCGCGGCGCTGGCGCTGGTCACCGCGCTCGGCGTCGCCCTGCTCCTCTACCGGATGCCGGCCGCGCTCGCGTTCGACTCCGCGGCCATGGGCGTCGTGTTCGGTGTGTGGTCGGTGGCCTGGATCGCCTTCCACGCCGTGTACTTCCACAACGTCACCGTCGCCACCGGCCGGTTCGATGCCATCAAACGGGTGCTCGCCGGGTTCAGCGAGGACCGGCGGCTGCAGGCGCTGCTCATCGCGTTCGGCTTCGGCGCGCTGCTCGAAGGCGTCGCGGGCGGCGGGTCGCCGATCGCGATCACCGCGGCGATGATGGCCGCGCTCGGGTTCCCGCCGGTGAAGGCCGTCGTGCTGGCTCTGCTGGCGAACACCGCGCCGGTCGCGTTCGGCGGATTGGGCAACCCGCTGATCGTGCTCGGCCGGCTGACCGCGCCGATCATGCACCTCAAGCAGGACCAGGCGACCGAGCTGTTCTCGGCGGCGGTCGGCCGCCAGGTGCCGGTGCTGGCGCTGATCATCCCGGCGTTCCTGGTCGTCGTCCTGGCCGGCTGGAAACGCATGCTCGAGGTGTGGCCGGCGGTGCTGACCGCCGGGCTCGCCTTCGCGGCCATGCAGTTCGTCGCGTCCAACTACATCAGCGCCAGCCTCGTCGACGTCCTCGCCGCGCTCACCGCGATGGCCGCGCTGTGGATCCTGACCCGGTTCTGGCAGCCCGCGACGGTGTGGCGCTTCGACGGCGAGGAAGCCCCCGCGGCCGCCAAGAGCCTCGGCGCCGCCCAGGCCGAGCGCGGCGCGCTGTACGCGTGGATGCCCTACATCATCCTGATCCTGGCCATCTTCCTGTCGCGGATCGGCACGATCTTCAAGAACCTCCCCGCCTGGCTCGACCTGACCAAGCTGCTGCACAAGGCGGACTGGATCTTCGCCTGGCCGGGACTGCACAACCACGTCGTCCAGCACCCGCCGATCACCGCGAAGAACGCGCCGTACGCGGCGACGCTGACCGTCGACTTCCTGTTCTCACCGGGCACGGTCGCCCTGATCGCGGCGGTGATCGCCGGATTCGCGATGGGCGGGCGGCCGAAACTGCTGCTCACGACGTACCGGAAGACGCTGTTCCAGATGCGCTGGGCGCTGGCGACGATCTTCATGATCCTGGGCATCGCGTTCGTGATGAACTACTCCGGCGCGACGCAGACCCTGGGCCTGGCCCTGGCGACGACCGGCGCGGTCTTCCCGCTGTTCTCGGCCTACATCGGCTGGCTGGGCGTGTTCCTCACCGGCTCGGACGCGTCGACGAACAGCCTGTTCGGCCCGATGCAGGTGATCTCGGCGCAGCAGCTGAACCTCAACCCGATCCTGGCCGGCGCGACGAACACCTCGGGCGGCGTGATGGGCAAGATGATCTCGCCGCAGAACCTCTCGATCGGCGCGACGGCGATCGGCCAGAGCGGCAAGGAGGGCTCGCTGCTGCGGCAGACGTTCCTCTGGTCGCTGCTGCTGACCGCGGTGGTCGGGGTGATTTCCCTGCTCCAGGCGACGATCCTGACGGCGATGATCCCGTCGCCCTAGGCTGGGCGGATGAGTGAGGCACTGGCGTCCTTCGGCTACGAGCTCGGGCTCTTGAAGCGCGTCCGGAGATCCGGCTGGTGGCACGCGGGGGTCCGTGACCCGGAATCGGTCGGCGAGCACAGCCTGCGCGCGGCCCAGCTCGCGGCGTTGCTCGCGGCGGAGGAAGGCGCGTCCCCGGAGCGGGCGGCGTTCCTCGCGCTGTGGCACGACACGCAGGAGACCCGCACGGGCGACCTGCCGCTGACGGCGAACGACTACCTGCGCAAGCCGCAGGCGCGGCAGATCACCGCCGACCAGACGGCCGCGCTGCCCGCGCGTTCGCGAGAGCTCGTCCGCGCGGCGGTCGACGAGTACGAGACGCGGGAGTCGCCGGAAGCGTTGTGCGCCAAGGATGCGGACAAGCTGGAGATGCTGCTGCAGGCGCTCGAGTACCGGGACATCGGGGTGCGGCCGGTCGACGAATGGATCGAGTCGGCGCGCAAGGGCCTCAAGACGGAGACGGCGCGGAAGGTCGCGGAGGCGGCGATGACCCTGTCGCCGCTTTCGTGGCGGGGACGCTAGCGGCTGACGGTCTTCGCGCGGTTCAACAGCAGCTCCCGCTCGCGGGAGTTCTCGGTCATCTCCGCCGCCCGCCGGAACTCCTGCTCGGCCTCGTCGAGCCGGCCGAGCTTCTCCAGCAGGTCGCCGCGGACGCTCGGCAGCAGGTGGTAATCCTTCAGTGCCGCTTCCCCCGCGAC
This sequence comes from Amycolatopsis mediterranei, assembly GCF_026017845.1. NCBI lineage: Bacteria > Bacillati > Actinomycetota > Actinomycetes > Pseudonocardiales > Pseudonocardiaceae > Amycolatopsis > Amycolatopsis mediterranei. Next base: position 9,823,203 of record NZ_CP100416.1, read on the forward strand.
CGCGTCGACGATTGCCAGGCCCGCCGCCGGTCCGTACGCCATCGCCACCGCGACGCCGCGGTTCAGCTCGATCACCGGGGACGGCTGGAGCTTGCCGAGGCCTTCGTAGAGCGCCGCGATGCGGACCCAGTCCGTCTCCTCGGCCGTCCGGGCCCGCGCGTGGCAGGCCGCGATCGCCGCCTGGGCGGAGTACGGGCCGTACGCGCCTTCGGCGATCTGCTCGGACAACGTCAGCGCCGCGAGGCCGTGCTGGATCAGGAACCGGTCCCAGCGGGAGCGGTCCTGGTCCAGCAGGAGCACCGGTTCGCCGTTCGGGCCGGTGCGGGCCTTCGCGCGGGACGCCTGCAGCTCCATCAGCGCGACCAGGCCGTGGACCTCCGACTCGCCCGGCATCAGCCCGGCGAGCACGCGGCCGAGCCGCATCGCCTCTTCGCAGAGGGCCGGCCGCATCCAGTCGTCGCCGCGGGTGGCCGAGTAGCCCTCGTTGAACACGAGGTAGACGACTTCGAGCACGGACGAAAGCCGCGCGACGCGCTCGTCGCCCTCCGGCACCTCGAAGGGCACCTTCGCCGCGGCGAGGGCCTTCTTCGCGCGGACGATCCGCTGGGCGATCGTCGATTCGCGGACCAGGAAGGCGCGGGCGATCTCGTCGGTGGTGAGGCCGCCGAGCATGCGCAGCGTCAACGCGACCCGCGCCTGCGTGTTCAGCACCGGGTGGCAGGCGACGAACAGCAGGCGGAGGACGTCGTCCTCGATGTGGTCGTCGAGCGCGGCGTCGAAGTCGGGCAGGACGCCTTCGCCGAGCCGCTGGTCGCGGCCGACTTCCTCGAGCTTCTCGGCGTACCGCTCGTTGCGGCGGAACTGGTCGACCGCGCGGCGCTTGGCGATGGTCATCAGCCACGCGCCGGGGTTGCGGGGGACACCGGAGTCCGGCCACTGCTCCAGCGCCGCGACCAGCGCGTCCTGCGCCAGTTCTTCGGCCAGACCGACGTCACCGCGGGCCATCCGGGCCAAGCCCGCGATGAGCCGCGGCGACTCGATCCGCCAGACCGTCTCGACCGTTCTCCGGGCGTCCGCAACCGTCACCCGGCCATCAGACAGGGTGATCTTCCGCGGTGCAACCCACTACTCGCCGATCGGGCGGATCTCCAGCACTCCCTCCCCCGGGCCGAGGTTCGGGACCTGCTTCATCAGCTCGACGATCTCGCCGAGGGACTCGCCCCTGAGCACCCAGAATCCCGCGATCAGTTCCTTGGTCTCCGCGAACGGGCCGTCGATGACCTTGGGCTCCGCGTCGCCTTCGAACAGGACGCGCGAGCCGTCCGCGCTGGACGTGAGCCCCTCGGCGAGTTCCATCCGCCCCTCGGCGACCAGCCGCTCGTTGAACTTCGTCATCTCGGCCAGCTCTTCGGCACCGGGCTGGAACCCGGCCGCCTCCGATTCGGGGCTGGCCTTCACGATCACCAGGAACCGCACGGCGTCACGCCTGCCCTGCGGACTGCGCCCGCAGCCGGCTTTCCAGGTCGGCGACTTCCGGCGTCATGTTCTCGAAGTCGGCCGCCTCGGCGACGCGGCGGATCTCGACCTCACCGGCCTGGCCGTCGGGGTTGGGCATCCGCTTGATCCACTCGATGCACTCTTCGCGGTCGCGGCACTGCAGGATCCAGAAGCCGCCGACGAGCTCCTTGGTCTCGGCGAACGGACCGTCGACGACCTTGGGCTCCTCGGTGCCGGAGAAGACGACCCGCGCGCCCTGCGAGCTCGGTGTGAGCCCTTCGCCGGCGAGCAGGATGCCGGCCTTGACCAGCTCTTCGTTGAACTTCCCCATCTGCTCGAGCAGCTCGGCGCTGGGGCCCTGGCCCGCTTCGGAGTCCTCGTTCGACTTGACGATCACCATGAACCGCATCGCGGTCTCCCTTCGTTCGCTTTGCCTACGCGTCGAACGGCCGGGCGCCGGATCGACAGCTTCCGAGAAAAAGTTTTGGCGCCGGAAAAGTAGCAGCTCAGGGCCCGGTCGGGAGGACAATCCGGACAGGGGATCACCGACTGCGGCGGTAGGCTCCCGGTCTGCAGCAGACCGGGGAGGGTGACGTGGTGGAGCGCATACGGCAGGGGAAGCGCCGGTACATCGTCCACCTGCCGGCGGACCAGCGCGGCCAGGCACGAAAGCCCGGCTTCCCGGTTTGGGACACCTCCCTGCGACGAGTCCGAAGCCGCTACCCTCGCGCCGTCGAGATCTGGCGGGCCAACGAAGACCGGCCGCAGCTGCGGCGCCGGCCGGCGCAGGCCGGCCGCCTGGTGCGGCACGGGGCAGCGGCCGTGTGGCGGTGGATCCGCAACCGTGACGCCAAGCCCTGGTGAGGTGCCGGCCCCGGCTAATCTGCCGTGGTGGCGGTACTCCCCGACGATCTCTCCTCCGCGCTCGACGACGAGCTGGCCCGGCACCCCGTGGGCCGGCTGACCCAGTCCGTCGACCGGCTCAGCGCGCGCTACCGCCAAGGTGACGCGGCCACTTCGCCGATCCTCAGCTCCGAAGCCGACGTCGCCGCGTACGCGGGCTACCGCATGCCCGCGACCTATGCCGCCGTGCACGCTGTGCTCGCCGAAGCCGCGTTGCGCGCTCCCGGCTTCCAGCCGCGTACCCAGGTCGACGTCGGCGGGGGGACCGGTGCCGCCGTGTGGGCGGCCGCGGCCGTGTGGCCTTCGCTGACCCGGTGCACCGTGGTGGAGCAGGTGGCCGGGGCCATCGGGCTCGGCAAGCGGCTCGCCTCGGGCGCCGGACGGGCCGCGGTCCGGGATGCCGAATGGCGGCGCGGGTTCGTCGATCCCGCCGCGCCGGCGCCGGAAGCCGACCTCGTCACGCTCTCCTACGTGCTGGGTGAGCTGCCGGAAGCCGGCCGGGCCGACGTCGTGCGCTGGCTGGCCGCCGAGTCCGGCACGGTCGCGCTGATCGAGCCCGGCACGCCGGCCGGCTACGAGCGGATCCGCGCCGCCCGCGCGCAGCTGATCGGACTCGGCCGGCACGTCGTCGCGCCGTGCCCGCACGATGCCGCGTGCCCGATCGTGCCCGGCGAGGACTGGTGCCACTTCGCCGCGCGGCTCCCCCGCTCGGGACTGCACCGGAAGCTCAAGGCGGGCACGCTCGGGTTCGAGGACGAGAAGTTCGCCTACGTCGTCGCGTCGCGGAGCGCGACCGTGGCCGAGCGGCCGGACGCGCGGATCATCCGGCACCCCAAGAAGCACAAGGGCTGGGTGGCGCTCGACCTGTGCACGCCGGACGGCCTGAAGCCCAGCGTCGCCGTCTCGAAGAAACAGGGCCCGCGCTACCGGGCGGCCCGGGACGCCGAGTGGGGCGACGGCTGGTCGTCCACCTAGGGCATCCGGACCGTCCGCAAGAAGGCCGGGAGCAGCCACGGCCGCGGGCCGCCGATCCGCACGCCGCCGAGCAGGGCCGCGCGGAGGCGGGAAATCCGGCCGAACATCATCGGCACCAGCACCGCCGGGTCGAACCGCAGCCGGACGTCGGCGGTGCCGTCCGGCTCCTCGCAGCGCAGCTTTCCGTGCTGGAGCGCCAGTACCGCCGGTCTCGTGTACGCCGACCGGAACTCCACCGCGATGCGACGCGGCGACGGCGTCGCGTCGTCGAGGAGGTGGCCCATGCCGCCCGAGACCATGCCGAACAGGAACAGCTCCAGGAACAGCGCTTCGAGCCGCGCGGGGATGCGCCACGGCTGCCCGATGGCGCGGGCGATGTCGAGGCCGTGGATCAGCATTTCGTTGACCAGGTGCGCGAGGACGCCCGCCGCCGGCACGCGGGAGCCGCCCAGCCACCAGACCGGCTTCTCCGGGTCGAGGTCCGCGCTGACCAGCAGCACCTCGGCGATGTCCGCGCGCAGGCGCGTGGCCAGCCGGACCGGGTCGCGCTCCGGGTAGAGCTCCAGCGCGAGCGCGTTCATCCGGGAGATCGTGTCGACGCTCGCCGCGTAGATCGGCTCTTCGAGACCCGGCAGCGGCAGCGGGCCGCCGTCGCCGCGGATCATCGCCGTGTACATCAGCGCGATCATCCCCACGTGCGACGCCGCTTCGGCGATCGACCACTCGCCGAGGGCTCTCACGTGCGGGTCTCCGACGCCGGTCAGCAGGTCCGCGAACCGGCCACCGACCTCGGGCAACGCCGCGCGCACCTGGTGCCACTGTTCGATCGTCACGGCTTCCGACGCTAACCCGCGAGCACGCCGGTCCGGATCTCCGAAGGTGCGGTTATCTTCTGGGCATGGCCCGGATCCTGCCCCGGTCGACCCGGTGGCGGGTCGCCCTCTTCGCCGCCCTCGCGTCGGCTGTCGTGCTCGGTCTCGGGTCGTACTGGTTCGTGCGGTCGCTGCGCAGCGGTCTGGACCTCGCCGCGGTGCGGGTGGCCAACGAAAAGGTCGCCGCCATCGCGGGCCTGCTCGAGGCCGGCGTGTCGCCCACCGAAGTGGCCGGGCAGCTGAACTACGGCGGCTACCGGATCAGTCTCGGCAAGGGGAAGGACAGCGGCTGCCCGGAGCGCCTGGACCAGGGCGGGACTGTCGTCGGGAAGGCGCGGGTGCTGGGTCCCGGCTGCGTGGTGGGGATGCCGTTCCCGATCGACGGCGGCATCGAGTCGGTCACCGGGACCAAAGGCGGAAAGTACTTCGTCCAGGCGCAGACCGCGCTCGACCCGGTCGGCCTCGAGACCGTGGCCAATGCCGAGCAGCTCCTCTGGGGCGGGGTCCCCGCGGCGGCGCTGTTCATCGGGGGCGTCGCCTGGTTCGCCGTGCGCCGGTCGCTGCGCGCGGTCGGCGCCCTGCGCGCCGAGGTCGACGGCATCCGCGCGCGGGACCTCGGCCGCCGCGTCCCGGTGCCCGACTCCGGCGACGAGATCACCGAACTGGCCGTCACGATGAACGCGATGCTGGCCCGGCTCGACCGGTCGGTGCAGCGGCAGAGCCAGTTCACCGCGGACGCGTCCCACGAGCTGCGCACGCCGCTGGCGTCGATGCGCACCCAGCTCGAGGTCCAGCTCGCCCACCCGGATCGGCTCGACTGGCGCCACAGCTTCGAAAACGCGGTGCTGGACGTCTCGCGGATGGAGACGCTCACCGGGGACCTGCTGCTGCTCAGCAAGCTGGACATCGATCAGCCGGCCGGGAGCACGCGGATCGCGCTGGCGGACCTGCTCACCGAGCACCTGGCCGCGCGGCTCCCGCGTGACGGCGTCGAGGTGCGCACCGAGATCCGCGCCGATCCGGTGGTCCAGGGGCACGCGGGACGCCTGGAGCGCGTGCTGCGCAACCTCGTCGACAACGCCGAGCGGCACGCTGCGAGCCGCGTGACGATCACGCTCACCGAAGCCGGCGGCCACGGCGTGCTGACCGTCCGGGACGACGGCCCCGGCATCCCGGCCGAACACCGCGAGCGCGTCTTCGACCGGTTCGTCCGCCTCGACGACGACCGTGCGCGCGAAGACGACGGCGGTTCCGGGCTGGGCCTGGCGATCGCCGCGGAGATCGCGCGGACGCACGGCGGCACGCTGCGCGTCGCCGAGAGCACCTCCGGCGCCTGCCTGGAGCTGCGCTTACCGCTTGCCTGAAGACCTCTTCAGCCGGCTTAAGCTTCGGTTCAGCGTGGCCGCACGAGCATCCCGCCATGCTGATCGACTTCGCGCCGGCTCCGGCGCGCACGCGCGAACGCCGCGCGGTCCCCCACGTCGTCGCCGCGGTCGCCTTCACCGGGTACGCCGCTTGGTCGCTGCAGCGGCTGCGGACGTTCGACGCGAGCGGGTTCGACCTGGGGATCTTCGAACAGGCGGTGCGGTCCTACGCACACGGGCACTGGCCGGTGTCGGACCTGCTCGGCGCGGACTACCCGACGCTGGGCGACCACTTCCACCCGATCCTGGCGCTGCTGGCGCCGTTCTACCTGCTGTGGCCGTCGCCGGGGTGCCTGCTGGTGGCTCAGGCCGTGCTGTTCGCGCTGTCCGCGGTGCCGGTCACCCGCTGCGCGATCGAGCTGCTCGGCACCCGCCGGGGTGCGCTCGTCGGCGCCGGGTACGTGCTGTCGTGGGGACTGCTGTCCGCGGTGAACTTCGACTTCCACGAGGTCTGCTTCGCCGTCCCGATGCTGGCCTTCACCGCCGAGCACCTGCTGCACGAGCGCTGGCGGCCCGCGGTCTGGTGCGCGCTGCCGCTGGTGCTGGTCAAGGAGGACCTGCCGCTGACGCTCGCGGCCGTCGGCGTGGTGCTGGTGCTCAACCGGCAGCGACGGCTCGGCTGGACAGTGCTCGTCTTCGGCGTTGTCACGTCCGCGGTGTTGTTCCTGGTCGTCCTGCCGGCGTTGAACCCGTATGGTGCGTACGCGCACGGCAGCGGCCTCAACCCGTTCGGCGGCGCGATCGTCAAGGTTTCGATGCTGCTGGCCCTGCTGACGCCGACAGCGTTCGCCGCCTTGCGGTCGCCGGTGCTCCTGCTGGCGGTGCCGACGCTGCTGTGGCGGCTGGTCTCGGCGAACGACCGCTACTGGGGCATGGGCTACCACTACAGCGCGGTGCTGATGCCGATCGTGCTCCTCGCCGGCGTGCACGGCGCCCGCCGCTTCGGCGGCTTCAAGCGCTACCTGCCGGTGTGCGCGGTGGTCGCCGGGCTGGCTTCGCTCGGTCTGCAGGCGGCCCACCTGACCAGCGGCGTCTGGACGCCGGTGCAGCGGGCCGGGATCGACGCGGTCCTGGCGCGGATCCCGGACGGCGCGACGGTGCTGGCGTCCAACCGGCTGGCGCCGCGGCTGACGTCCCGCTGCACGGTGCGGTTCTTCGACGGCGTGACCGGCGAGCGGCCGGAGTGGGTGGTCGTCGCGCAGCCGGAACAGTCCTGGCCGACGACGCTCGCGACGAAGGCCGCGGCGCTGGCGGACCTGGAGAGCACGGGATACCTGCGCGTCGACGGGACGGACTCCGTCGTGCTGCTCCACCGTGAGTAGGAAACTCGCAGCGGTAACCGGCCAGTCGGGGGGCGTGCCGGCCGGTTACCGCCGCACCGAGGAAGAGGGAACCCTGCGCCAGGAATGACGCGCAGCCTCCGGCTTCACTCGATCGAGTGACGTCAGGCCGGATCGGCCAGGATGCCGTTGACATACGAGCCCGGGTGGGTGGCCGCGTCCTGGCGGAGCACCGGGAGGTCCGCAGGCCAGTCCGCCGTCAGCGGCTGGGTCTGGCCGGGCGGGATCGTGGTCAGCTTCGCCGGCGTCCAGGACGCCCCGCCCTCGGCCGGGGTCAGCACCGTGATCGTCGCCGAAGCCGTGGTTCCGGGCGTCACTTCGTTGTGCTTCACGCCGTTGTCGACGCGGGGCAGGTGGTACACCGGGCCGAACGTCGGGTCTTCCGGGCCGGCCAGGTCGACGCCCGGGACGCCGTGCAGGCCGCAGGTGTGGTCCGAGACGTTCCGGTAGGTCAACGGGATGTCGAACTGGCCGGGGCTCTTTTCCTTCGGCTTGCCCAGGGAGACCGACAGGTCCGCGGTCGTGCACCGGGGCGTGCCGGACGTCTTCGCCGCGGCGGGCTCGGCAGGAGCGGGCTCGGCAGGGGCGGGGGCCGCGGCGGCGCCCGGGCCGGCGTTCGAAGCCGGCGCCGCCGCGGAGCCGGTGGACCCGCAGGCCGTGAAGGCGAACGCTCCCGCGACCGCCGCGACCCCGACCGAAATGCGCTTGCCGAGCATGACGTTCCTCCCTGCGTCGAATGATCGAACTCGTCAGGAAGGATGTCCGGCGGGCCCGCGGGGATGCGGCGGAATGGGGTCGATCACCGGAAAGCAACCCCGGCCGGGGCCGGACGTCGGAAAGGATGTCAGCTGCGGCCGAAGCAGACGAACGGCATCAGCGGCTCCGCCTGCGCCGCGTCCGCCAGCGCCCGGGCCGGGGGCGTGCCGACCGACAGCGCCTGGTGGAACGCCAGCATCACGCCGCCGGCGGTGCGGTCGTCGACCCTGGCCACGCTCGAGACCACCGTGCGGCTGCCGCCGTAGAGCAGCGCCGCCGTGAAGCCGAGGACTTCGTCGCCCGCGCGGACCACCGCCTGGCCGACGTCGCACGAGGACAGCACCACCTGCTCCGGTGCCGTCGCCAGCTGCTGGACGTCGTAGGCCATCAACGGCCCGTCGGCCAGGTTGAGCCGGGAAAACAGCACGTTCTCCTGCTCGTGGTGGCCGTGCGCGGCGAAGTGGGCCAGGCGGCAGCCGTCGAACGCCTTGAGCGTGGCCGCGACCGTCGCGTCCGGGCCGATCAGGACCTCGGCGTCCGGGTACAGCGGCGCCAGCCGGGTCACCTCCGCCTCCGCGTGGGTCAGGTCGGAGCCCGCGACGAGCAGCGGCGCCCCGGTCGCCCGGCCGGACCGGCGGCCCGCGTCGAACCAGGCCGACGACGACGGCGTGACCGTCACCGGGCGGCCGTGCAGCGTCGGCAGCAGCCCCCACGGGATCGCCGAAAGCGCACCCGTCGGCACGACGACGACGTCGAGATCGCCGAGCCGGGACGCCAGCGGGGCCAGCAGGATCGCGTCGAGCGCGGTGACCTGCGTCCGCACCGAACGGCGGATGACCCGGTCCAGCTGCGGTGGCAGCTGGCGCCCGCACAACGCGTCGAGGTCGCTGTGCAGCCGCGCGACCGGCTCCGCCACGGCCGCCGCCGGGCCGAGCTCGACCAGCGCCACCCGGTGGTTCGCGAGCACCTGCGCGCACAACGCGCCGCGGTCGGCGAGGAAGCAGACCATCGCGCTGCCGGTCGCCGCGAGCTCGTCGCCGATCTCGCGCAGCTTCGCCTCGGCGTGCTCGGCGTCCACGCCCTCGGCCTGCCAGCCCTTGGCGCGGATCTCCCGTTCCAGGGCGGCACACCGCTTCACGGCCTGGGTGTCCGGCTTGCCGGCCAGCTCGCCCGCGCGGATCTGCATCGAGAGGAACCGCAGTTCGGCGACGGCGTCGACGATCTGGGGGTGGGACGGCGGGCGCACCGGCCGGAACCGGAACGCCTGGGCGCGCGAGCGGTCGAGCCAGCGGAACACCACGCCCGGCGAACGCTGGGCGAGCGCGGCGGCGAGTCCCGCGTCGGCGAGTTCCTTGCCCAGCGACGTCGTCCCGGTCTGCAGGTCCACGCTGCCGAACCGGCTGCGGTGCCGCTGCAGCTGCGTCAGCCCGGCCCGCGCGTTCGCGAACGTGCTACGCCGGTGGCCGGTCGCGGCCCCGAGCTCGGCCAGCGCGAGCCGCCGCACCAGGCGGTTCTCCAGCGGCGCGGCCCGGCGATCGCGCGGGGCGATCCCGGCGCGGGCGCCGTCCAGGTCGCCGAGCGCGATCCGGGCCCGCGCGGCCAGCAGCGCCGCGATCTCCGCGTCGTTGCGCAGGCCGAGCGCGATGAGCCGGTCGGCCAGCGCGGTCGCTTCCGCGCCGATGCGGGCGATCCGCCGCCCGGCCGCGAAGTCCGCGCGCAGCACGGTCAGCTGCGCCACCGCGGCCCAGGTTTCGTTGCCACGACGGCGAAACCGGCGTTCGGCCCGCCCGGCCCAGCCGCGCGCGGCCGCCGGATCGCCGCTCGCCAGCGCGGCCAGCGCCCTGGTCAGCTCGGCTTCGGCGTGTTCCTGGTTCATCCGCAGCCGCGGGAACTGCTCGAGCGCGGCGTCCAGTTCGGCGGCGGCTTCGTGGGGCAGCCCGGCGGCCAGCAGCGCCCGCGCCTTGTCGACGGCGAGCACCGGCAGCATCCCGACGCTCTGTTCGGCGTAGAACCCGCTCGCCGCGTCGAAGTCGCGCAGCGCGCCCGGGATGTCCCCGGTGAGCACCCGCGCCTGGCCGCGGCCGTGCGCGGCTTTGGCGAAGATCCGGGCCAGGCCGTCTTCTTCGGGATGGCCGGCCCCGATCTGCTCGCACTGGTCGAGGTCGGCGAGCGCGAGCCGGACGCGCCCGGCGTACTGGTGCAGCATCGCGCGGTTGAGCAGCGTCCTGGCGAGCACGACGAACTCGCCGGCCTGCCGCAGCAGCGGGATGGCCTCGTCGAAGCACACCAGGGCTTCGTCCATCCGGCCGATCAGGATGAGCACGAGACCCCGTTGCTGGCGCAGGATCCCGCGCCCGGCGTCCGACACGAGGACGTCGGCCTCGTCGAGCAGCGCGAGCCCGCGGGCGCTGTGGCCGAGCGCCGTTTCGACGGCCGCGTAGGTGCCGAGCACGCGCGTGGCGAGGTCGGGCCAGGCCGGCCACCCTTGCGGTGGTTCGGTGGCGGGTAGGCCGAGCAGCCGGGCGGCGGACCGGATCAGCCGCCCGCCGACCACCGGCTGGCCGTTGTTCGTGGCCGCGACCGCCCGCCGGTGCAGGTCGCGAACCCGATCTTCGACCTTCGGCGACGCGACCACGGGCTGCCTTTCGGCCGGGGAAGGACGCCCCGGATCGTACCTCCGAGTCAGAGGTATCAGGCAGCAGCTTCGAAGTCTTCGAAATCAGAGCTCGATCGCCGGGGTGCTCACCGTCCTCGACCGACCCACCGTGCGCACCAGGACCTGGACCATCCCGTGCGGCACGCCGCAGACCGCGAACCGGCCCTCGGCGTCGGACGTCGTCGTCAGCGGGCCGGTCGCGGTGCGGACCTCGATCGGGTGCTCGGCGGGCGGGGTGAGCCAGCCGTCCAGGCGGATCGTGCTCCCGGCTTCCGGGCTGACGTTCACCATGATCGTCAGGCTCTCGCTGTCGAACGTGATGAGCCTGCCCTGTTCGGCGGCGCTGCGCGCACCCGCGACTTGCTCCAGGTCGCGGATGCGCATCACCTCCAGGTCGACGTCCTCCAGCCGGATCGCGAAGCGGATCTGCTCCACCAGCGTGGCGGGCATCGGGTCGGCGTCTTCCCACAGCTCGCGCACGCCGGCCAGCAGCCGGAAGTCGAGCTCGTCCAAGGGCTCGTTCGCGCCGGGTGGTTCGACGGTCGTCACAGCCAATCTCCTTCGCCGTTGGCGAGTAGCTGCTCGCGCAGGCGCGCGAGGCAGCGTCCCCTGGTCGGGCCGATACTCCCCCTCGGCATACCCAGCCGGGCGCCGACTTCGGCGTAGTCCGGCCGGTGCACGAACGCCACGATCCGCAGCAGGCTGCGGCAGCGTTCGGGCAGGTTGTCGACCGCGCGCCACAACCGCACGCGCTGGTCCTCGCGCAGCACCCCCTCCTCGGGTGCCGGCGATGCTTCGGAAAGCCGCTCCGGAAGCTCCGGCAGCGGCCGCTCGATCTGGCGCTTTTCCCCCGTGCGCCAGGCCTCCCGTTTGGTGACGGTGATCAGCCAGCCGGTCAGTGCGACCGGCGAGCGGATCTCCGCGAACGAGCCGAGCAGCCGCAGCCACGTCGTCTGCACGACGTCGGCCGCGTGCTCGGCGTCGAGTCCCTGATCACGCGCCACCTGCCAGAGCAACGGCGTGAGCAGGGAAACCAGCTCGTCCAGCGCCGCGCGGTCGCCCTCCCGCGCGGCGTCGAACAGGGTCGCCACGCGAGCGTGGTCGGTCTTGGCCACGTTCACAGCGTGCCCAGCGCGGTCCAAGCGCGCTTGACGACGGTTTCCCGGTCGACCGTGGCCAGGTCCCCGGACTGCAGCAGGGCCTTGCCGAGCTCGGCGGCGGCCAGCGGCGCGGCGAACGACGTCCCGTCCCAGACCGCGAAGCCGGCGCTGTAGTCGTCGGGGTCGAAGGAGTTGCGGCCGAAGCCCGGCACCTCGTGGTCGGCGGCCGCGGTGCCGCGGACGTCGGTCGGGTAGGTGCTGACGACGCCCGCACCGGTCGCCCAGGCGCGCACCCACGGGCCTTCGTTGGAGAACAGCGCCTTGCTCGCGGTGACGTCGGGGTTGAGCGCCCCGACGCTGATCACCTGCGGGCCGCTGCCGCCGCCGAGCGGCTGGTCGGCGAAGGCCGCCGGGTAGAACCGGCGGGTGGTCGCGTCGTTGCCCGCCGCGGCGACGACGAGGACGCCGAGGCCGAGCAGCTCCGCGATCGCCGAACCGAACTGGCCGGTGAAGGCGACGTCCGCCGGGTCCTCCACGTAGTAGCCCATCGAGATCGAGACGATGTCCACCATGTCCTGCGGGCGGTTGTTCGCCTGCGCGTTCCGGACGCGGTCGGCGAGCAGGTGCAGCGCGAGCAGCACGTCGGCTTCGTACGCGACGCCGTCGCTGTGCACCACGCGGATCGCGAGCGTGTCGGCTTCGGGGCAGGCCTGCCGGATGATGCCGGCGATGAACAGGCCGTGCCCGGTGTCGGTGTCGACGTCGCCGATCAGCGGCTGGCCGGTCGTCGGCGCATCCCAGTAGTCCGCGAGCAGCTGGGTCGGCAACGTCGTGCCGGAAGCGAGTTCGACCTGCAGGATCGCCGCCTGGATGGCCGGCGCGACGGCGACCCCCGAGCCGGCGGCCGGCGGGCCGCTGCGGTCGGTCAGGCCGAACCACGGGTGCGGGCCGATGCCGGTGTCCAGCACCGCGATCACCGGCCGCCGGTGCGCCGGCTTCTCGCTGCGGTAGGGCGGCGCCGCGGCCAGCGTCACCGGGATCCGGTTGGCGCCGCGGGTGCGCCCGTAGGAGCTGCCCGCGCCGAACCCGCTGGTCTCCCAGGGTGTGCCGCCGAGGCCGCTGGTCTCCCACGGCACCCCGCCGAACACCGGCGTGGTGAACAGCAGGTGCTCCGGCGAGATCCGCGCGACCATGTCCGGGTCGAGCTCGGGCCGCGCGCCCGACGCCGCGGACCGCAGCAGCTGAAGCGCTTTCCAGCAGTCGACGACGACCGGGTCGGCGTCTTCGCGCACGCGCAGCAGAGCGCGGACGGGCAGTTCGTCGAGCTGCCGGTACCCCGCCGCTTCCTTCGTGTCGCGGCCGGCCGGCTCGGCGTAGAGGCCGATGCGGGCCAGGACGCCGTTGATCGCGGCCAGCGTCTGCTGGTCGCGCAGGTACCGCTGCGGGATGAGGAACACGCCCGGCCGGTACACGGTGGTGCGCGGGGCCGGCTGCCCGGCCGCGACGACGGCCGTCGCCGGGTCGAGCACGCGGGCGCCGTGCCGGTCCAGCAACTGCCTTGGCGGGGCCGGGAGCTCGTTGAGCGTGCTCGCGTCCTCCGCCGCTGCTTCCGTGGTCTCGTCTCGCAAGAACCTGACGACCATCGGGTCCACCCTCCTGCTGCCTCTGCCCCCGCCACTGATCACCAACGGCACCCGGGAAAGACCCGCGGTCCGCCATTGGGATACGACACCGACGTCACGAATGCATAACGGCGACGGCAAACGGGTGACGACGTATCTGGCGCCCCCGGCTCACCCACTTGGCCCTCCGGAAGTCACGGAACATGCGGGGAGATCACCATGGTTGTGCTCGAGCCGAGCACGCACGAAGCCGCCTTCGAACCGGAACCGGCGACCGGCGGCGGCTGCTTCACGGTGCCGCTCGACCTGCCGCCCGGTCCCGGCGGCTGTGCTCCCGCGCTCGCCCTGCGCTACACGACCGGCGCGCCGAACGGCCCGTTCGGCGGCGGGTTCACCCTCCCGTTGCCGCACGTCGGGCCGGCGGACGACCACGCGCCGTCCGGTGCGGCGGGCCGGCTCGTCCGCCGCGGCGACGGCTACCTGCTCACCACGAACGCGGGCCTGCGGCACTTCCTCGGGCCCGGCGACGGCGCCACCTGGTACCTCGACCGGACCGAGGACGCGTTCGGCACCACCGCGACGTTCGGCTGGGCGCACCACAGCGGCCAGGCCTACCTCACGCGCGTCTCCTACGGCCCGTACGAAGTGGAGTTCAGCTACGAGCCGCGGCCGGACGTGCTGCGCCGGGGCCGCGACGGCGCCCTCGTCACGACGGCCCTGCGGTGCGCGCGGATCGATCTGCGGGTGCCCGCTTCGGCGCGGCCGCTCGTGCGGCGGTGGACCCTCGGCTACGACGCCGACGACGTCACCGGCGCGTCCCTGCTGACGTCGGTGGCGCTCACCGGCTTCGACACCCACGGCACCGAAACCGCCGCTCCGGTCTTGCGGCTGGCCTACGCCTCGGTGGCGGCACCGGCACCGCGGCGGGTCCGGCTGACCGCCCGGGCGCGAGCCGGCAGCGGCGTGTCCGTGCTCGACGCCGTGCCGTACCACTCCCTCGAAGACCTGCCCCGCACCGGACGGCTGTGCGAGATCGACAACGGGATGGGGCTGCGGACCGCGATCGAGTACGCGACCGTCGCCTCGGTGCCGGTGGTCCGGCGGGTCTCGCTGCGCGAAGCGGCCACCGGCCACGTCGGGGTGACGGAGTTCGAGTACCACGACAGCCGGCCGCCTGTGTTCGGCCGCGTGGTCCAGGACGACCTCGGCGACGAGTACGCGCCCACCCTGCGGACCGTGCGCTGGTTCGGCGGCGGAGGGCTCCTGGACAAGGAGGAGACCTACGGCCTCGACGGCTCGACGGCGGCGGACCGGCCGTACCGCCGCGTCGAGCACGTCCGCCGTCCACAGTGGACACGGTCGGTGACGACGGTGTTCGAACGCCGGGCGACGCCGGTTTCGGTCACCACGAAGGAGACGGCTTTCGATGCGGCCGGGAACCCGGCCCGCGAGGTGGAGAAGACCGAACGGCCCGGCCGCGAGCCGGTCGTGCGCGAGACGCGGACTAAGTACGCGGCCGATCCCGAACACCGGTTCGCCGCGCTCCCGGCGCGGGTCCGCCAGGTCGACGGGACGGGGAAAGTGTTGTCCGACAAGATCTTCCGGTACGACGAAGAGCCCGACGGTTTCGCCGGATCGCACGGCTTCTGCACCGCGCGCGAGGAGCTGGTGCTCACCGACGCGCTCGTCGCCGACGTCTACGGCCCGCGCCCGCCGGACCTGCGCCACCACGGGTACCACCGCCGTCCCGGCGAGGAAGGGTGGTGGGTCACGACGTTCCACGGGCGGCTCGGCACCGTCGCCGGGCTGCGCACCACGACGACCGATCCGCTCGGCCACACCCGGGAGGTCCGGTATTCCGCCGACCACTGCTTCCCCGAGGTGACCACGGACCCGCTGGGGAACGTGACGATCACCCGCCACGACGTCCGCACGGCGCAGATGTGCCGGGTGACCGATCCGGCGGGGGCGGTGACCACGCTGACCCACGACCCGCTGGGACGGCCCGAAACGGTGGTGCGGCCGGGCGACTCGGCGGACCTGCCGACCGTCCGGTACCGCTACGACCACAGCGGGCCGGTCCGGGCGACGACCGAGCAGCGCGCGGTGTCCGGCGAGGCGGAGGTGCTGGTGACCGCCGAGCTGCGCGACGGCGCCGGGCGGCTGCTGGAGCGGCGGCACGCGGAACTGCTCGGCGACGTCGTCGACGAGCACCACGAGTACTGCGCGCGGGGCCTGGTGTGCCGCACGAGCCGGGTGTTCCGCGACGGCGATCCGCTGCCCCCGCCGACGGAGTTCCGGTACGACGCACTGGGCCGCCCGCTCGAGGTACGTGAAGACCACCACCGTGAAAGCGGTGTGCACGACCTGCTCGGGCGGGAGCTGCGCGGCGAGGACGGTGTCGTGCACGTCCGGGACGCAGCCGGGGACGTCGTCGAGTCGCGGACCGCGGGCGGGCACACGGTGTACCGGGTCCGCGACGCGGCGGGCCGGGTGGTCGCGGTGCTCGTCGACGACCCGCGCGGTACGCCGGTCACCACCTTCACCTACCACGACGGCGGGCTCACGGTGCCGCGCGGCGCGGGGCCGCACAGCTGCGGGCGCCTGGTGCGCGTCAGCGACGAATGCGGGGTGACCCAGTTCGGCTACGACGCGCTCGGGTGGCCGGTCGAGCTGCGCTGGCGCCCCGCGCACGTCGCCGTCGAGTACCGGCTCGACCTGACCCACCGGGCCGACGGGCGGATTTCGGAGGTGGCCTACCCCGACGCCGGTGACGGGCGGCTGACCGTGCACCACCAGTACGACGAGGTCGGCAGGCTGGTGAGTGTGCCCGGCTTCGTCGACGCCGTCGGCTACGACCTGGGCGGCCACCGCACCGCGGTGCACTACGCGAACGGCGTCAGTGAGCACTGGACCGACGGCCGGCACCTGCTCACCGGGCCGAACGGGCTGGTGAGCGACATCGAGCCCGGGGCCGCCCCGCCGGTGTTGCCGAGCCCCGGCAGCGAAATCCGGGACGCGTTCGGCCGGCTGCGCGGCGTACACGGCGACGACGGCGTCAACGCGCTGTACAGCTACGACCACACCGGCCGCCGCGTCCGCACCCTGGTCACGAACGGCTCGCACATCCACGAAGTCCTGACCCCGGACGACCGGTACGCCATCGAAGACGGCGAGCTGGTGGTCGTGGTGGCGGGCGCGGTGCGGCGGTACGCGGACGGCCGCACCCGGTACCTGCACTTCGACGACGCGGGCGGGGTCGTCCTGGTGACGGACGAAACCGGCGCCGTCGCCGAGGACGTGAGCGTGGTCGGTGTCGTCAGTGTGGTCAGTCGAGCACGGCCAGATCCAGCCGGCTGAGGCGGTCCGGGTCGGCGAGGATGTCGATCTCGACGATCCGGCCGCCCGCGACCGTGAAGCCCAGCACCGAGAACGGCCGGCCCGCGCGCGTCGCGACCACGCCCGCCGCGCCGTTGACCAGCGCCCGGTGCACCACGCCGCCGCCGGCGCCGAGCCGCGAGAACGTCAGGGCCTGGTTCGCCACCGCCGCCGCGCCGCGGACCTCGGTCGAGCCGCCCCGCGCCAGGCCGCGGTCGGCGCGCAGCACGACTTCGGGGTCCAGGACCGAGACGAGCGCGTCGAAGTCGCCGCCGCGGGCAGCGGCGAGGAAGGCGTCGACGACTTCGCGCTGGCGGGCGAGATCGGGGTCCGGCGCGACCGGGGCGCCCTGCACCCGCCGCCGCGCGCGGCTGGCCAGCTGCCGGGTCGCCGCCTCGGATCGGCCGACGACCGAGGCGATCTCCTCGAACGGCATCGCGAACATGTCCCGCAGCACGAACGCCAGCCGTTCGGCCGGGGTGAGCGTGTCCAGCACGACCAGCAGCGCGAGGCCGACCGAGTCGGCCATCAGCGCCTCGTGCTCGGGGCCGGCGTCCTCGCGGCTGACGATCGGATCGGGCACCAGCGCGTCCCACGGCTCCTCGCGCCGGGCCTTGCGCGACCGCAGCATGTCGAGGCAGACCCGCCCGACGACAGTGGTCAGCCACCCGCCCAGGTTTTCGACGGCCGCGGTGTCGCTCCGGCTCAGCTTCAGCCACGACTCCTGGACGGCGTCCTCGGCCTCGGTCAGCGAACCCAGCATCCGGTAGGCGACGGACCGCAGGTGGTCGCGGTGGGTCTCGAAGCTGCGGGCCAGGAGCTCCTCGTTCACGGGTCCGTCCTTTCGCGGGGCGATCACCACCTTGACGAACGCGGGCGGAGGTTTGTGACAGCCCTCCGGAATCGGTCGTTGTGGCCGTCACGTTTGACCTGGAGCGCGCTCCAGCACCTAGCGTCGTTCGAGACAAGATCGCCAGGGAAAAGGAGTCCGACATGACCGACGAGCGCTTCGAGCGTGGCCTGAAGACCCTGACCGAGATCGACGGCGAGAGTGGGCAGCGGGTGATCGACGCACTCGCCGACGTCGCCCCCGCGCTGGGCGAGGCTGTGCTGTCGTGGGGGTTCGGGGAGATCTACTCGCGGCCGGGGCTGGCGCCGCGCGACCGGCAGCTGGTCACCCTCGGCATGCTCACCGCCCTCGGCGGCTGCGAGCCGCAGCTGGAAGTGCACGTCAACGCGTCGCTCAACGTCGGCCTCACACCCGCGGAGATCGTCGAGGCGCTCCTGCACTCCGCTGTCTACTGTGGATTCCCGAAGGCGCTGAACGCGACCTTCACGGCCAAGAAGGTGTTCGGCGAGCGCGGGCTGCTGCCGGTGACCGCGGAATAGGGATCACCACGACAGATCAGACGACTGTGTGCCGCTGAGCGGCATCTTCCCTTGACGTACGATATATCAGGAACTAATCATCGGATCTCTCCGGACGAGGAGGTCCCTTGAGAATCCGACTGCTTGCCTGCCTCGCCGCCGCCGTCGCGCTGGTGGCGAGCCTGGTCAGTCCCGCGAACGCCGAGCTCTACCACCCGCGCCAGGACTGGCTGCGGGCCTCGACGGCCGGGTTGTTCCTGCACTGGGGCATGTTCACCGCGCCGCGGCACACCGACTGCGCCGCCTGGGAGCACGACGTCACCGACGGCGGCTGGACGCCGGACTACTGGATCGACGAAGCCACGAAGCTGGGCGCGTCCTACGTCGTCCTCACCACCTTCCACAGCCGGCTGGGCTACGCGCGGCCGTGGCCGTCGAAGATCCCCGGCAGCTGCTCGACGCAGCGTGACTTCCTCGGCGAGCTGATCGCCGCGGGGCACGCCAAGGGCGTGCGGGTCATGCTCTACATGACCGACGATCCCCAGTGGCACAACGAAACCGGGCACGAGTCCCTCGACTCCGCCGCCTACTCGGCGTACAAGGGCCACCCCGTCGACCTCACCACGCGCCCGGGCTTCGGCGAGTACAGCTACGACCTGTTCGACGAGGTCATGGACCGCTACTCCGACCTCGCCGGCTTCTGGATCGACAACGACAACGAGTACTGGGAGCAGCACGGGCTCTACGAGCACATCCGCGAAAAGCGGCCGTCCTGGTTGCTGAGCAACAACAACGAGGACACGCCGATCATGGACACGGTCAGCAACGAGCAGAAGACCGGCATGACCCCCTCGTACGACTACCCGCAGGCGGTCTACACGCCGATGCCGCGGCTCACCGAAGCCGACTACAAGTTGCCGACCAACGGCGACTGGTGGTACAGCGGCGGCGACCAGGCCGTCGACGTCCGGCTCTCCACCGGCCGGTACATCACGAACGCGGGCTCGTCGATCAAATCGCTGATGGCCGAAACCGCCATGCTGAACGGGAAGTTCCCGCCGCAGCAGGAGGCGTTCAACAACTTCATGGCGTCCTGGACCCAGCCGATCCGGGAGTCGCTCGAAGGCACCGAGGGCGGCGGGTACATGTACGGCGGCCTGCAGCCCGGCTTCTGGAACGACGGCGCCCACGGCGTGATCACCGTCAAGCCCGGGGCCCGGACGCAGTACGTGCACGTCGTCACGCGGCCGTCGACGAACCTGGTCCGGTTGCGGGACAATGGCTACCGCGTCACCGGCGTCGCCGACCTGCGCACCGGGAAGCCGATGCGGTTCGCCCAGTCCGGCGGCTACCTGTCCATTCTGGACATCCAGAACTGGGACACCTACGACACTGTGTTCAAAGTGGACATCGCCGGGCAGCAGTACTTCTACGACAAGAGCACGATCAAGGCGACCGCGTCGGCGTCCGCGGACGGGCACCCGGCGGCCAACCTCGTCGACGGCAGCTACCTGAACTACTGGGACGCGGGCGGTCAGCTGCCGGTGTCCGTGACGCTGGACCTGGGCCGGAAGCGATCGACGGCCTACCTGGCGGTGCACGAGCGCGAGTCGTCGCCGACCTACGCGCGGGAGTCCTTCGGCCGCGCCGAGGACTCCGCGCGGATCAAGGACTACCGGGTCCACGCCAGTGACGACGGGAAGAACTGGCGCACGGTGCGCACCGGCGCCCTGCCGAGCAACCGCGGCGTCCAGTTCATCGACGTCGGCGAGGTGCACGCGCGGTACCTGAAGCTCGAAGTGCTGAACACGTGGTCCGGGCCCCAGGCCAAGCCGTTCTACCGGCAGCTGGCGCTCGACGAGATCGACGTCGCCTACGGCTACCCCGATCCGCGCGGCGAGGTGCCGCTGGAAGCGGAGTCGTGGCGCAACGGCTTCGAGGGCAAGGCGACGCCGGTGTGGTGCGAGGCGTGCTCCGGCACGAACGCGGTGACCGGCCTCGACCGCGGCGCGGTCGTCTTCCGCGACGTCCAGGCTACCGGTCCGTCCCGGCTGCAGCTGGACACCTCGGGACCGGGCACGCTCTCGGTGAGCGTCAACGGCGCGGCCCCGATCGCAGTCACCGCACCAGGCGCGATCCCGGTACCGCTGAACGCGGGCGCCAACACGATCAAGGTCTCCGGGACGGCGGACCTCGACCGGATCGCGGTGGCGCCGATGCCGCCGGAGTCGTACACGCCGAAGACGACGTTGACCGTGCAACCCGCCGGAGTGCAGTGGGTTTCGCCCGGTCAGCAGTCGCTGCGGATCACCGCGTCGCTGCGGCTGGACGTCGACGACCCGATCGACCAGGTGTCGCTGGCCCCGGTCGTCCCGGCGGGCTGGACCGTCACGGGCGGCCCGGTGACGGCGTCCGCACTGGGGCTCGGCCAGGTGCTGAGCGGCTCGTGGACGGTGACCGCCCCGGCGGCCCAGGACGTGAGCATCCCGGTGACGGCGTCCTTCCGGACGCTCGGGCGCGCGAAGTCGGTGAGCAAGCCGGTGCTGGTCAAGCCGCGGCCCGCGGACCGGGTGTTCATGCGCGAAGCGGAGGACTCGGCGAACGACATCGGCGACGCCGGCGTCACGAGCTGCTCGCCGTGCTCGGGCGGCCAGAAGGTGCGCAACATCGGCCCGGGAGCGGCGGTGACCTTCCCCGGCGTCACGGTGCCCGCGGCCGGGCCGTACACGCTGTACCTGGACTTCACCGTCAACGGCGACCGGTCGTACTTCGTCTCGGTGAACGGCGGCGCACCCGCGGAGGTGAAGGTCAGCGGCGTCGGGAACAACACCCCGTACACCACTTCGGTCCCGGTGACGCTGACCGCGGGCGCCAATACGATCCGGATCGGCAACGACGGCGCCGGGGCTCCGGATCTGGACCGGATTTCACTGGGTTAGCTCCCGCAGCACCCGGGCCGCGTCGATGTCGACGGCGCGGCCCGGGTCCCCGCCCGCCGCGCTCCACGCGACGGACACCCACAGCTCGGCGTAGTCGCCGCGGTCGATGCGGGGCAGCCGCCAGGTGAGCCGGCCCCCGGTCCGCTCGACGGCGTCCCCGCCGACCAGCCGCGACCAGTACGGCGGCACGTGCTGCCCGGCCCGGGAGCACCGCCGCAGCAGCTCGGCCCCGGGGCCGCCGACGCTCACCGCGGCGTCGGCGGTCTCGGCGGTGAAGGCGCTTTCCCAGATGCGGTCCTCGTGCGGCGCGCCGGCCAGCTCGGCCCGGACGACGAACTCGCCGACGTCTTCCCGGGCCAGCACCCGGAGGATGGTGGTCTCGCGGGTGACCCCGGGCAGTCCGCACGCGGTCGTCCCGGACACGACGTCGAGCCGCACGGAGCTGTGCCGCCACCGGCACAGCCGGGCGCCGGACTCGAGGCCCCAGGTCAGCTCGGGTCTCGCGGGCACGTCCCAGCCGCCGACGCGGACGGCGAACCGCACGTCCCCGAGCGGGGTGCCGACGTCGAGCGCCCGGGGAGCCGTCCGCGAAAGGACTTCGGTGTCCAGCATGCAGCCATCCTTACCCCGCGCGCGGACCCGCGAAAATGCGCTGCGCGAACGTCACCCGACCGGGGAGGATCAACGGCATGGAAGAGGCGTTGAACCACCGGCCGCAGCTCCCACCGGTGGGCGCGGTGGTCGACCGTGACGGCCCGGTGGTGCGGACCCACTACGGCACGCACGGCGAGGTGAGCCACGGGTCGCTGCCCGACGGAGACCTCGAAGCGCTGGTGGTCCGGCAGGTCGATGCCTTCGCGCGGCGCAACGAGCCGGTGCTCTGGCCGGTCCACGGCGACGCCCGGCTCGCCGAGGCCCTGCTCGCCGCCGGCTTCACAGCGGAGCCGGAGCGTGCGGTGCTCCGCTGTCCGATCGGGACGGACACCACGACGCTGCCCCTGGTCGGCCACGACTGGGCCGGGCACCAGCGGGTCGCGGAGCTGGCCGCGAAGACCGGCCCGCACCGCCGCCCGTTCTCGGAGTTCCTGGCCGACTCCGCCTACTTGGACCGGTCGGCCGCGGTCGTCCTCGACGGCGATCGCGCCGCCTGGCTGGAACAATCCGGGGAGTTCACGGTGGTCGGCGGAGTCACCGACCCCCGCCTCGCCGCCACGCTCGTCGCCCACGACTGGCGGCTCGCCGGACCGCACCGGGGGATGCGGTTCCTGCTCGCCGAAGCCACCGGTGCCCTGCGGGACGCGTTCGAAGCCGCCGGGATGCGCGAGGTCACCACGGTCACCCGCTACCACCTGAGCTCGCCCGGCGAACCGGCGCGGACCCGGCCGGTTCGCCGGCTGTTCTCCGAACCGGAGTACGACGACATCTGGTCCCGCTTCGAGGAGCGGTTCGCCTTCCGGCCCGACACGCGGGAGTTCCCCGGCATCACCGAACCCGCCGGCTCGGCGACCTGGCACGTCGGTGACCTCGACGACCGGCAGCTGGACGCGCTGTACGACATCGTCCACAAGGGACTTCGCAAGTCCGTCGAGCCCGGCGAGGAGCTGTACTGGCTCGACTGGCAGCACGTCGGCTACCGCTTCGACCCGGCGAGGGTCGACGGCGCCGGACCGCGCTGGCCCGGCGCCGTCTTCCCGGACGGGGACTACCACATCTACCTGACCGGCGACCTCCGGCTGGGCACCTTCGGGCACCCGTGGGAGGCGACGATCTGCGTCTTCGGCGACCTGCTCACGCGGATCGACGCCGAGCTGACCGCGGCGCTCGGGCCGCCGATCCGGCGCTCAGAACCCTGACGTCCCGTTCGGCGTGCCCAGCCCGGTCGGCCCGTCGTACCCGGGGCCGGCCGTGCAGAGGTAGCTCCCGCCGCAGCTGCCGTTCGAACCCGACGTGACGTCGTAGAGCCCACTCGTGTGCGCGTACGGGTACGACCCCGACGTCACCGAGTTGCCCGCCAGCGCGTACACGCTCGCGATCACCGGGGACGACAGGCTCGTCCCGCCGACCTGCACCCAGCCGTCCGCGCCCTGGGCCAGGCCCAGCGACAGCAGGAAGTCGCACCACGACGAGGTGCCGCAGCTGTTGTACGTGTCGTAGACGCCGAGCCCGGTGGCCGGGTCCGCGACCGCCGAGACGTCCGCGACCGTCCTCTTCGCACACCCGGTGTCGTGCTGCCAGGACGGTTTCGCCTCCAGGGCCGAACATCCGCTGCCGCTGCCGTTCCACGCCGTTTCGGTCCAGCCGCGCGTGGTGGTCGCCGCCTTCTTCAGCGTTGTGCCGCCGACCGCCGTGACGTACGGCGAGGACGCCGGCCAGCTGACGCCGTAACCGGAGTCGCCCGAGGACGCCGTGACCGCGATGCCCGGGTGGTTCAGGTGGGCGTCCGCGGCGAGGATCGTCGAGTCCTCGGCACCGCCGTAGCTGTTGGAGATCGCCACCACGCCCGGCGTCGCCGCGGCCGTGTCGACCGCCGTCATCAGCGGGTCGGTGTCCGGGGAGTTGGCTTCCACCAGCAGGATGTGGCAGTCCGGGCAGGTCGCCGACACCGCGTCGAGGTCGAGGCTGATCTCTTCGGCCCAGCCGTAGTCGGGCGCGGGCAGCGGGCTCGCGGCGCCGTTCTGGTTGACCTTCTTGAAGCAGCCGTTGGCCGTCGTGCATGGGGAAAGCCCGCGTGCGGACCGGAACTTGGCCAGGTCGGCCTCCGCGGTCGGCGCGTCCTGAGCGTCCACGATGGCCACCGTGCGGCCGTTCGCCTGCAGGCCGCCGAGGTGGTAGGCGGCCTGGATCTCGGCCGACCCGTAGCCGACCGGGGTCGAGACGACCAGCGGGCCGTTGCCGTTCGGCGACCGCACCGCCTTGCCGAGGCAGTGCAGCTTGCCGGAAGTGGCGCAACCGAAGTTCACGACGCCGCCGCTCTGCAGCGGCGCGGCTTCGGCGGTCGAGGTGGCCACCGTCAGCGGGGCCGCGATCAGCGAGAGGACGACGAGGGACCGGAACAGCCGTGGAGGCGCCATGGCCTACTCCTCGGTAGGGGACGAGGGGAGACAGCGGATCGTCGCATGTCACTAGATCGAGTTCACCCGACAGAAGAAGGTTTCTCGGTTCAGTCATTCGCCTAACGTGGTCATAATCTGACGAAGAGTGACAAACCGCTTCACCCGTTTGCGCATTGGTCCAGACAAGTGTTACCCAAACGTGACCGAAGCACCGCTGACCGGGAGCTACTTTGTTGCGACTGGCAACAAATAGCCTCGTGGATCCCCAACGGCGGAGGTGTCACGGCGTGAACCGGACCTTGGACAAGCTACGACGACGCGGCCCGGTGCTCGCGCTCGTCGCCTCGGCACTGCTGGTGGCGGCCGGGCTCACCGCCCCCGCCGCGCTCGCCGCGGACGACTACACACAGAGCGTCACGCAGCCCAGCTCGACGCAGGCGCAGATCAACTTCACCCCGACGACCCCGGCGCTGTACGTGGACGTCCACTACACCGGCGTGCCGGGCCTCGGCCAGCAGAACGTCCGGATGACCAACGGCTCCGGCACCTGGCGCACCACCGTCAACGGGCTGAGCAGCGGAAACGTCCTCGACTACTGGTTCACCTACGAGAAGAACGGCCCGCAGTACGACACCCCGCACTTCAGCTACACCGTCGGCGGGGGCGGTACGACGACCGTCGCGGCCCCGACGTTCAGCCCGCCCGGCGGCACCTACTCGTCCGCCCAGACGGTGACGATCAGCAGCGCCACCGCGGGCGCCACCATCCGGTACACAGTGGACGGCTCGACACCGACCGCGTCCTCGACCGTCTACAGCGGACCGATCAGCGTCCCGAACTCCCGCACGGTCAACGCGATCGCGCTCAAGTCCGGGTCGACGACCTCGCCGGTGTCGAGCGCGAGCTACACGATCGGCACCCAGGCGGGCTGTCCGACGCAGTCCGACACCCCGAACTTCGGGCCGAACGTGCGGATCTTCGACCCGGGCATGTCCGCGGCGACGATCCAGGCGCAACTGGACACCGACTTCAACAACCAGAAGGACACGCTCACCGCGCAGTTCGCCGAGCGCCGCGTCGCCCACCTCTTCAAGCCGGGCACGTACAACAATGTGCACGACAACGTCGGCTTCTACACCTCGGTCGCCGGCCTCGGCCAGAACCCGGGCGACGTCCTGATCAACGGTGACGTCACCGTCGACGCCTTCAACGCCTCGGACAACGGCGTCGCGCTGCAGAACTTCTGGCGCTCGGCGGAGAACCTGGCGGTCAACCCCTCCGGTGGCCAGGAACGCTGGGCGGTCGCGCAGGCCGCGCCGTTCCGCCGGATGGACGTCCGCGGCGGGCTGCAGCTGTACCCGGCGAGCTACGGCTACGCCAGCGGCGGCTACATCGCCGACACGAAGGTGGCCGGCCAGGCCGCGTCGGTGTCGCAGCAGCAGTGGTACACCCGCGACTCGGCGCTCGGCAGCTGGAACGGCGGCGTGTGGAACATGGTCTTCTCCGGCACCAGCGGCGCGCCGGCGACCACGTTCCCGAACCCGCCGGAGACCACGCTGGCCACGACGCCGGTCTCCCGTGACGTGCCCTACCTCTACGTCGACGGCACCGGCAAGTACCGCGTGTTCCTGCCGTCCCTGCGCACCAACGTGTCCGGACCGAGCTGGGCGAACGGCAGCACCCCGGGCACGTCGGCGCCGATGAGCCAGTTCTACGTCGTCAAGTCCGGCGACACGGCCGCGTCGATCAACAACGCGCTCGCGGCGGGCTGCAACCTGTTCTTCACGCCGGGCATCTACCACCTCAACCAGACGCTCAACGTGACCCGCGCGAACACGACGATCCTCGGCATCGGCTACCCGACGCTGGTGCCCGACAACGGCGTCAACGCGATGCAGGTGTCCGATGTGGACGGCGTCCGGCTCAAGGGCCTGCTCTTCGACGCCGGCACGGCGAACTCGCAGGCGCTGCTCACGGTCGGCCAGTCCGGCTCGTCGGCCTCGCACGCCGCGAACCCGACGACGGTCCAGGACGTGTTCTTCCGGATCGGCGGCGAGCTCGCCGGCAAGGCGACGAACAGCCTGATCGTCAACAGCTCCGACACGATTATCGACCACATCTGGGCGTGGCGGGCCGACCACGGCAACGCGGGCACGGTCGGCTGGAACACCAACACCGCCGACACCGGGCTCGTCGTGAACGGGGCGAACGTGCTGGCCACCGGCCTGTTCGTCGAGCACTACCAGAAGTACCAGGTGATCTGGAACGGCCAGGGCGGGAAGACGATCTTCTTCCAGAACGAGATGCCCTACGACGTGCCGAACCAGGCGTCGTGGAACGCCCCATCGGGTGTCGCCGGGTATGCCGCGTACAAGGTCGGGTCGAACGTGACGTCCCATGAGGCCTGGGGTCTCGGGAGCTACTGCTTCTTCGACACGAACCCGGCGGTGTCCAGCTACCACGCGTTCGAGGTGCCGAACACCAGCGGTGTGCGGTTCCACAGCCTGCTGACGGTGTCGCTCAACTACCGCGGCACGATCACGCACGTCATCAACGACACCGGCGGCACCACGCCTTCGGGCACGGTGCCGGTCAACGTGGTCAGCTACCCGTAACCCGGGTGAACAGCGAGCCCCGCACCGGACCCGACCCGGTGCGGGGCCTCGCTGTTTTCAGGCCACGTGCAGGACCGCGTCGGCGTTCTCGAGCAGCTCCGGGGTGAGCGGTGCGTACCGGTGGTCGGCGTCGTCCCGGGTGCGACCGGCCGGGATTTCCGTGGTCAGGCACCAGGTCTTCGTTTCGCGCTGCAGCAAGCCTTCGTAGGTGTCCGCCGCCGGCTCGCCGAGGCCGAGGGCTTCGCTGTGGCCGAGGCTGCCGGCGATGAAGGCGTACCGCTCGCCGAGCCGCGCCGCGACGATCGCCCCCGCGCCCGATCCGAGGTGGGCGTTGTGCGCGAACACCAGGGTCCGGCCGGGCTGCGAACCGTGGATGTCCAGGAGGTTCCGGGCCATGATGACCGCTCGGGCGCTCGCGAGGCGCGCGATCCTCGTGTCCCGGTCCCCGGGCAGCGCCGACGCGGCGTGGTAGCGCAGCAGATCGAGCCCGGCCATCGCGTTGATCCGCGCGCGGTTCGACTCCGCGGTCTCGATGCGGGCGTCGAGGGCCATGAGCAGGTCGTCCGCGATGACCCGCAGCTCGCGGGCCTCGGGTGACGCGCCGGGCGACGCGGCCGGGTCGAGGATCGCTTCGGACCGGCTCCACCGCTCGTCGTCGCCGGTCAGCGCCGCGATGTCGACGTCGAGGCCCAGGTGGTCGCGGGCGTGTTCGAGGTAGGGGCGCGGGCTGGGGGCGCTGAACATCTCCGTCGGGGCGTCGAAGCCGTGGAAGGTCAGCGGTTCGGCGGCGGTCTCGTTGTACTCGCGCAGCCAGTCGAGCAGCTGCCGGTTGGCGGCCAGTTCGCCGAAGCCGTGCGAGAACCCACCGTCGAGCGCGGCGACGCGGTCGGTCTCCAGCGCGATCGACCGGAAGCCGTGCTCGGCGAGCCAGGCGAACAGCTCGTTGCGGATCCGCGCGAAGGCCGGTTCGAAGTGCGTCGGCTCCCCGAACGCGAGCAGTTCGGCGGTGAGGTCGGTGATGTCCATGTGGTTGAATCGTATCCTTGAAGACTCGTTTGAGACCGGCTGACCTCGCCCGTGAGCACGGCATCTCCACGCAGGCGGTCCGCAACTACGAGCGCGACGGCTTCCTCCCGCCGGCCGCGCGCACGCCGAGCGGCTACCGCGTCTACACGGAAATGCACGCGGCGGCCCTCCGGGCGTTCCTGGCGCTGGTCCCGGCCTACGGGCACGCCACGGCCGGCGGGATCATGCACGCCGTCCACGACGACGACCTCGGCCGCGCGCTCACCCTCGTCGACCGCGGCCACGAATTGCTGCTCCGCGACCGCGAAACCCTCAACACGGTCCGGAAGGCGATCGGGCACCTGACGACCGGGCCGGCACCCGAGCCGGCCGCGACCGGCTGGTCGATCGGCGAACTCGCGCACCGCCTCGGCGTCACCGCGGCGACCGTGCGGGCGTGGGAACGCGCCGGCATCCTGGTGCCGTCCCGGAATCGGGCGACCGGCTACCGGGTCTACCAGGGCGCCGACATCCGGGACGCGGAACTGGCCCACCTGCTCCGCCGCGGCGGCCACCCGCTGGAACACATCGCGACGGTGGTCGAGCAGGTCCGCACCGCGGGCGGCACCGAGTCGCTGGCCGAGGCGCTCGAAACCTGGCAGGACCGGCTGACCGCGCGCGGCTTGGCGATGCTCGAGGCGGCCGGCCGGCTCAGCGCGTACCTCGGGTCACGGACGTGAGCCCCGGTGCAGCCGGTCGTACTCGTGCGCGGCCGCGCGCTGGGTGCGCACCGGCAGCGCCGTTTCCTCGGCCTCGTCGTCGACCTCGTTGAGCCCGAGCTGCACGGCCAGCCGGATCTGCTCGCGGTTTTCGCGGACCACGGCGGAGAAGAAGTCGTCGATCCGCGGGTCGAGGAGGACTTCGAGCAGCACCCGGAACGACGTGTCGACGCAGGCGCGCACGATCTCGTCGTGGAACGGCAGCCGTTTGAGCTTCCCGAGCTGCGGGTCCGCGGCGATCTTCTCGGCGATGATCGAGCGCAGCTCGTCCTTGTGCGCCCCGAGCGACTTGGCCAGGTTCTCCGGGTAGTTGCCGGTTTCCAGCACCTTGACGACCTCGTCGAGCACCGCGATCGTCACCGGCTTCTTGATCGCCTTCACGATCGGCTCGGAGAGCTTGTCGACGAGCCGGTAGGTGAACTGCTCCCCGACGGCCCGGTCCGCGGCCCGCCCGATCCGCACGAGCAGCAGCACGACGCTGATGAACTTGTGCGCGGTCATCGCGGGGTGCGCGACCGGGATCATGGCGAACAGCTCGTACCAGTTGCGCACGAGGAACTTCCTGGCCCACCGCCGCTTCCGCCACCGCCACAGGAACTCGAGCAGGAAGACGCCGCAGATCCCGCAGTCGACGGCGAAGATGACGAGCCCGGCGTCCCGCCCGGGCGGGCTGAGCACCATGAACCCGAGCAGCCCGACCGACCCGGCGGCGAGCACGAGCATGATCCAGTCGTCGGCGCGCACGTTCCCGGGCAGGATCCCGCTGTTGAGCTCGGGTTCACTGGTGACCATGCCCGATGATGGCACGGACACCGCTGATCAGCCGTCCGGACCGGCCCCGCGAAGTGACCTGTTTCTGTCCGGCATTCGTCACGTCGAACCGCCGCCCGATACGGCATCGTGGAGGGTGGCGGTCAAGGCGAGGAGGAGCCGGGAGCCTGCTGTTCGGTTCCGGCTCCCGGGGACGCGGTGGCTGGTGGCTGGTGGCTCAAGAAGCGGGCTGCCGGCCCACGCCGGAGGACCTCGCGGGCCGCAGGTCGCCACCATCGGCCGGGTCGCCGGAATTACCTCGGCACCGAGGAAGTCAGCCTTCGAGCACCTCCCGGAGCTTCTCGGCGAAGGACTCGGGCCGGCCGGCGTAGCCGAACTCGCCGCCCAGGAAACCGCCGTGGTGACTCGGGAAGACGGTCGCCTCCTGCCCGAGCAGCCCGGCCGTCCCGACCGCGGCACGCCCGGTGAAGACCTCACGGGACTCCTCGCCGACGGCGATGACGACCCGCGTCGGCGCCGCGGCCAGCGCCTCGACGTCGAGCCGGTAGGTGGTCACCGGGAGGGACCGGTCGGTCAGCAGCGGGTCGTCGCGGCGGCCGTCGTCGCCGGACGGCAGCCCGAACTGCGCCGGGTCCACCGGTGGCAACGCGAAGTAGGCGTCGGTGAACTCGCCCGGCCACGAGGTCATCGCGGAGAACGCCGCCATCCCGGCGCCGAACCCCTTGGCCTGGTAGACGTCCCGGACCGCCTGCCCGGCGCGCTCGGCCGCGGCGGCGTCGGGCAACGACCGGACCAGCGGTGGCTCGTGGGCGACCAGGGTGCGGACGTCGCCGGGATGGGCGGTGACGAGCGCGAGCGCGGTGACCGCGCCGCCGCTGCTCCCGAACACCTCGACGGCGCCGGCCCCCAGTGCCCGGATGACGGCGTGGACGTCTTCGGCTTGGACGGCGGGCACGTGGTCGTCCCGCCCGTCCTTCCGGGCGCTGCGCCCGAGCCCGCGCGGGTCGTAGGTGACCACGGTGCGGTCGGCGAAGTGCGACGCCAACGAGCCGAACCCTTCGGCGGTCATCGGCTGCCCGATCATGAGCAGCGGTGGCCGCGGGCTCTCGGCGGGCGCCGGGCCGTGGACGTCGTAGACGATGTCGGCTTCGGGTGTTTCCAGCGTGTGCGTGGTGGCCATGGTTCCTCCCCGGTCAGGTCTGCTCGGAAGGTTAGGCCGGGGCACCGACAGTTTTGCCCCGCGCGAGTCGCGCGCCGTGGTGTCGATCCACGTCGGCGGGGCTCATGAGGCTCCGCTGGTTGCCGAACCGCGCGCGTGAGTGGCCGACCGGACTCGCACCGGCTTCGCCCGGGGCCACAGCCCGGGGCCTCGTCTCCTTCGGCATCGGCCACGGTGGAAGACGTGGGTGTCGAACCCACCGAGGCGATCGTGCAAGGATCACCCGCGCTCCGGCGCGTCTCCCGAGCGGCGCGTCCGGGACGCGCCGCCACGAGCCCCCGGCAGGAGTCGAACCTGCGACCTGCGGCTTCGGAAGCCGCTGCTCTGTCCACTGAGCCACGGGGGCGCACCCGCGTCGCCCGCACTGTTGCGGCCGAGACGAGCGCAGAGAAAAACGGCACCGGCGGAAGGAGTCGAACCCTCGGGTCGCGGTTCTGGGGACCACGCCGCTTCCGAAGCACGCCGATAAGGAATTGCGAACGCACGAAAAGAGAAAGCCGCCCGAATCGGTTTCCCGATGGGCGGCTCCCGGGCCATGACGAGCACTACGTCATGCCGAGGAGCCAGGAAGGCCATGCCACCGAAGCCGGCGGGCTGCCGGCGCACACGCGGCAGCCGCGGTGTGCCGCGCCTCCCGCGTCCGCATGTGCGTCATGACCACTCCCGATGTTTCTTTCGTGTGGAGCCATCCTCACGCACCGGACCACATGCGGTCAACGCATTTACCGGAAACAATTCCGGCCCGCGATGGGCGGGGGCGAAGGGAGCCGCCAAGGGGGCTCGAACCCCTGACCTTCTGTTTACAAGACAGATGCTCTACCAGCTGAGCTATAGCGGCCTGGCACCGGAGCGCCGCACCCAGTGTACCGAGCCGCCTTCCATGATCCGTTCGGGAGGCAGGATCCGCAGGTCCAGGCGACCATGGAGCAACGTGGTGGACGACACTCCATGATCCGTGCAACGGTCGGCGGGTGGCCGTCGATGGTCATCGGGAACGAGCGAGGAGGTGGATGGATCATGAAGATCAACGAGCGCACCAACGGGGGCCGGGCGACCAGATGGCCGCTCCTCGAACCGCCCGAACAGACCCAGCGGCCCCGCGCGCACCGTCCGAACCTCCTCAAGCGCCGTCCGTGGCACGTCCTCGAAGCGCCGACCGGCGAGCTGCCCGCCGTCGACGCCGACGAGGCCATGGGGCCGCAGCTGCCCGACGAGGCCACCGTCAACTTCGTGCTCGACCTCTCCCTGCGCATCGGCGAGGTCCAGATGGCCAGCGGCGCGGGCGCGTCGGACGTCACCGCGACCATCATCGCCATCGCCGGGGCGCTCGGGCTGCCGCACTGCGAGGTCGACGTCATCTTCACGTCGATCACCGTGACCTGCCACCGCGGCACCGACCTGACGCCGATCACCGCGCTGCGCGTCGTGCGGAGCCGGAGCCTCGACTACACGCGGCTGACCGAGACCGAAAAGCTCGTCCGCAAGATCGTCCGCGGGCACCTGGGTGCCGAGCAGGCGCAGACCGAGCTGGAGCGGATCACCTCCGCGCCGCACCCGTACCCGCGCTGGGTCGCGACGCTGTCCTGGGGCGGCGTCGCCGCGTTCGTCACCATCCTGCTCGGCGGCGGGTTCGACATCGCGCTCGTCGCCTTCGTCATCAGCGGCGTCATCGACCGGGTCGGCCGGGTCGTGAACCGCTACGGGCTGCCGTTCTTCTTCCAGCAGGTGGTCGGCGGCCTGGTCGCGACGCTGTCGGCCATGGTCATCGTGAGCAGCAACGTCCTGACCACCGACAAGCCGACGCTGGTCGTCGCCGCGGCGGTCACCGTGCTGCTGTCCGGGTTGTCCACCGTCTCGGCCGTGCAGGACGCCATCACCGGCTACAACGTCACCGCCGCCGGCCGCACCATGGAAACCGCGCTGATGTCGGCCGGCCTGATCGCCGGGGTCGTGCTCGCGCTGCGGATCGCCGTCATGCTCGGCCTCCCGCGCACCCCGCTGCCCGAGGTCACCGGGTCGACGCCGCAGCAGCTGCCGCTCGTGGTGCTCGGCGGGGCCGGCGCCGCCGCGTGCTTCGCGCTCGCGAGCTACGCCAAGATGCGCGCCATGCTGGTCGCGGCGGCCGCGGGCGGCATCGGCGCCGCCGTCTACGGCGCCCTCATGCTGGCCCGGCTGGACGGCGTCAGCTCGTCGGCGGTGGCCGCGACGCTGGTCGGGTTCTGCGGTGGCGTGCTCGCACGACGACTCGGCGTCACCCCCCTCGTGGTGGCCGTGTCCGGGATCACTCCGCTGCTTCCGGGCCTGTCCACCTACCGTGGTCTGTACCAGATCGGGGTCGAGCCGAGCGGCGACATCTCGACGCTCATGACGGCCGTCGCAATCGGGCTTGCGCTGGCAGCGGGCGTGGTACTCGGGGAGTGGCTGGCCCAGCCGGTGCGCACCGGACTGGGCCGGCTCGAACGGCGGTTCGCCGGACCACGCATGGCTGGTCCGCTCGAACCGACCGAACGGAGCTTGGAGTAATACCGCGGTCACCGAATGTTCATCGCTCACGCGATAGGGTTTCACTCTGGGGCCGCGACCCAGACGCGAGGAGCAGGCGACGTGAGTGACCAGAAGGAGAACTCGAACCAGGCCGATTTCGTCGTGGTGGCGAACCGGCTACCGGTGGACCTCGAACGCACCTCCGAGGGCGAACGCCGGTGGACGGCCAGCCCGGGCGGGCTGGTGTCGGCGCTGGAGCCGTTCCTGCGGTCGAGGAAGGGCGCCTGGGTGGGCTGGCCGGGCGTGCCCGACGTCGACGTCGAGGAATTCGACGACGACGGCCTGGTGCTGCATCCGGTTTCGTTGAGCGCCGACGAAGTCCGCGACTACTACGAAGGTTTCTCCAACGCGACGCTCTGGCCGCTCTACCACGACGTCGTCGAGCGCCCGGTGTTCGACCGCGCGTGGTGGAACAGCTACGTCAAGGTGAACCGCCGGTTCGCCCAGGCCAGCGCCGAGGTCGCCGCCCCGGGCGCGACCGTGTGGATCCAGGACTACCAGCTCCAGCTGGTGCCGGCCATGCTGCGTGAGCTGAGACCGGACCTGCGCATCGGCTTCTTCCTGCACATCCCGTTCCCGCCGGTCGAGCTGTTCATGCAGATGCCGTGGCGCGCCGCGATCATCCGCGGCCTCACCGGCGCCGACCTGGTCGGCTTCCACCGCCCCGGCGGGGCGCAGAACTTCCTCTGGCTGTGCCGCCAGCTGATCGGCCTCGAGTCGACGCGCGGCGCGGTCGGCGTCCGGTCGCGGCCGGGCACCATGCAGGTCGGCGACCGGACCGTGCGGGTCGGCGCCTTCCCCATCTCCATCGACGCCGCCGGCCTCGACAGCCTCGCGCGCACCAAGGGCGTCCAGGAGCGGGCCGCCCAGCTGCGCCGCGACCTCGGCAACCCCAAGACGGTCATGCTCGGCGTCGACCGGCTCGACTACACCAAGGGCATCGACCTGCGGCTGCAGGCGCTGCACGAGTTGCTGCACGAAGGCCGCCTGCAGCCGGACGACGTCACGTTCGTCCAGCTCGCCACCCCGAGCCGGGAGCGCGTCGAGCACTACCAGCGGATGCGCGGCGAGATCGAGCAGATGGTCGGCCGGATCAACGGCGAGTTCTCCCGCGTCGGCCACCCGGTCGTGCACTACCTGCACCAGTCCGTGGACCGCACCGAGCTGGCCGGCTTCTTCTCCGCTGCCGATGTCATGGTGGTGACGCCGCTGCGCGACGGCATGAACCTGGTGTGCAAGGAGTACGTCGCCGCGCGGCACGATCTGGGCGGAGCGCTGGTGCTTTCCGAGTTCGCGGGTGCGGCCGCGGAGCTCTCTAGCGCATTCCTCGTGAACCCCCACGATCTGGACGGGGTGAAGGACGCACTAGTGGCTGCCATTACGCTCGACCCGGCAGAGGGCCGTCGCCGGATGCGCGCCATGCGTCGCCAGGTCCTCACGCACGATGTCGATCGTTGGGCGCGCTCGTTCCTGCAAGCGTTGGGTGCCGAAGGAGTCGACTGACAGTCCGCACCCATGCACGAGCTCCTGAGGAGGAGTGTTGACTGCCGAGGCCCTGCCCGCCGAGCTACGGCGTGCGATCGTCCAGATCGCCCGTACTCCGCGTCTGCTGGTCGCCTGCGATTACGACGGCACGCTGGCACCCATCACGCTCAACCCGGACGAGGCACGCCCGTTGCCCGAGTCCGTCGGGGCCCTCAGATCGCTCGCCGGTCTGCACGAGACCACCACGGCGGTCATCTCCGGCCGCGCCCTGCGCGACCTGGCCACGCTCTCCCGGCTGCCGGCCGAGGTGAACCTCGTCGGCAGCCACGGCTCGGAGTTCGACATCGGCTTCATCCACGCCCTCGACGACAAGGCGCGGGAGCTGCACCGGCGGCTGGAGGCCGAGCTCGAACAACTCGTGCTGGACGTCCCGGGCGTGTCGCTGGAGGTCAAGCCGGCGAGCATCGCGGTGCACGTCCGCCGCGCCGAGCACGAAGCGGGCCGCCGCGTGCTCGCCGACGTCCACTCCGGCCCTTCCACGTGGGAGGGCGTGTCGACCACCGACGGCAAGGAGGTGGTCGAGCTGGCGGTCGTCCAAACGGACAAAGGCCGCGCACTGGACATCCTCCGCCACCAGGTCGGCGCCACCGCCGGGATCTTCCTCGGCGACGACGTCACCGACGAGAAGGCCTTCGCCCGCCTGTCCGGCCCGGACCTGGGCATCAAGGTCGGCGACGGCGAGACCCTCGCCGCGTTCCGCGTGCCCGACACCGTCGACGTCGCATTGGTGCTCGGCTTCCTCCTCGAGGAGCGCCGCAACTGGCTGTACGGCGAGTCGGCCCCGCCGATCGAGCGGCTGTCGATGCTGGCCAACGAGCGCTCGGTCGCGCTGCTGACGCCGGACGCCAAGCTGACCTGGCTGTGCCACCCCGGGCCGGACGCGCCCGCGGTGTTCGCCGACCTGCTCGGCGGCGAGGGGGCCGGCCACTTCTCCATCAAGCCGCACCGCAACGGCCTCCCGCTCGGCCAGCGCTACCTGCCGAACACGATGACGGTCGAGACGCGCTGGTCGCGCCTGCTCGTCACCGACTACCTCGAGCCGGAGAGCGCGCCACACCGGACCGACCTCGTGCGGGTGATCTCCGGCGAAGCGGTGGCGAGCGTCAAGTTCGCGCCGCGGCCCGAGTTCGGCGGCGTGCCGGTGAAGCTGGACGTCACCGACGGCGGCGTGCGGGTGCTCGGCACGTCGGAGCCGTTCGTGCTGTATTCGCCGGGCGTCGAGTGGACCATCACCTCCGACGGCCTGCACGACACCGCGTCCGCACTGGTGCAGCCGACGCCGACCCGGCCGGTCGTGCTGGAGCTGCGCTGCGGCACCACGGACCTCGGCCCGCACGAACTGTCCGAAGTGGAACGCCGGGACCGCGCGGGCCGCTACTGGAGCGAGTGGACCTCGAAGCTGCAGCTGCCCAAGGTGCAGACCGACCTGGTGCTGCGCTCCGCGCTGACGCTGCGCGGCCTGGTCAACACCGACACCGGCGGCGTGCTGGCGGCGGCGACGTCGTCGCTGCCGGAGGAGATCGGCGGCGTCCGCAACTGGGACTACCGCTACTGCTGGATCCGTGACGCGGCGATGACCGTGCGGGAGCTCGTGCACCTGGGCTCGGTCGAGGAGGCCGAGGGCTACCTGCGGTGGCTGCACGGCGTGCTCGCCACCCTGGCCGGCCCGGAGCGGCTGCACCCGCTGTACACCCTGGCCGGCAGCGTCATCGGTGCCGAAGCGGTCATCGAATCGCTGCCCGGGTACGCCGGTTCCCGCCCGGTCCGGGTCGGCAACCTGGCGAACCACCAGGTGCAGCTGGACGTCTTCGGCCCGGTCGTCGAGCTCGTGCAGACGCTCGCGACGGCCCGCCACGAGCTGCGCGACGAGGACTGGCAGATGGTGCGCGCGATGGCGGAAGCCGTGACGCGGCGCTGGAGCGAGCCGGACCACGGGATCTGGGAGGAGCGGCACGTGCCGCGCCACCGGGTCTACTCGCGGGTCATGTGCTGGGTCACCATCGACCGCGCGATCAAGCTGGGCGAGCAGTACGGCCGGGAGATCCCGGGCAACTGGCACGGCCTGCGCGAGGAGATCAAGGCCGACGTCCTCACGCACGGCTGGAACGACGAGGTCCAGGCCTTCACCACGGCCTACGACGGCACGGACCTCGACGCGGCCTCGCTGTTCGTCGGGCTCACCGGGCTGATCGACCCGGCCGACGAGCGCTTCCAGCAGACGGTGACCGCGATCGAGGCGGAGCTGCGCAGTGGGTCCACTGTGTACCGTTACCGCCGCGACGACGGCCTGCCGGGCGGCGAGGGCGGCTTCCACATCTGCGCGGCGTGGCTGATCGAGGCGTACCTGCTCACCGGGCGGCGCACCGAGGCGCAGGAGCTGTTCGACCAGATCGTCGCGGCGGCCGGCCCGACCGGCCTGCTGCCGGAGCAGTACGACCCGATCGCGGAACGGTCGCTGGGCAATCACCCGCAGGCCTATTCCCACATCGGGCTCATCCGGTGCGCCAACTTGCTGGCCGCGAGTTAGCCCTTTCGGTCCGAAAGCCCCTGAAGGCCACCATGACGGCACCCAGTGCCCTTATGGTGGCCTTCAGTGCGTTCTGGAGGTGAGCCGGTGCAGGGGACGTTCGGCCAGGTCGAGTTCGTGCCGCTGCCGCCCCGCTTCGCCGACCGGGTGCGCTGGGGGTCGGTGGTCGTCGGCTGCTCGATGATCGCCGGGATGGTGCTGCTGTTCGGGCTGACGACGTACCTGCAGGGCATCGTGCACGGCCACGCGTTCCCGGACACGCTGCTCGGCAAGGCCGCTGCGGCGCTGCCGCCGCTGGGCGTGCTGGCGATCGCGGTGCTGGTGCTGACCTGCCGCCGCTGCCTCCGCGGCGACTACCTCGTGGTGGCCAGCGCCGAAGCGACCCGCAGCGCGCTGCTGTTCACCTACCTCCTGACGCTGGTGCTGGTCCTCGGCGCCTGCGCGGTGCCGATCGTCTTCCGGGTCTGGCGCGACACCCCGGACCTGCGGGCCGCCGATCTGCTGACGACGTTCTCGACGCTCGCCTTCGCCACCGTGGGGTTCCTGGCCGGGATCCTGTACGTGCGGCCGTCCGTGCGGACGCTCAGGAAGTACAGCGACCACCCGATCTGGTAAGTCCACTGTAGACACAGACCGCGGTGGCAGCGCTCTGCGCAAAGCTACAAAGATTTCTTTGCACAATCTTCTTTGCACGGCTACGGTGGAGTCATGACCAGCGCTCCACCACCGGAAGAGCTCGACCCGGACGCTCTCAAGGCCGTCACCCACCCGCTGCGCCGCCGGATCCTCGGCGTGTTGTCGGCCGGCCCGGCGACAGCCACGAAACTCGCACAGGCCCTGGGCGAGAACACCGGCGCGACCAGCTACCACCTGCGGGAGCTGGCCCGCTTCAGGTTCGTCGAGGACGTCCCGGAGCTCGCGCGGGGCAAGGAACGGTGGTGGCGGACGCGGCCGCGGGACATCCGCTGGCCGCGCCGCAGTGAGCAGAGCGCCGAATCCCGGATGCTGTTCGACGACATGCAGCGGCAGGGGTTCGAGGACGACCTCGAAAAGCTCAACCGGTTCGCGGAAGAGCGTGAGGAGCTGCCCGGCGGCTGGCCGGACGCACTGCTCTTCGCGCGCGGTGCCACGTGGCTCACCGAAGAGGAGCTGCAGCAGCTCTGGCAGGACTACATGGAGCTGTTCCGCCGGTACTGGCGAACCGAAGGCGACCGGTCACCGGAAGCGCGGCGCGTGCTCGTGCGCTGGCTCGCGTTCCCGGATCCAGGGGAAATGACATGACACCAGGGGGTTTTCCATGCGAAGAGGGGTTCTGCCGGCCGGGGTGATCCTGGCGGTCACGGCGTTGGCGCCACCGGCATCGGCGGCCGACGTGACCAACGACGACGTGACGTTCACCAACGGCGGGGTGACCTTGCACGGCACCGTCGTCGCACCACCCGGCGGAACGAAACTGCCGGGGCTGGTGATGATCCACGGCTCGGGGGCACACAGCCGTGACGACTACCGCGACCAGGCGGAAGCCTTTGCGCGGCAAGGCATCGCGACGCTCATCTACGACAAGCGCACCGAGGGCTATTCGCAGTTCGAGCGCTCGTACTCGACTCTCGCGGACGACGCGCTGGCCGCGGTTTCCGTGCTGCGCAAGCGATCCGACGTCGATCCGGCGCGGGTCGGGGTCTGGGGGTTGAGCGAAGGCGGCTGGGTGGCACCACTGGCGGCTTCGCGTTCGTCGGACGTCGCCTTCGTCGTGACGCTGGGTGCGAACGGCGTCGAGCCGTCGCGGCAGCAGGCGTGGGCGGTCGAGAACCAGTTCCGGCGGCTGGGCATGGACGGCTCGCTCGTGCGGATGGCGTCGTCGACGATGTTTCGTCAGCTCGCCGGCGGCGGGGTGTTCCCGGAAGCGCACTACGACCCGGTGCCGGTGCTGAAGAGCCTGCGGCAGCCGGTGCTCGGGTTGTGGGGCGCGAAGGACGTCCTGACGCCACCGGGCGAAGCGGTCCGGATCTTCCGGGAGTCGTTGGCGTACCACACGTTGCGGGTCTTCCCGGACGCGCAGCACCAGCTGCGCCGGACCACCGACGGCTTCGACAAGCTGCCGGGGTACGCGCCCGGCTACCTCGAACTGGTGGGCAGCTGGGTGAACCACCCGCCCGCGGTCTCGAGCGCCGACGCGCCACCCGCGCAGGACCGGCCGAGCACCTCCGTGACGCCGCTCGCCTGGTACGAGCCGACGTGGCTGCAGCTCGCCGTGCTGGTGTTCCTGCTGGTGGCCTTCGCCTGGTACCCGCTGTTCCAGCGCGGTGCCGGGGCGCGGCCGGCCCGCTGGCTGTCGGCGACCGGGCTGCTCGCGGTGCTCGGTTTCCTGGTCGTCGACGTGCTGATCCAGCTGTCGATGGGCAAGGGGCTGGGCCCGGTCGTCGCCGGCCGCCCGCTGCCGTGGCTGGCACTGCAGCTGCTGGCGCTGGGCACGGTGGCCGCCACCATCGCCACGGCGGTGGCCTGGTGGCGCAACCGCGGTCTCCGGCTGGGCGTCCTCCTGACCGGTGGGGTGGTGTTCGTCCCGTGGGCGATCTACTGGGGTCTGCTGGGCGTCTAGGCGCAGTAGGCCCCGGGCGGATCACGACGAAAGCAGGTTCGCCGTGAACGCTGTGGGAGCCTGCGGGCAACTGGGGGCATGCAGGTGATCCACGAGGGCTCGGAGCTCCGGGAGCCCGACCGCCCGGACCTGGGCGGACCCGAGCCGGGGCCGGCGTTCGGGCGGCTGTTCGACGCCCATGCCGGGCAGCTGCGGCGGTACCTCGCTCGCCGCGTCGGGGCGGAACCGGCGAACGATCTCGTGGCCGAGACGTTCCTGGTCGCGTTGCGGCGGCGCGAGACCTACCGGCCGGAGCTGGGCACCGCGCGGTCGTGGCTCTACGGCATCGCCACCAACCTGCTGCGCCACCACGTGCGGTCCGAACTGCGCGGCCTGCAGGCCACCGCCCGGCTCGCCCGGACCGGCGAAGTCAGTCACGCGAACCACGACGGCCGCGTCGCCGAGCAGGTCGACGCCCAGGTGCGGGCCGCGCAGCTGGCCGGCGCGCTGGCCCGGCTCAGCCCGGCCGACCGCGACACGCTGCTGCTCGTGTCGTGGGCCGGGCTGGAGCCGGGCGAGGTCGCCGAGGCCCTCGGCATCCCGCCGGGTACGGTCCGGTCGCGGTTGCACCGGATCAGACGCTGGCTCAGGACGAACGCCCCGGCTCAAGAGGAGGTGCAGGACCTTGCGTGAAGACAACGTCCGGAAGATCTGGTCCGAAACCGAACTCGACGCGGCACTGGCGGACCTGAACAGCGACGTCGACCCCGGCGACGGGCTCGCCTTCGCCCGCGCGTCCCTGCTCGCCGCGGCCGGTGCCGGGGAGGCGCCGCCCGCCGGGCCGCGCCGGAGCGGGGCGTGGCGGTGGCTCGCGGTGGCCGCGGCCGTCGTCACCCTGGTCGGCGGGCTCGGCGTCGCCGCCGCCCTGTGGACGCCGGGCCCGCCGGAGACGTCCCGGCCGGCCGCCGTGCTCCCCGACGTCGACGGCCCGCTCGCGCCCGGCGAGTACCACTACACGGACATGCGCGACTGGGTGACGCAGTCCAGCAACGGGTTCGCGGCCAAGCTCCAGCGGCGGATCGAGCTCTGGATCCCGGCCGATCCCACCGGCGTGTGGCACCGGCGCACGACGCTGACGGGCCACTGGGCGGACGGCAAGACCCAAGAACCGCTCCCCGGCCCCGTCGACGAGTACGGGCCGCGCGGGGTGTTCGCCGGTCAGCACTCCCTGACCTGGCTGACCCCCGACGCGGCGTTCGTCGCCTCGCTCGTCCCCGACCGGCAAAGACTGGCCGATCAGCTGGCCTTCGACGCCCTTGACATCGGCGACCTCCACATGGGCCGGCCACACTCCGCCACGGAGGCGCTCGGCATGGTCCAGAGCGTGCTGGAGCTCGGCCTGCTCCGGCCGGACGTCCGGTTCGCGCTGCGTGACGCGCTCGCGAGCTACCAGGGCATCTTCGTCGTGTCCCATTGGACGCTGCCGGACCAGCGGCAAGCCACCGTCTACATCGCCAAGGAAACCGGCATGCGGCTGTTCCTCGACCCGGCGACGGCGCAATTGCTGGCTGCGGACGGCGCGCCGACCCCGGCGACGATCCACGCCAAGGGAACCGCGCCGATCCCGCCGTCGAGCGTGAACCTGCCGAACACCACGACGACGTGGATCCCCCGCCCCCCGAACCGGCCCGATGCCCCGGGCACGCAGTACTCCTACGGCATCACGCGGACCTCGGGGTGATCAGCGCGCGTGGCCGGCGGCGTTCAGCGCGTCCGCGACGTTCGCCACCTCCAGGACCCGGATGCCGGCGGGCGGCTTGCCCGAGTCCGGCGGGACCAGCGCGTGCGTGAACCCGAGCCGGGCCGCCTCCGCCAGGCGGCGGCCCACGCTCGGTACGCGCCGGATCTCCCCGGCCAGCCCGACCTCGCCCACCGAGACGAGCCGCGGCGACAGGGCGACGTCTTCGAAACTCGACGTCAGCGCCAGCACCAGCGCCAGGTCGATACCCGGTTCGGTGATCTTCATGCCGCCGACCGTGGCCGCGTAGACGTCCTTGTCGCCGAGCTTCAGCCCGCCGCGCTTCTCCAGCACGGCCAGGACCATCGCCACCCGCGCGGAGTCGAGGCCGCTGACCGCGCGCCGCGGCTGGGGCGCCGCCGTGGCGGACACCAGCGCCTGGACCTCGCCCAGCATCGGCCGCTTGCCCTCCAGCGACACCGTGATCGCCGTGCCGGACACCGGCTCGGCCGTGTGGCTCATGAACAGCCCCGACGGGTCCGGCACCCCGACGATGCCTTCTTCCTGCAGTTCGAAGCAGCCGATCTCGTCGGCCGCGCCGAACCGGTTCTTGATGCCGCGGACCATCCGCAAGGTCGAGTGCTTGTCGCCCTCGAACTGCAGCACGACGTCCACCAGGTGCTCCAGCACGCGCGGGCCGGCCACCGAGCCGTCCTTCGTGACGTGCCCCACCAGCACCACCGGCAGCCCGCGCTCCTTGGCCAGCGCGACCAGCCCGGACGTCACCGCGCGGACCTGCGTCACGCCGCCGGGTGAGCCGTCGACCTGCGGGGACGCCATGGTCTGGATCGAGTCGACGATCAGCACCCCGGGTTTGACGTCGTCGACGTGCCCGAGGATGGCCGAAAGGTCGCTCTCGGCGGCCAGGTACATCCGGTCGTGGACGTTGCCCGTTCGCTCGGCGCGTAACCGGACCTGGCCCGCGGACTCCTCGCCGGTGACGTAGAGGGACCGGTCGACCGTCTTCGCCCACTGGTAGGCGACTTCGAGCAGCAGGGTCGACTTGCCGACGCCCGGCTCACCGGCGAGCAGCACCACCGCGCCGGGCACCAGGCCGCCGCCGAGCACCCGGTCGAGCTCCGGGACGCCGGTGCGCCGCGCTCGCGCCGCTTCGACGTCGACCTCGCCGATGGGCCGCGCGGGCGCGCTCGGCGCTCCGGCCGCGACG
The DNA here is from genome assembly GCF_026017845.1 of Amycolatopsis mediterranei. NCBI lineage: Bacteria > Bacillati > Actinomycetota > Actinomycetes > Pseudonocardiales > Pseudonocardiaceae > Amycolatopsis > Amycolatopsis mediterranei. The sequence continues at coordinate 9,865,635 of NZ_CP100416.1, forward strand.
CGCTGGATCGCCGGTTTGACCGGTGCCCCGCGCTCCTCGAACGAGCCCCATTCCTGGCACTCCGGACACCGGCCCAGCCACTTGGCCGCTTCGTACCCGCAGCTCCCGCAGCGGTAGGTGGTCCCCTTCTTCACCCCGTGAGGCTATCGGCGACCACCGACAAAACCGGGGACCTACTCCTTGACGTGCGCCGGCGCCGCGACCGGCAGCTCGACGGTGACCGGTCCGGCGTTCCGGAAGACGAAGGTGACCTTGATGACCTGGCCGGGCCAGAGCGGCTGCTTCAGCGCCGGCAGCGTCACGGTGGCCTGGCCGACCTTCTCGGGCGCGGTCGGCGTCGCGGCCGGGCCGGACGACGGGACCTCGGAGGTGGCCGTGGCGGTGAGGCTGCCCGGGCTGTTGGAGGCGGAGCTGCTGCCGGTCGGCGTACTGCTGGACGTCGGAGCGCTCGACGACGACGGCGCGCCCGAGGACGTGGGCTGCACCTCGTTCGTGGACTCGGTGGCGTCGTCCGGGCCGATCACCAGCGAGTGCATGGCGACGACGGTCTTGGACCCCGCGATGGTGGCCTGGGTGCCGTCTTCGGTGGTCACCGAGACGAGCGAGTCGTCCTGCCCGCCGCGGTTGACGATCGTCAGGGTCAGCGCCGGGGTCGCGCCTGCCGGGTAGCCCGGGCCCGACTTCGGGTACTGGACGGCGGCGTTGCGCAGGTCGATGGTCTTGACCTGGGCGTGCGTGCCGTTGACCGCGGGCTGCTGCGAGGCGGTCTGGGTGATCTGGCCGGCCCCGCACCCGGCGAGCGCGAGCGCGGCACCGAGCGCCAGCACGCCCGCACCGAGCACGCGACGATTCTGCAGCCTCACGTCGCAGTCCTTCCCTTTTCACGGCCTCGTCGCCCCGAAGACTAGCCGGGGGCGATCTCCGCCGCGGAACGGGTGTGCGTTGCCGGGACGCGGCGACCAAGATCAACCGTCCACAAAGGAATTCCCAGCCTGTGACGAAACGCTTCCCCGCTACCTGCGTGAGCACGGGGGTCCGACGTTTGTCAACCCCCGGCCAGGCCGCTGACCTGCGAGGACGAGTCCGGCCCGCTAGGTGGGCACTGGCGGACCGTGCTAGGATGGAGTCAGCGAAAGGGGCAGAGGACACATGGTTTTCAAGGTCGGAGAGACCGTCGTCTACCCGCACCACGGTGCCGCACTCATCGAAGCCATCGAGACCCGTGTGATCAAGGGCGAGGAAAAGAAGTACCTCGTCCTCAAGGTCGCGCAAGGGGATCTCACGGTTCGCGTGCCCGCTGACAACGCCGAAATCGTCGGCGTCCGCGATGTCGTCGGGCAAGAAGGACTGGACAAGGTCTTCGACGTTCTGCGTGCTCCGCACACCGAGGAGCCCACCAACTGGTCTCGTCGGTACAAGGCCAACCTCGAGAAGCTCGCCTCCGGCGATGTGAACAAGGTGGCCGAAGTGGTGCGCGACCTCTGGCGGCGAGAGAAGGACCGCGGACTTTCAGCCGGTGAGAAGCGCATGCTGGCGAAGGCGCGGCAAATTCTGGTCAGCGAGCTCGCGCTCGCGGAGGGCACCGACGAGGACAAGGCTGAGGTCCTCCTCGACGAAGTTCTGGAAACCGCGACGGTCTGAGAATCTTACTTCTGGTCAGGACGGCGCTACGGATCGCAGGTCACCTGCCCGCGGTGACGCTTGCGCCGTCCGACGGCTGAACAAGGTTCTCAACGCCCAGGGCATCCCGCTCGACGGGCGGGCGGGTGCCTCTACGATCGCGTACCGATGAACGTCGTCGCGATCGTGACCGTCGCACATCATGCCGCCGACGGAGAGCTCGCTCTCACGCCGGTCCATGGTGAGGCGCTACTCACGCACACCGTGCGGGGGCTGCTCGACGTGCCGGAGATCGATCTGGTGCTCGTGGCGGCCCCCCAGCGGTGTGCGTCGTCGTTTTCCGAGGCCGTCCGCGGCCTCGCTTGCCGGGTCGTGCCCGGCTCGCCCGGCGCGGCGTTCGCCGCCGTCGAGCCCGCACTTCCCCGTGACTCAGTTGTACTCCTCCACGATGCACTGAGAGCCTTCATTCCTGCGCAAACGGTGCGTGACGTGATCAGCGCGGTCCGTGACGGCGCGCCAGTCGCGGTCCCGGTGCTGCCGATGGCCGACACGGTGAAGGTGACCGACGCGGCGTCGCTGATCATCGGCACGGAGGACCGGACGCGGCTGCGCACGGTCCAGACGCCGGTGGGTTATGCGTTCGCGGCGTTCCGGCCGGACCTCGCGCCCGCCGGCGCGGCGACGGTCCCCGGCCACCCGGACGCGATGCGCGTCACCAGCGAGTTCGAACTGTCCCTGGCCGAGGCGATCGCGGCGGCACCGAAGCACGAGGAGACGCTGTGAGGATCGGCAACGGGGTCGACGTCCACCCGATCGAACCGGGCCGCGAGTGCTGGATGGCGGGCCTGTCGTGGCCGGACGCGGACGGCTGCGCGGGCCACTCCGACGGCGACGTCGCAGCGCACGCGCTGTGTGACGCCCTCCTGTCGGCGGCGGGCCTCGGCGACCTGGGCGCGGTGTTCGGCACGGGCGACCCCCGGATGGACGGCGCCCACGGCGCGGACATGCTGGCCGAGGTCCGCGGCCTGATCGAGGCGGCGGGCTGGCGGGTGGCGAACGCCACGGTCCAGATCGTCGGCAATGCCCCCCGGGTCGGGAAGCGGCGCGAAGAGGCACAGAAGGTGCTGTCGGAGGCAGTGGGCGGCCCGGTGAGCGTGTCCGGAACCACATCCGACGGCTTGGGGCTGACAGGGCGCGGCGAGGGCATCGCGGCCTTCGCGACGGCGCTGCTGCTGGCGGCGGAATAGGCACCCACCCAAGCCCGTTCGCCGTGATATGCCCCTCACTCTCTCGGACGAGGTCCGCGCGCTGGTCGACGGGAAGAACTTCGCGACGGTCGCCACCCTCGACCCGGACGGCGGACCCCAGACCTCCGTCGTCTGGATCGCCCTCGACGACGGCGACCTCGTCTTCAGCGCGACCGAGGATCGCCGGAAGGTCCGCAACCTGCGGCGCGACCCCCGCATCAGCGTCTCCATCACCGACGTCGAGAACCCCTACCGGCACACCCAGCTGCGCGGCACCGTCACGATCACCCCCGACCCCGGCAAGACCCTCCCGAAGACGCTCAGCCACAAGTACCTCGCCCAGGACCCGCCGCCCGAGGGTCCCGAGACCGAACGCGTGATCGTCCGGCTCAAGGTCGACAAGGTCGCCGGCAACGTGAAATAGGGTCCAGACCATGTTCAACGACGCCACCAAGGCCCTGCTCGACGGCACCAACTACCCCGTCGTGGCCACCACCAACGCCGACGGCTCGCCGCAGAGCTCCGTCGTCTGGGCGAAGCGCGACGGGGACACCGTGGTCTTCGTGACCGTCCAGGGCCGGCGAAAGGAACGCAACATCCAGCGCGACCCCCGCGTCTCGCTCTCCGTCTTCGACCTGGCCGACCCCGAAAACTACGTCGAGATCCGCGGCCGCGCCGAGGTCACCGTCGAAGGCGGCGCCGAGCTGAACGACGAGCTGGCCCGCAAGTACACCGGCACGACCTTCCCGCCCGAGCCGGCCGACGTCGTGCGCGTGCTCGTGCGCGTTGTCCCCGAACACATCACAGGGCATTCGGCCTGAGGGTCCCGTTAGGCTGGAAACCATGACGATCAGGGCCGTGTTGTTCGACTTCTCCGGCACGCTGTTCCGGCTCGAGCAGGACGAGTCCTGGCTCACCGAACTGACCGACCACAAAGGTGAGCCGCTCGACATCGAGGCACAGGCCGAGCTGATGCGCCGGATGACCGCCCCGGTCGGGCAGGTCGTCGAGCTCGACGCCGAGCACGTGCACGCCTGGCAGCACCGCGACCGCGACCCCGTGCTGCACCGGAAGGTCTACCTCGAGGTGCTGAAGAAGTCCGGCGTCCCGCACTTCGACCAGGCCGAAGCGCTCTACGACCGGCTCATCGATCCCAGCCAGTGGACGCCGTACCCGGACACCGAAGCCGCGCTGAAGGCGGTCGCCGAGCGGGGGCTGAAGGTCGGCGTGCTGAGCAACATCGCCTTCGACATCCGGCCCGCGTTCACCGGCCGCGGGTGGGACGCCTACGTCGACGAGTTCGTGCTGTCCTTCGAGGTCGGCGCGGTCAAGCCCGAGCTGGAGATCTTCCGCAAGGCCGTCGAGGAACTCGGCGTGCCGGCCACCGAGACGCTGATGGTCGGCGACAGCGAGGAGGCCGACGGCGGCGCCCGCGCCCTGGGCTGCGAGTTCGCGCTGGTCGACCCGCTGCCGACGGCCGAACGGCCGGACGCCCTGCTCACGGCGTTGCGCGGCTTCGGCGTGGCTTGAGGGCCAGAGAGGTCGCTCACGCCCGACCCCGTACCCTTTGAGGGTGGCCCTTCACCTTTTCGACACAGCGACCCGGAGCGTACGGGAGTTCCACCCCGTCCGTAGCGGAACGGCGTCGATCTACGTGTGCGGGGCCACCGTGCAGGGCGTTCCGCACATCGGGCACGTCCGCGGCGTCCTGAACTACGACGTCCTGCGCCGCTGGCTCGTCCACAGTGGACTGGACGTGCTGCTGGTCCGCAACGTCACGGACATCGACGACAAGATCCTTACCAAGGCCGCCGAGAACGAGCGGCCGTGGTGGGAGTGGGGCGCGACGCACGAGCGCGCCTTCGAGACCGCGTACGATCAGCTGGGCTGCCTGCCGCCGTCGATCAACCCGCGCGCGACCGGGCACGTCACCCAGATGGTCGAGCTGATGGAACGCCTCATCGAGAGCGGCCACGGCTACGTCGCGGACGGCGACGTCTACTTCTCGGTCAAGTCGTTCGACGAGTACGGCAAGCTGTCCGGCCAGGTCCTCGAAGACGTCCAGCAGGGCGAGACGCCGACCCGCGGCAAGCGCGACCCGCGCGACTTCACGATGTGGAAGAGCGCGAAGCCGGGCGAGCCGTCGTGGCCGACGCCGTGGGGCAACGGCCGGCCGGGCTGGCACCTGGAGTGCTCGGCGATGGCGACGGCGTACCTCGGCGCGGAGTTCGACATCCACGGCGGCGGCATCGACCTGGTCTTCCCGCACCACGAAAACGAGCGCGCCCAGTCCAACGCGGTGGGCGACGCCTTCGCGCGGTTCTGGCTGCACAACGCCTGGGTGACCATGTCGGGCGAGAAGATGTCGAAGTCGCTCGGCAACACCGTGTCGATCCCCGCGATGCTGGACCGCTACCGGGCCCCGGAGCTGCGGTACTACCTGGTCCAGCCGCACTACCGGTCGACGATCGAGTACTCCGACACCGCGGTCTCCGAGGCCGCGCAGGGCTACCGGCGGATCGAGACGTTCCTGCGCCGCGCCGCCGCGGCGGGCGACGTGCCGGTCGGCATCATCCCCGAGGCGTTCGCGAACGCGCTCGACGACGACCTCGCCACCCCGCAGGCGTTCGCCGTGGTCCACACCACGGTGCGGGACGGTAACGCCGCCCTCGACGCGGGCGACACCTCCAAGGCACTCGAATTCGCCGCGGCCGTCCGCGCGATGACCGACGTGCTCGGCCTCGACCCGCTGTCCGCGCGCTGGTCCGAGGCGGGCGGTTCCGAAACGCCCACCAAAGAAGCGCTGTCCCGGATCGTCGAAGGGCTGCTGGCCGAGCGCCAGCAGGCCCGGGCCGAGAAGGACTTCGCCCGCGCGGACGCCGCCCGTGACCGCCTCCAGCAGGCGGGCATCGTGGTGGAGGACACCCCCAACGGTCCTCAGTGGACTGTGAAGTCCGACTGAACCGGCTTTCTACGCAAGGAACTTTCACCATGGCAGGCAACTCGCGGCGCCAAGGCGCGATCCGCAAGACGGGCACCAAGAAGGGTGCCGTCGTCGGCTCGGGCGGTCAGCGCCGCAAGGCCCTCGAAGGCAAGGGGCCCACCCCGAAGGCGGAGGACCGTCCCGGGCACAAGGCCTACCGGTCGGCCAACGCCGCGACGAAGCGCGACCAGGCGCGGCAGAAGAAGGCCGACAAGCCGGAGCTGATCGCCGGGCGCAACCCGGTGGTCGAGGCATTGCGCGCGGGTGTCCCGGCGACCGCGCTGTACGTCGCGCTGAACATCGAGATCGACGACCGGGTGAACGACGCCGTCCGGCTGGCCGGCGACAAGGGCATCTCGATCCTGGAGATCCCGCGCGAGGAGCTGGACCGCAAGACCAACCGGGCCGTGCACCAGGGCCTGGGCCTGCAGGTCCCGCCGTTCGAGTACGCGCACCCGGACGACCTGATGGCGGCGGCCCGCAACTCGGGCGAGGTACCGCTGTTCGTCGCGCTCGACGGCGTCACCGACCCGCGCAACCTGGGCGCGGTGATCCGCTCGGCGGCCGCGTTCGGGGCGCACGGCGTGCTGCTGCCGGAGCGGCGCAGCGCGGGCATGACGGCGGTGGCGTGGCGGACGAGTGCGGGCACGGCGGCGAAGCTGCCGATCGCGGTGGCGACGAACCTGACGCGGCAGCTCAAGGCGTGGGCGAACGACGGCTTGATGCTGGTGGGCCTGGACGCCGACGGTTCGGTGGACATCGACGAGCTGGAGCTGGCGGCCGACCCGCTGGTCATCGTGCTGGGCTCGGAGGGCCGCGGGCTGTCCCGCCTGGTGCGGGAAACGTGTGACGCGACGGTGTCGATCCCGATGGCCGCGGGGGTGGAATCCCTCAACGCCTCGGTGGCGGCGGGGGTCCTGCTGGCCGAGGTGGCGCGGCGCCGTCGTCTCGCCGGGCGGGTCTGACACCGCCACCCAGCCGGGTTAAGGTCACCGTCGGATAGACCGAGGGGACCCGATGTCGTTCGTTTCGCCGCTCTTCTTGTGGTACTTCATGCCGGCGGTGCTCATCGCCGTGCTGGTGTGCCCGCGGAGCTGGCGAAACGGCATCATCGCGGTCGCCAGCCTGCTGTTCTACACGATCGGCGCCGGCGGGTTCGTCTTCCTGCTGCTCGGCTGCATGGTCGTCAACTTCTTGGCGGGACCGCTCCTGGCCCCGAGCCCCTGGGACGTCCACGGCGTCCGACGGCGCCGGATCCTGATCGCGGTGGTGTCGCTCGACGTCTCGGTGCTGCTGATCTGGAAGTACGCGGGCTTCGCGACCCAGCAGATCGCGGCGGTGGCCCACTGGTTCGGCGGCAGCGTGCCGGTGGCGAGCCTGGTGGTCCCGATCGGCATCTCGTTCTACACGTTCCACCACATTTCGTACGTGGTGGACATCTACCGCGGCGAGCGTCAGGCCCTGCGCAACCCGGTGTCGTTCGCGGCGTACATCGCGATGTTCCCGCAGCTGGTGGCGGGCCCGATCGTGCGGTACCGCGAGATCGCCGACCAGCTCCCGCAGCTGCGCTCGCACCGCCTGGACGACATCGCGGCGGGCTTTCCCCGGTTCGCGCTGGGCCTGTGCAAGAAGACGATCATCGCGGACTCACTGGGCCCGTTGGTCGACGCGTGTTTCAAGGTCCCCTCGGACCAGCTGACGTTCACCACGGCCTGGCTGGGCGCGATCGGCTACACCCTCCAGCTGTTCTTCGACTTCTCGGGCTATTCGGACATGGCCATCGGCCTCGGCCGCATGCTGGGCTTCCGGCTGCCGGAGAACTTCGCGAGGCCGTATTCCTCGGTGACGATCACGGAGTTCTGGCGCCGCTGGCACATGAGCTTGAGCCGCTGGTTCCGCGACTACGTGTACATCCCCCTGGGCGGCAACCGTCATGGAGCGGCGAAGACGTATCGCAACCTCTGCATTGTGTTCGTCCTGACGGGCTTCTGGCACGGAGCCCAGTGGACGTTCCTGGTCTGGGGCTGCTACCACGGCGCCCTCCTGGTGATCGAGCGCCGCTTCGGCCTGGACTTGGACCCGTCGACGCCGTGGAAGCGCTACCTCCGCAGGGCTTTGACGATGTTGCTGGTGGTGGTCGGCTGGGTGTTCTTCCGCTCCCCGGACCTGGGCCACGCGCTGTCGATGCTCGGCCACCTGCTGATCCCCGACTTCAAGGGCCTCGGAGCGGGAGTGGAGCAGGCATTCACGAACCAGCGCCTGGTCTTGCTCCTGGCGGCACTGACGGTGTTCGCCCTCCCGGCCCACCCGGTAACGGGCCCCCTCCTGGAGTCATCAAGAAGCCGCCCGGCAACGGCACTACGCATCGGAGTGATGACGGTAGGCCTGCTGTACGCGGCAATCTTGATCGCAACGGGAACCTTCAGCCCCTTCTTGTATTACCAGTTCTGACAACGCAAACGCCCCCAGCCACCCCCGCAACACTTCCGCCCACACCCCCAGCCACACCTCCGGCCACACCCCCCGCCCGAACCGATACGCAGCCCCTGGCGGCCATTGAACAATCCGGCGTTCGGGTCAGCGGGCAAACGCAACAGAACTATCCCCAACCCGCTCACCCGAACAGCCCAACCATGAAACCCTGACCCGGTGCTGACCACGCGGTACCTCTTCCTGACCCGCCACGGTGAAGCGACCCCGAACGGAACCCTCACCGAAGCCGGTTGCCGCCAAGCGGTCCTTCTCGGAAGACGCCTCCGCGACGTCCCGGTCACCTCGATCCACCACGGCCCCCTCCCGCGAGCCACCCAAACCGCCCACCTCATCGCCGACCAGCTCCCCGGCGTCCCCATCCACATCGACAAAGCGGCAGACGACTTCGTCCCGTACACGCCGAAGCGAGAAGAGCTCCCCGAGACGTCCGGCGACCTCCTCCTCGCCTTCACCCGCCAGTTTCCCCCGGCCGACGAAGAACTGGCCGCCGAAGCCGAACGCCGGTTCAGCGGTCCCGTGCCGGGAACCGAGCCCCGGTACGAAGTCCTCGTCACGCACAACTTCCTCGTCGGCTGGCTCGTCCGCGCGTCACAGGACGCACCGCCGTGGCGCTGGCTCACCCTCACCCACGCCAACGCCGGCCTGACCGTCATCCGGTACTCCCCGGGACGGCCCGCCGCGCTGCTGACCTACAACGACCTGAGCCACCTCCCCGCCGAACTGCGCTGGACCGGCTTCCCACCGGACTTTTACGTTCCGTAGTCACCAACCACAAGACGTGACCACCCCGGAAAACGGCTCTCGCCCGAATGGCCGCACCTGTCAGGATGCGCGGATGAATCCCGCGCCAACGCCCACCTCCGATCGGCTCAGCGACTACCTCACCGCCGACGCCGTCGTCGACCACGAGCACCCGTCGATCCGCGCGCTGGCGGACGTCCTTCACCCCGGCGTCGACGATCCCGCCGAAGCCGCCGAAACCGCGTTCCTCTTCGTCCGCGACGAGGTCGAGCACGTCATCGACGCCGGCGATCCGCGGGTCACCTGGCGAGCGTCGGACGTCCTGCGCGAGCGCGTCGGGATCTGCCACGCCAAGGCGCACCTGCTCGCCGCTTTGCTGCGGGCACAAGGGATTCCGGCCGGTTTCTGCTACCAGGAGCTCTCCGCGCTGCACGGGCTGAATGCCGTGTACCTGCACGGCAAGTGGTCGAGGCTCGACGCGCGCGGCAACCGCACGGGCGCCGGTGGCGAGTTTTCGCTCGACGTGGAAAAACTGGCCTGGCCGGTCGATCTCGCGCGTGGTGAACGCGATCTCCCGGAGATCCACCCGGCGCCCGCACCCGTCGTGGTGGATTTCCTGATGACCGTCGAACCGGGCCCCGGCTGGTACGAAAAGGGGCTTCCGCGCACGCTTTGATCATGGTTTTTCTCTGTTTTCGGAAAACCTGACGACTCGGAAAATTATTGCCGAGAGTGACGTCTGTCCGTCAGTCCTGTCCCCCGAACTTCTTATTTCGCACACCCCGAGAGGCGCGTAAAGTGACTCCCCGCGCTCGAACAGACACTTTACGCACAGGTCCGTTCGGGTGGTTCGAGGGAGGTGAAGCACGTGGCCGCGGCTGGCGGACGCCTCCGCCGTACCCCACTGCAAGAGATCTTCTGGACCAGGACGAGCTTGCTCCTCACGGTGCTCGTCGTGGTCGCCGGCCTGAGCCTGTGGATCGCCGGCCTGATGGACCCCGGCACTGGGAAGAACCTGGTGACGTCGCTGGGCACCGGCACCCTGATCTCCGCGATCGTCGGGTTCGGCCAGACCCTGATCACCGCCAGCGCGTCGCAGCAGGCACTCGTCACCCCGGTGATCGAGGAAAGCCGGCGCGCGCTGGAGGACCTGAGCGCCGAATACCGCGCGCTGAACAAGGAGTTCTTCCCCACCGACGTCTTCGAGGCGACGACCGATCCCGACCCCGCGTTCAACCGCGCGCTGATGGCCGACCTCGACGCGACCCGGCAGTACTTCTTCCGCGGTTTCTCCGGTCGCCACGCAGCCGCCCGCCTGTTGCTTTCGCGCACCGAACGGGAGCTGCGGGCCGTCATCGCCGATCCGCGCGACGCGAGCTCGATCAGCGGGCGCGCCCGGTACCTGCTGCGCCGCGAGGCGGCCGACGTCGACTACGAACGGATCCAGACCCGGCTCGACGAAGAGATCCGGATCGGGCTCGTCGGCCTCTTCCTGGCGCGCAGCCGCTGCGCGTCGGTCGACATCACCGTGGTCGCCGACCCGCCGCTGGACCGGCTCGAGATGTTCGACGACAGCGTGTGGGTGTCGCTCTACAGCGACGTCCGCGGCGCCACGAAGCTCTACCCGCGGTCCCTGCGATTCACCGAAGGTTCCTTCCTCTACAACATGGAACGCGCCGAATTCGTGCGCGTCTCGCAGTCCCGGACCGGCCGCCACTTCCGCATCACGTCCGCGACGACGCGGACGGATTTCCTGGCGCTGTTCGAAAAGATCACCGGATCCCCGTTGTCCGAGGAGCAGTTCCGCGAGCTGGAGGGCAAGTTCCACGCCTTCCGCGCGGAGTTCTCCGCAGTCGCCGAGCTAGGGAGCTGACCTTGCTCACCCGCCTGTCCCCCCTTTCCGAACTGGCCACCCGCCTGCGCACGGCCAGGTTCCCGCTCGCCGCGGACTGGCGCACGGTCGACGGCTGGTTCCGGCCGTGGGCCGCCCAGCCCGGCCTGCGGGAAGAGCTGCGCACGCAGCTCCGCGCGCTGTCCGGCGCGCAGGCCACCAAGGTCCTGCGCTCGTCCCGGGAAACGACCACCCACTTCGCCTGGTGCCTGCTCGATTCGCCGGCCGACCCGTTTTCCTTCTGGCTGCACGAATACAAGGCGCAGCAGGACTGGCGGGAGGGGTACGCGGATTCCGTGCACAACCACCGGTACCACTTCTGCACCACGATCCTCCGTGGTGACTACCTGCACGAAAGGTACGAGACGACGATCGACGCGGGCACGGGGTTGATCACGTCTGCCCGGTTGCGCCGCCGGACGCGGTGCACGGCAGGCGCGTGCGCCACCATGCTGGCCGACGAATTCCACCGGATCCCCGAAGCGGCCACCGGAACGATGACTTTCCTCGTCAAATCACGCCCGGTGAGCAGTTTCAGCTTGTCTTTCGACCCGGCCGGCGGAATCGGTCATCGTCACGTTCCGGTGGAGGTCCGATTGGGGGAATTGGCCGACCGCATCTAGCTACACACCGGCGTCAGCGGCGCTTACCATTACTCCACCCGTCTGAACACCACGGCCGGGATGGGAGAGGTGTATGCGCACGCAGGAAAGCACGATCGACCACGTGATCGTCGACGCCGTCGGTGATCGGGTCCACCGGCTCTGCCGGGAGTACGCCGATCGGCTGCCGTTCCACGGGTGGCACCACGTGAACTTCGTCCGCACGAAGGCGGCCGGTTTCGCCCGGCACAACGGAGCCGACGCGGCGGTGGTGGAAGTGGCCGCGCTGGTGCACGACGTCAACTACCTGGTGCTCCGGAACTCGCCCGCCGCGGCGGGCCGGAGCCTGCGGCGGGAAATCCTCGCCGAATGCGGCGTTCCGGCGCGGATCGCGCAGTGGATCGACGAGATCGTCGACGAAGCGGAAATGGCCACCCGCGGCCGGGACATTTCCCTGGAAGCGCAGGCGCTGAGCGACGCGGACACGTTGTTCAAGGCGCTGCCGGTGACGCCGGTGGTGCTGGCGCACCGGTACCTGCGCGAGAACGGGCTGAGCCTGCGCGAGCTGGCGCACAAGATCGTCGGCGAGCAGTGCGACGTCCACGACGAGGGGTACTACTTCTACAACCCGGAGGCGGCGGCCACGTACTCCCACTGGGCGACGGCGAACCTGCGGCTGTGGCAGTGCATCAAGGAGGCGGTCGACGACCCGACGGTGGCGGAGCTGCTGGACGCGGTCGCCTCCTAGCCCTGCCCGTAGCCCCGCAGCCGTTCGACGACGTTGGCGACCTCGGGCGGCGGCAGCAGGCTGGGCCGGCCGGCGCTCTGCGCGAGCAGCCACACGCGGCAGGCCCATTCGAGCTGCTGGGCGCGGTGGTAGGCGGCCTCGAGGCCGTCGCCGTAGGTGAGGGTGCCGTGGTTGGCCATCAGGCACCCCCGGCGCCCTTCGAGCGCCTCCAGCACGGCGGCAGCGAGCTCCGGCGTGCCGTAGGTGGCGTAGCGCGCGACGCGCACGGAGGGACCGATGGTGGCGACGATGTAGTGGATGGGCGGAAGCTCACGCACGAGCGTCGAGACGGCGGTGGCGTGCGGCGAGTGCGTGTGCACGACGGCGGTGACGGGCTCACCGTCCGGGTCACGAACGTCCCAGTACACGGACAGGTGCATCGGCAGCTCACTGGTCGGCTTGAGCAAGCCATCGACCACCTGCCCCCCGAGATCGACGACGGCGATGTCGCCGGGCGTGAGGCTCGAGTAGGCAACCCCGGTGGGCGTGACGGCGACGAGATCACCGGCCCGCAGGGAGACGTTGCCGGAGGTCCCGACGACCAGGCCATCACCGACCATCCGGCGCGCATAGGCGCACACGGCGGCCCGCTCGGTCTCGAGGATCATGCGCAGGTCCCGTCTCGTGGGTGATCAGCACTGAGCTGAACACTGCCAGCCACCCACGAGCTTCGGCCACCTCCCCGGCCGGGTGATTTATTCGCTTTGCCGGGTCGGGCCGGGCTCGGACGCGGGGAGTGGTTACCCGCCGGGCCAGGTCGGGCCGGGCTTGCGCTCGGCAGAGGATCACGGGGCCGGCAGGCCACGGCCCGCGGTCCGGCCGACAGGCCGCGGTCCGCCCGGCCGCAGGCCACGGCCCGCCCGGAATCGGCACGCTGCACATGACCGGCACCCCACCCAGACCTCCCCGCCACCCCGATCCGAAGCCAAAACACGGACGGTGGTGCCGGGTCAAGGCACGCTTTCCCGCCTTGACGCGGCACCACCGTCCGTAGTCACAATCCGGCTTCGGGGTGGTGGGACTCCCAAAAACTGCGAACAACCCAAGCCGAGGTGGATAACTAGGCCTTCGCCGGAGCAGCGGGAGCGGGGGCCTTCGCCACCGGAGCAGGCGCAGGCTTCCGGTCCCCGTTCCCCGCCGGAACGGCCTTCTCCGCCGGCGCATCCTCCGCCGGTGCCAGCAGCCGCATGGCTTCCTTCACCGCCACATCCGTCGCCGCGATCCGCTCGGCCACCTTCGCCCGCAGGTCCAGCGCCAGCTTCCGGTTCTGATCCGCCGAAGCCTGCGCCGCCTGAGCCGAAGCCAGCGCCGCCTCCGTCTCCTGCTTCTTCCGCGCGAACTCCTCCTCGAAGGCCTTCTTCCGCGCGGCCAGCTCCTCGGCCGCCTTCCGGTCCGCCTCGTCGCGCAGCGCAGCCGCAGCCGCCTCGGCCGCCGCGTCCGCTTCCTTGCGGGCTCGCTCGGCCGCCGCTGCCTGCTCGACCCTCTTCGCGCCCGCCGCCGCGTTCAGCTTCTCGATCTCGCTCTTCGCCTGCGACAGCAGCCGGGCGCGCTCCTCCTCCGCGTCCTTCGCCAGCTTGTCGGCCGTGCGGCGGGTCTCGTGCGCGTACTTGTCCGCCTGGTCGCGGGTCGAGGCCGCGTCCGCCTCCGCGGCCGAACGCAGGTCCGCGATCTCCTCCTCGGCGAGCTGCATCATCATCCGGACGCGCTCGGCCATCGCGCCCGCGCCGGACGGGCTCGAGCTCATCCTGGCCAGGGCGGCCTTCGTCTCGGCCAGCTCCTTCTGCGCGTAGGAGAGCGCTTTGGTGAGGTCCGACGACGTCGCGACGGCGTCGTCGCGGTTGCGGGACGTCTCGCGCAGCTCCTTGTTCAGCTCGGCGAGACGCTCGTCGACCTGACGCTGGTTGTAGCCGCGGACACCGACGGCGAACTGGGCAGTCTTCGGAGCGGACTGGGGCTTCTCAGGCGCGACCATCGGGCCACCTTAATGAGCAAGGGTCCTTCGATGCGTACCGCCAAACGGATGCATCACGAATATTGGAACCCCCGGTAACGCATGGCATCCTGAACCGTCGGCCGGACGTGAGGAGTTCACTGTGGACATACCGGCCGTCCTCGCGGACATCGGCGCGCATTGGCCCGTGTACGCCACCATGCCGCTCATCGCCGCCCTGATCGGCTACCTCACCAAGCGCGTCGCCATCGAAATGATGTTCCGGCCCCTGGAGTTCGCCGGCGTCAAACCCTTCGGCTGGCAGGGCGTCATCCCGGCGAACGCACGGCGGATGGCCACCACGGCCGTCGACCTGCTGACCCGCAACCTCGTCGACCCGCAGGAGATCTTCGCCCGGCTCGACCCGGAAGAAATGGTCAAAGAGCTCGAACCGCCCCTGCTGAAGGCCGTCGAGGACGTCACGCGGGAGGTCATGGAGACCTACCAGCCGCGGCTCTGGGAGCTGCTGCCGGCGCGGGCGCAGCAGCTGCTCGTCGACCAGGTCCGCGCGCAGGCGCCGATCGTCGTCAAGCGGCTGCTGCGGGAGGTCTCGGTCAACATCGACGACGTCCTCGACGTCGACGACATGCTGATCAACGCCATGGTCCGCGACAAATCGCTGACCTGCCGGCTGATCCGCGAGGTCGCCGCGCCCGAGTTCCGGTTCATCGCGCGCTCGGGGATCTGGTTCGGGTTCGTGATCGGGCTCGTCCAGTTCGCCGCCTGGGCGCTGACGAAAGAGCCGCTGATCATGCCGGTCTTCGGTTTCGTCACGGGCTTCGTCACGGACTGGCTCGCCCTCAAGATGATCTTCTACCCGCGCGAACCCCGCGGTTTCGGCGTCTTCCGCTGGCAGGGCATGTTCCAGAAGCGCCGCCAGGAGGTCGCCGCCGACTACGGCGCGCTGATCGCCGACGAGGTGCTCACCGTGCGGAACGTGCTGGAGGCCGTGCTCACCGGGCCGCGCGCCGACAAGCTGTTCGCCATGGTCACCCGTGAGGTCCAGCGCACGATCGACGCGCAGGCGAGCATCGCCAAGCCGCTGGTCGCGCTGACCATCGGTGGCCGGCAGTACCAGGAGATGAAGCGTGCGGCCGCCGCCAAAGCGATCGAGTTCCTCCCCGAAACGGTGAAACACGTCGAGAGCTACGCCACCGGCGCCCTCGACGTCCGGAACACGATCGTCACGAAAATGCGACAGCTGACCCCGCTCGAATTCGAGGGCATCCTGCGGCCGGCCTTCAAGCAGGACGAGTGGAAGCTCATCGCCGTCGGCGCGATCATCGGCGGCCTGGTGGGTGAACTGCAGGTACTCCTCCTGCTCGGGTAGGCGGCGCCGGCACCCGGCGGCCCGGGGAGCCGGTACGGTTTCGATCTCGGAACCGCGAGGGAGGCCGGAATGGACGCTGTCCTGCACGACCTCGCCCTGCACTGGCCGCTGTACGCGGCGATGCCGTTCATCGCCGCGCTGATCGGGTACGTGACCAAGCGCGTCGCCATCGAGATGATGTTCCGGCCGCTGGAGTTCGTGGGGATCCCGCCGCTGCTCGGCTGGCAGGGCGTCGTCCCGAAGCACGGCGGGCGGATGGCCGCGGTCGCGACCGAGCTGCTGACGGCGAACCTGCTGGACCTCAAGGAGGTCCTGGGCCGGATCGACCCGGTGATCATCACCAGCGAGCTGGAACAGCCGCTGCTGCGGGCGGTCGACCACACCGCGCGCGAGGTGCTGGCCGAGCACCACCCGCGGCTGTGGGAGGTCCTGCCGACGCTGGCGCAGGAGCTGCTGATCAAGCAGGTCCAGGCGTCGGCGCCGCGGCTGGTGCGGGAGTTCCTCGACGACGTCCGCGAGAACCTCGACGAGGTGCTCGACGTCCAGCACATGACGGTCCAGCGGCTGACCCGCGACAAGAAGCTGCTGGTGCGGCTGATCCGCGAGACGTCCCGCCCGGAGATGGCGTTCATCGCGCGGACGGGCATCTACTTCGGGTTCGGGCTGGGTCTCGTGCAGACGATCGTGTGGGCGTTCACCCGCGAGCCGTGGGTGCTGCCGGTGTTCGGCGGGGTCATCGGGCTGTGCACCGACTGGCTGGCGATCAAGCTGATCTTCGTTCCCCGCGAGCCGGTGCGCGTGGGCCGGGTGATCTTCCAGGGCAAGTTCCAGCGCCGGCGCGCCGAGGTGGCGCGCCAGTACGGCGAGCTGATCGCGAACGAGGTCCTGACGGTCCAGAACCTGCTGGACGCGATCCTGCGCGGCCCCCGCGCCGACCGGCTGGCGGCCCGGGTGGAGCGCCTGGTGTCGGAAACGGTCGACGCGCAGATGCCCCTGGCCTGGGCGGTGGGCGGCACGCGGCTGCGCGAGATGAAGCACGCGGCCGCCCGGAAGGCGCTGGAGCAGCTGCCGGACACCGCCCGGTACGCGGAGGGGTACCTCACCGAGGCGATGGACGTCGCGAAGGTGATCGAGCAGCGGATGCTGGCGTTGACGCCGCTGGAGTTCGAGGGCCTGCTGCGGCCGGCGTTCCGGCAGGACGAGTGGAAGCTCATCGCCGTCGGCGGGGTGATCGGGTTCGTCGTGGGTGAGCTGCAGGTCCTGCTGATGCTGGGTTAGGCCGCCGCGACGAGGGCCGGTTCCACCGCGCCCACCCGGGTCCGGCGGTCGCGCTGCCAGGCGAGCACCCGGCACACGACGTAGATCAAGAACGAAATCGCCGTCACGAACGCGCTCACCGGCAGCCCCGGGGCCAGCGACAGCACGATCCCGCCGATCGCCGAGACCTCGGCGAAGACCACCGACAGCACCGTCGCCTTCCACGGCGAGGCCGTCACGCGGGCCGCGGCCGCGGCGGGCGTCACCATCAGGGCCACCACCAGCAGCGAGCCGACCACCTTCACGCTCAGCGCCGTCGAGACGCCCACCAGCAGCGCGAACACCACCGTCAGCGTCTTCACCGGGACCCCGCGCGCCACCGCCACGTTCCGGTCCACCGAAGCGAACAGCAGCGGCCGGTACACCAGGGCCAGCACCGCCAGCACGACCACCGACGAGACCACGAACAACGTCAGGTTCGTCGAATCGATCGTGATGATCTGGCCGGTCAGGATCCCGAACTTGTTCCCGGACCGTCCTTTGTAGAACGACAGGAACAGCACGCCCATGCCGAGGCCGAACGACAGGATCACGCCGATCACCGAGTCGCGGTCGGCGTCACGGGCACCGAGGATGCCCAGCAGCAGGGCCGCCACCACCGCGCCGATCAGCGCGCCGTACTCGACACCGATCCCGAGCAGCAGGGCCGCCGCGCCGCCGGTGAACGCCAGCTCGGACGTGCCGTGCACCGCGAACGACATCCGCCGCATCACGATCAGCGGGCCCAGCACGCCCGCCACCAGGCCGAGGATCGCCGCCGCCAGCAACGCCGTCTGGACGCCCTCGAGCTCGGTGATCAGCTCCCAGGTCTTGCCGAAGTCGAACAGATCCAAGACTCAGCCCACTTGTTCTTCGACGTCGTGTTCGTGGTGGTGCGGCTCCGCCTCGCACAACGCGCTCTGCGCGCCGGCGATGTGGATCTGGCCGCCGACCTTGAGCACCTCGACGCGGGTGCCGTACAGCTGCGAGAGCGTCTCGGTCGTCATGACCTCGTCCGGCTTGCCGATCCGGAACTTGCCGTTGACCAGGTACAGGACGCGGTCGACGAACGGGAGCACCGGGTTGATCTCGTGCGTCACGAACAGCACCGCCGTCCCCGCCGACCGGCGCCGGGAATCGATCAGCTCGCTGATCGCGCGCTGGTGCGCCAGGTCGAGTGACAGCAGCGGCTCGTCGCACAGCAGCACCTCGGGGTCGCCGACCAGGGCCTGCGCCACCCGCAGCCGCTGCTGCTCGCCGCCGGACAACCGGCCGACCGGCTGCTTCGCGTACCTCGTCGCGCCCACCGCGTCGACCGCTTCGGAAACCTGCCGGCGCCGGGCCGCCATGCCGAACAGGCCCGGACCCCAGCGGTGGCCGTCGAGGCCCAGCCCGACCAGGTCGACCCCGCGCAGCGTCAGCGATTCGTCGATCGCGCGCTGCTGCGGGATGTAGCCGATCTTGCGGTTCGCGCCGCCCGGGCGGCCACCCGCGATCTCGACCGTGCCCGCCGAGAGCTCCTGCATGCCGAGCAGCGCCTTGAGGAAACTGCTCTTGCCGGACCCGTTCGGGCCGAGCACGGCGAGGAACTCACCCGGCTCGACGACGAGGTCCAGCCCGGACCAGAGGGTGCGGGGACCGAACGCGAGGCCCGCCCCGCGGACCCGGACCGCGGGACGTACGTCATCGGAGACGGGAGACATGACTACTTCAACGCTCCTGCCAGCGCGTCTACTTCCCCGGTCATCCAGCCAATGTAGTCGGTCACACCCTGCGGCAGCGTCTCGGTCACGTCGACGACGCCGATCCCGGCGGCCTTCGCCTGCCCGACGACGTCCTGGGTCAGCGGGGTCACCGTCTGCGCGTTGTTGATCAGCGCCTTGACCTGCTTGGTGGCGATGAGCTGCTTGTAGGCGCTGACGGCGTCGGCCGGGACGTCGGTGTCGTTCTCCACCGCGTCCGAGAACGCCTTGGGCGTCGCGTCGGTGATCTTCGCGCTCGCCAGCAGGTAGTGCGCGACCGGCTCGGTGACGACGACCTTCGTGCCGGGGTGGGTGGTCCCGAGCTCTTCGAGCCGCTTCTCGAGCGCGTCGACCTTCACCTTGAACGCGGTCGCGTTGTCGGCGAACCGCTGCTTCGCCGCCGGCTTGAGCTCGCCCAGCTGCGCGGCGAGCTGGTCGGCGACCTTGCCGACGCCCGGCAGGTCGTACCAGACGTGCTCGTTCTCGTCGCCGGGCGCGGCGATGTCGTAGGCGACGAGCTTCTTCGCGCTCCCCGCCTGCTCGGTGAGCTTGCCGAAGAACTCGTCGTAGCCGCCGCCGTTGGACAGCAGCAGCTGCGCGCCCTTCGCCGCGAGGGCGTCGTCCGCCGTCGTCTCGTACGAGTGCGGATCGGCCGACGGGTCGTGGATGATCGACTTGACCTCGACGTTTTCGCCGCCGACGGCGCCGGCCACGCTGCCCCAGACGTCGGTCGACGCGACGACCTTGACCTTGCCGTCGCCGCCCGCCTGCGCGCCGCCGCCGTCGGAGGACGTCCCGCCGCCGGAGCAAGCGGCCAAGGCGAACACGGACAGGGCCGAAGCGGCGGCGAGGACGCTCCTGGTGCGGCGGGAACTCATCGAGGGACTCCTGAGAGGGACGCAGACGCTAATGGAAACCGTTGTCAGATTCACCTTACCCCATCCGGATGACTTTCTGGCCATCGGATCGTGCTTTGGTGTATGCGTCTCCGCGCATGCGGATCGAGACATCGACCACGCGGGGTGTCTCTTCAGGAAACCGATCTGAACCGTTACGGTTTGCTGATGGGACGTCCTATTCGCACCCGGAGGCAGGCGACACTGGCGTCGCTCGCGGCGGAGCTCGGTGTGTCCAGGACCACGGTGTCCAACGCCTACAACCGGCCGGACCAGCTGTCCCCCGAACTGCGCCGCCGCGTCCTCGAGACCGCGCGGCGCCTCGGCTACCCCGGCCCCGACCCGGTCGCCCGCTCCCTGCGCACGCGCAAGGCGGGCGCGGTCGGGCTGCTGCTCACCGAGAACCTCTCCTACGCCTTCCGCGACCCCGCCGCCGTCGGCGTCCTCGAAGGACTGGCGCTGGCCTGCGAAGACGCCGGGGTCGGCCTGCACCTGGTGCCGGCCAGCCCGGGCCGCGAAGACGTCGCCGCGGTGCACCGCGCGGGCGTCGACGGCTTCGTCGTCTACTCCGTGCCGGACGACGACCCGCACCTGGCCGCGGTGCTCGAGCGGCCGGTGCCGACGGTGATCATCGACCAGCCGAGCCTCGAGGGCATCGACCGCGTCGGCCCAGATGATGCAGCGGCCGTCGGCAAGATCGCCGAGCACCTGGTGACGCTGGGCCACCGGCAGGTCGGCGTGATCTGCATGCGGCTGGCCCGCGAGCGCAACGACGACTTCGTCTCCGCGACCCGGCAGAGCGGCGCGCACTTCCACGTCCAGCGCACCCGGCTGGAGGCGCTGGCCGTCGCGTTCTCGGCGGCGGGTGTCGACTGGGCGGGCGTCCCGGTGGTCGAGCGCTTCGACCACACGGTGGACGACGGCGCGTCCGCGGCCCGCCAGCTGCTGGACGCCTACCCGCAGATCACCGCGGTGATCTGCACCTCGGACATCCTCGCGCTCGGTGCCATGGCCGAGGCCGAGCGGCGCGGGCTGCGGGTGCCGCAGGACCTCACCGTCACCGGTTTCGACGGCATCGCCGAGGCCGAGCGGATCGGGCTCACCACGGTCCACCAGCCGGTCCTGGAGAAGGGCAAGATGGCCGGGCGGCTGCTGCTCAGCTCGGGCGAGCGGAGCGCGCCCAAGACGATCACCCTCCCGACCGAGCTGCGCGTCGGGCGGACGTCGGCGCCGCCGCGGACGGTCGAGGAGCCGTGGTTCGGCGGCTGACGTCGTGATATTGCCCTTAGTGCATTGCCCGGCGGGGTAGTCACCAGGTCAAATGGAGTGGTACGCCCGCGCCGCGGGGCCACTGGCCGGAAGGTGACCGATGACCTCGATCGACGTACTGCTCAAGCGCAACCAGGAACTCGGCGAGGTGACGCCCGGCGACCGGTCGTCGCCCAAGCCGTCACTCCAGGTGGCCGTCCTGACCTGCATGGACGCCCGGATCCGGGTGTTCGAGCTGTTCGGCCTCCTGCAAGGCGAGTCGCACGTCCTCCGCAACGCGGGCGGCGTGGTGACCGACGACATGATCCGTTCGCTGGCTCTTTCGCAGCGCAAGCTCGGCACCCGCGAGGTGCTGATCGTCCAGCACACCGAGTGCGGCCTCTCGATGGTGACCGAGGACGACTTCAAGGACGAGCTCGAGAGCGACACGGGCCTGCGGCCGACGTGGTCGGTCGAGGCGTTCCGCAACGTCGAAAACAGCGTCCGGACGTCGGTGGAGCGGGTGCGGCGCAGCGCCTACCTGCCGCACACCGAGAACGTGCGCGGCTTCGTCTACGACGTGAAGACCGGGAAGCTCACCGAGGTCCAGTAGGCTATCGTTCCCCTTCAGATGTTCTGGACATCCGAATGGGGCGAGCATGCGCATTCTCTTCGCCGGGCTCGCGTCCGCCGGTCACACGTACCCGATGGTCCCGCTCGCGATCGCGGCGCGGGACCTCGGGCACGAGGTGCACTTCGCCGCCGGTGAGCACGTCCACGCGCCGCTGCGCCGGCTCGGGCTGAACCCGTTCCGGCCTGCCGATTCGTTCTACGAGATCTACGCCGAAGACCTCGAACCGGACCTCAAGCGGCTGCGGCCGGACCTGGTCGTGCACGGGTGGGGCGTTCCGGAGGCGGCCATCGCCGCGCGGCGTGCCGGGATCCCGGCGCTCTGGCACGGGTTCGGCCGGATGTTCCCGCGCGACATCGGGTTCGAACGCCCGACCGGCGGCGTGCACCTCGACATCTGCCCGCCGTCCCTGCAGGAGCCGGACTTCCTCGCGACCGCGGACCGCATTGCCCTGCGTCCGGTGCCCTTCGCCGAACCGGGCGGCTTCCGGGGGCCCCTGGTCTACCTGACGCTCGGCACCGCCTTCGGCACTCCGGAATTGCTCAAGACGGCGATCGACGGCCTGGCCACGCTCGGCACCCCCGTCGTGGTGGCCACCGGCCGCGTGACCCCGGAGGACCTCGGCCCGCTGCCGGAGCAGGTCACCGCCCAGGCGTGGGTCCCGCAGGCGGCGGCGCTCGCGCACGCCGACCTGGTCGTGCACCACGGCGGCAGCGGCACCGCGCTGGGCGCGCTCGCCGCGGGCGTGCCGCAGCTGGTCCTGCCCCAGGGAGCCGACCAGTTCGCCAACGCCGAGGCCCTGCTTGCCGTGGGAGCCGCGGTGCGGCTCCTGCCCGGCGAACTGAGCGCGGAAGCCGTCGCCGAACAGGCCCGGAAGGCGTTCTCCTGCCGTGACGCGGCACGGGCGATCGCCGAAGAGATCGCCGCCATGCCGTCGCCGGACGAGGTCGCTCGCGACCTGCCGAAGCAGGCGAAGTAGCCTCCCGGCGTGGCTGTGGACGCTGACGTACTGCTCGACTGGTTCTCCGCGCACGGCCGGGATCTCCCGTGGCGCGAGCCCACCTGCTCGGCCTGGGGCGTCCTGGTCAGCGAAATCATGCTCCAGCAGACCCCCGTCGTCCGGGTGCAGCCCATCTGGCTCGAGTGGATGGCGCGCTGGCCGGTGCCCTCGGCGCTGGCCGCGTCGTCGCAGGGCGAGGTCGTACGGGCGTGGGGGAAGCTCGGCTACCCGCGCCGGGCGCTGCGGTTGCACGAGGCGGCCGGGGTGATCGCGAAGGAGCACGGCGACGTCGTTCCGTCCGATGTGGACACTCTGCTCGCGCTGCCCGGGATCGGCGCCTACACCGCGCGCGCCGTCGCCGCGTTCGCCTACGGGCGGCGGGCGCCGGTCGTCGACACGAACGTGCGGCGGGTCGTCGCGCGAGCTGTCCACGGCGCCGGCGACGCCGGGCCGGCGTCCAACACCCGCGACATGGCCGACGTCGAGGCCCTCCTGCCGGCCGAGGACGCGCCCGCGGCCCGCTTTTCGGCGGCGATCATGGAGCTGGGCGCCTTGATCTGCACCGCGCGTGCCCCGAAGTGCGCGGACTGCCCGATCTACGACGAATGCGCGTGGCAGCACGCCGGGCGCCCGGAGTACGACGGCCCGGCCAAGCCGGTGCAGCGGTACGCGGGCACCGACCGGTACGTCCGCGGGCGGCTGCTCGACGTGCTGCGCGGCAGTGAAGGCCCGGTCGACAAGGCCCGGCTCGACCTCGTCTGGCACGACGGCGGCCAGCGCGACCGCTGCCTGGACTCCCTGCTGGTCGACGGCCTGCTGGAGCAGACCCGCGACGGGCTGTTCGCACTCCCGGGCGAACACTGACGCGTTGCGACCAAAGTTGGTCAATAGTTGTCATCGGCGCGTTCCGGAGTTACCGTTTCACCCATGGTCACTGTTGACCGCCGGACCCTGCTCATGGCGGGGGTGACCGCAACCGCGGCCGGCGCACTGGGGATGACGACCACGGGAACGGCCGGCGCGGCCGTTCCGGTACCGGCGATCCACCCGACGTCCGACTGGGGCGCCCGGCCCGCCACCGGCACGATCGTGGTGGAGAACCACAAGCCGACCTACATCGTCGTGCACCACGCGGTCGACCCGCCGATGAACGACGACTTCTCGCTGGCGCGCGCGTACTACGTCTCGCGCTACATCCAGAACCTGCACATGGACAAGAACGGCTGGATCGACAGCGGCCAGCAGTTCACGAACAGCCGCGGCGGGTTCGTCACCGAAGGCAGGCACCGCAGCCTGGAGATCCTGCGCGGCGGCACGCAGCACGTGCAGGGTGCGAACGTCGGCAACCACAACAGCGAGGTCATCGGCATCGAGAACGAGGGCCTGTACAGCACGGTGGACGTGCCGCCGGCGCTGTGGGACTCGCTGGTCTCGCTGGTCGCCTACATCGCGAGCCAGTACGGCATCGCCCCGGAGTTCATCAAGGGCCACCGCGACTTCAACTCGACCGAGTGCCCCGGCCAGGTGCTCTACAACCGGCTGCCGGAGCTGCGCACGGCCGTCGGCCGCGTCCTCGGCGTCGCGGTGACGCGTGCCGAACCCGAGTGGCCGCTGCTCAAGCCGGGCGACACGGGCCGGCCGGTGCAATCGGCGCAGCAGTTCCTGCGAAACTCCGGGTTCGACGTCCCCACCGACGGCGTCTTCGGAAAGTCCACAAAGGACGCAGTGGCCGCGTTGTCCGTTCAGGCGGGCCTGCCGCGCGACACGTGCACCGCGGCCAAGGCGTCCGACGAGACCGGGTTCCTCGGCGCGGACGTCTGGCCGCTGATCGTGCCCTCGGATCGCTCCACGGCGGCCTGGCGAGCGGACCTCACCCGCACCTAGCCGGACGACACACGTACCCAACGGGACGACACGCGTACTCGGTTGGACGACACGGCAGCTCAACGAAGCGCTCGTCGTGTCGTCCGTCCAGGTACACGTGTCGTCCGTCCAGGTACGCGTGTCGTCCGGTTCAGCGGGTCAGGACCTGGGCGAGGAAGGCCTCGACGGCACCTCGGTAGGTCTCCGGGGCTTCGTCGTGGGGCAGGTGGGCCGAGCCGGGGACCACCAGGTGTTTCGCGCCCGGGACGCGGTCGGCGACCAGCGCCTGCTGCCCCGGCGGCATCGCCGTGTGCTCGCCCTCGACCACCAGCAGCGGGCAGCGGATCGCCGCGACGACGTCCCAGTAGTCCCGGCGGCCCCATTCGGCGGCGACGACGTACAGGTCCTCGAGGTCGGCGACCAGGTGGAACCCGTCGGAACGCTCCTCGACGCAGTCCGCGAAGTACCCGCCCGCGTCGCCGAAGAACTCCCGGACGTGGTCGAGCGAGGAGAACGGCACCGGCCAGCTCTCGAAGTACCCGCGCCAGGTCTCCACGGTCCGGCCGCGCTGGTCCGGCGCGAAGTCCTCCGACACGACCGCGCGCACCAGCTCCGGGTGCCGCGCGGCGGTCGCCCAGGCGTGCAGGCCGCCCATCGAGTGCCCGATCAGGACCGCCGGGCCCGCGTCGAGGTTCCGCAGCGCCTCGGCGACATCGTCGGCGAAGCGCTCGGTCGTCCACGGCCCGACGCGCGGCGCGTTCCCGTGGCCGCGCGCGTCCAGGCCGTACACCGCGCCGTAGGGCCGGAGCCACTCCGCGACCCGCCACCACGTCCGCGCCCGGCCCATCAGGCCGTGGAGCAGAACGATCGGCACGCCGCTGCCGCCGAAACAGAGCACGCGGCCACCTAACCACAAAACCCCTGGTGCGGAACGTGACCAAACCGTCGCTGTCCATCACCTATGGTGGTGGGTGTGCGCCGCCGACTCACCGCCCTGGCCGTCTGCGTCGCGGCGGTTCTCGCCGCGGCGTGCGGCGGCGACGCCGTCGCTCTGCCGCCCCCGCCGCCCCCACTGCCGCCCATGCACCCGATGCCGGGCGCGGCCGGCGCCGGCGACCCCTATTACCCCGACGACGGCAACGGCGGTTACGACGCGCTCGGCTACCAGGTCGACGTCCGGTACGACCCGCCGAGCGGGCACCTCGACGGCGACACCACGGTCACCGCGAAGGCCACCCAGGACCTGAGCCGGTTCGACCTCGACCTGCGCGGGCTGGACGTGCACAGCGTCGAGGTCGACGGCAAGCCGGCGAAGTTCAGCCGCGAGAAGGCGTTCGAGCTGGTGATCACGCCGCCGGCCCCGATCCGGGCCGGGACGGCGTTCCGCACGCGGGTGCGCTACGGCGGAGACCCGGCCAAGACCCCGCACGACGGCGGCAGCGAGAACGGCTGGAAGCACTCGGCCGACGGCGGCGCGTACATGGTCGGCGAGCCGCACTCGGCGGCGTTCTGGTACCCGGCGAACGAAACCCCGCGCGACAAGGCCACCTTCACGCTCACCGCGCACGTCCCGGCGGGCTGGACGGTGCTCTCGAACGGCCGCGAGGGCCCGCCCGGCACCTGGACCGAGGTCAACCCGGTGGCGAGCTACCTGACGACGATCGCGATCGGCAAGTTCAGTGTCGACAGGTCGACGCTGAAGGACGGCACCCCGGTGGTCTCGGCGTACGCGCCGGGCGTCGAAGGCCGCCGTGCGGTCGGCGACCGCCTGCCGGAGGTGCTCGGCTTCCTGACCGCCGAGTTCGGCCCGTACCCGCAGTCGGCGGCCGGCGGGATCTTCCTGAACGAGGACGTCCCGTTCTCGCTCGAGACGCAGACCCGGCCGACGTACGCGAAGTGGGCCGACCTGCCGACGCTGGTGCACGAGAACGCCCACCAATGGTTCGGCGACTCGGTCTCGGTCAAGGACTGGTCCGACGTCTGCCTGAACGAGTGCTTCGCGTCGTACTCGCAGTGGCTGTGGGCCGAGCGCGAGGGCCAGAAGCTGGACGACCGCTACCGCGCGGCCATCGAGATCACCCGCGGCAGCACGGACTTCTGGGCGCAGAAGCTGGTCGGCATGGGGCAGGGCCACGAGTTCGAAGGCGTCTACAACAAGGGCATCCTGGCCCTGCACGCCCTGCGCCGCGAAATCGGCGACCCGGCGTTCGCCAAGCTGTTGCGCGAGTGGCCGGCCCGCTACCGCCACGGCAACGCGACCTGGTCCGACTTCGAAGCCATGGCGACCCGGCTCGGCGGCAAGAACCTGCGGCCGTTCTTCGACACCTGGTTCCGCGGCACGAAGCTCCCCGAGGACGCCGACCTGTTCCCCGGTTCACTGCGCAGCTGAACTGCCCAGCAGCGACCGCGTCAGCGCGCTCCGGGCGTCCTGCATCTCCCGCAACGCCGTGGTCAGCTCCTCGTCCCCGACCATGACGTCCTGCTCCGGCCGTGCCCCCAGCGCCAGCAGCGACGCCCGGCGCAACAGCTCCTTCGCGAACGACGCCGTCATCCCCGCCGTCGCGTCGACGACCGGGCCCAGGTCCGCCGTCAGCTTCAGGCCGCGCGCGTACAACCGCAGCAGCGCTTCCCGCCCGGCCGCGTCCGGCAGCGGGATCTCCACCGCGAGGTCGACGCGGCCCGGGCGGTCCGCCAGGGCCTTCTCCAGCTCGCTCGCCCGGTTGGTGGTGAGCAGGAACGTGACGTCGGCGTCGCCGCCCACGCCGTCCATCGCGTCGAGCAGGGTGAACAGCAGGGGCTGGACCATCGGCCCGTAGCTGCGGTCCTGCGCGATCAGGTCGACGTCCTCCAGCACGACCACGCTCGGCTGCAGCCGCCGCGCCAGCTCCGCGGCCTTGCCCACCAGCTTCATCGCCGTGCCGGTCAGGATGATCACCGTGGTGTCCGGCAGGCGGCCCATCAGGTAGCGGACCGTGTGCGTCTTGCCGGTGCCGGGCGGGCCGTGCAGCAGCAGCCCGCGCTTGAGGTGCTGGCCCGCCGCCAGCAGCCGCTCGCCGTGCCGCGCGATGCCGATCGTGTGCCGCTCGATCGCGTCGAGCACGCCGTCCGGCAGCACGACCTCCTCGCCGGTCAGCGCCGGCCGCGGGAGGAACGTGAGCAGCTCGTTGCCGCGGTGCTCGCTGGTGCCGAAGGCCAGCACCTGGCCGCGCAGGAGGTCGCCCTCGGCCATCAGGCGCTCGACGCGGTCGCGCACTTCGGTGGCGGTCGCCCGCGACGTCGCCAGTACCTCCAGCCGGCACTGCTCCAGCCCCCACTGCGGGTTGGCGCCGCGGATCGCGAGCAGCACCGGCTCGCCGCCCGGGGCGTGCGTGCCGACCAGCCCGAGCTGCACCGCCTCGGTCGCGGCGTCGGGGCCGATCGCCGTGGTCGTGTAGTCCACCGAGCCGAGCTCGTACATGCCCTGCCTGCGCGCGGTGGCGAGCATCCCGATCAGGTCTTCGTGCGTGCGCTGGCCGCCCGCGATGCCGAACCAGCCCACGGCCGTGCCGTGCGCGGCGAGGTAGGCGTCGACCCCGGACTGGATGTTGGCGTGCTCCCACATCGGCCAGTTGCGGGTGACGACCACCACCTCCGGCAACAGCGCACCCAGGTGGCCGGTCACGCGCTCGATCAGCTCGCTGCCCTGGCCGCCCGCGACCTCGTCGGCCGTGGCGCGGACGATCCGGGCGAGATCGGTGGCGAGGTCGCGCTCGGTGCTCCCCATGCCTCCCACAGTGGCACGGATCACACCGTCGAGCCAACTAGGGTGGGAAGCATGAGTGTCGTGAAGATCAACGCGATCGAGGTCCCCGAGGGCGCCGGCCCCGAGCTGGAGAAGCGGTTCGCCGCGCGCATGCACTCCGTCGACCAGCAGCCGGGCTTCCTCGGCTTCGAGCTGCTGCGGCCGGTTTCCGGCGAGACGCGCTACTTCGTGTACACGAAGTGGGAAACGGAGGAGTACTACCAGGCATGGGCGCAGGGCGGCCCGGCCGCGGCGGCGCACTCGGGCGAGCGCGCCAAGCCCGTGTCCACCGGCGCGAACCTGCTGGAGTTCGAGGTCGTCCTCGGTTCGCAGCCTGGTGCGTGAGCTCGCCGCGAAGCTCCTGGACGGCGCCGGCGCGCTCTTGATCTGCGCCGGCGCCGGCATGGGCGTCGACTCCGGGCTGCCGGACTTCCGCGGCAGCGAAGGGTTCTGGCGCGCGTACCCGCCGTACGCCCGGCTCGGGCTGCGGTTCGAGGAACTCGCCGACCCGCGGCACTTCGCCGATGACCCGGAACTGGCCTGGGGCTTCTACGGGCACCGGCTGGAGCTCTACCGCAAGACCGTGCCGCACGAGGGCTTCCGGCTGCTGCGCGAGTTCGGCTCGGACCTGCCCGGCGGCGTCCGGGTCTTCACGTCCAATGTGGACGGCCAGTTCCAGGCGGCGGGCTTCGGGTTCGTGGCCGAGGCGCACGGCTCCATCCACCACCTGCAGTGCCTCGCCGGGTGCACGGCCGACATCTGGCCCGCCGCCGGCGTCACCGTGGCGATCGCCCCGGAAACGATGCGCGCGGTGCCGCCGCTGCCGTCGTGCCCCCGCTGCGGCGGTCTCGCCCGGCCCAACATCCTGATGTTCGGCGACTTCTCCTGGGTCCCGGACCGCAGCCAGGCGCAGCTGGACGAGCTGACGGCGTGGCGCCGGACCGCCCGGGACCTCGTGGTGGTGGAACTGGGCGCGGGCCAGGCGGTCCCGACGGTCCGCCGCTACGCCGAACTGGCCAGCGCGGCGACCGGCGCGCTGATCCGCATCAACCCGCGGGAACCCGAGATCCGGCACGGCCGTGGCGTGTCGATCGCGGCCGGCGCCCTGGAGACGCTCACCGCATTGACGGCTGCCCGGCCACGGAATCCCGCGTCCTGAATGGGGCCATTGGCCCCAACTGGTGAATTCGGTCCGAAAACCCGGCGTGGTGTGCCACAATGCACAACCGACGCCGGCCGACGTCAGGGGGCGGTCGGACGAAGTGCGCGGAGGGGGCACTTTGGCGATCTGTGCTCGGTGCGGAAACAAGCGCGACCCGGCCAGCCGGAACTGCCCGCACTGTGAAGCGTCCGGGCAATTCCCGGCGGCGACGAGCCCGGCCGGGCCGGCTTCCCCTGCCACGCCGTCGCTGCCCCGTGACCAGGCCGCCCTTCCGGTGCAGCCACTGGTCGCGGCGCCGGAACAGCCGCCACCGCCACTTCCGCCACTTCGGACGGTACCCCGGGTTTCGCCCGGGAAAGCGGCGAAACCGGCGCGGCCCGGATTGTGGAGCCGGCTGGGCGGGAAGCTGCGCGGCGCCTTTTCCCGGCCGCCCGGATACCGCAACGGCTTCATCTGGTTCGTCACCGGAATGCTGCGCGACAAGCGCGGCCTCGCCGGCGCGCTGGCCGCGGCGTGGTTCAACCTGCCGCTCGCCATTTTCGGCGGGGGTGCGGGACTGGTCGTCGGCGCGATAATCGGCTACTTCGGCGGGGCCCGGATCGGCGGGAGCGCGACGTCCTGGGCGGAGGACATCCCGGTCTTCAGCACCATGATGGAGAGTGCGCTGCTGCAGGGCGGCGGCATTCTCGGCCTGCTCGCCGGCGCGGTGATCGGCGCGATCGCCGGCTTCGCGGCCGGGCTCCTGCTGCCGTGGATCGGCCTCGTCTCGGCCGATCCGGCGATGACCGCCGGCCTGTTCCTCGGGCAGCTCGTCGTGGCGTTCCTGGTCGGGGTGCTCTACACCGTCTACCAGGTCGGCGCCGAGGGCTGGGTGTTCCGCATCGCCGGGTACCGGCAACCCAGCCGCCGGGAGAAGGAACTGATCCTCCCGATCCTCGAAGACTGCGCGCGCCGCCTCGGCCTCGCCAAGGTGCCACCGCTGCTGATGGACGACGACCGCCTGCCCAACGCCTACGCGGGCGCGCGGCACATCATCGTCACCCGCGGGTTCCTCGACGAGTTCAACTACGACGAGGAGCCGCTGGCCGGCGTGCTGTGCCACGAGCTCACGCACTGGCGCAACGCGGACCCGCTGTCCGGGATGTTCGTCCGGGGCGTGGCGCTGCCGCTCTACATCGCCTACAACGTCTTCACCTGGCTGATGAACTTCTCCAGCAACGGCCTGGTCAGAGTGGCGCTGCTGGCTGCGTCGTGGCCGCTGATGGTGTGCATCCGGTTCTTCGTGGTGCCGCTGCAGGCCGCGGGCAGCCGGGCCGCGGAGTACCGCGCCGACCAGGGCGCGGTCGCCGCCGGCCACCGCCAGGGCATCCGGCGGGTGCTCGCCAGGTTCCGCGACAGCTTCGACGGCGCGCGCAACGGCTGGGAGGCGGCGATCTGCCACAGCCACCCACCGAACGAGCTGCGGCTGGAGGCCGTCGAGGAACCCGGCGCCACCTACCCGTTGCCGGACGCCGACGGACCCGCGATCCCGATGCCGGTCGTGGTGACCGGCTCGGTGGCCCGCGACTGAGGCGCCGATGTCGATCACAGAGTGGCCCGCGATCCCGCCGTTCCGCGTCGACCCGCGGCGGCAGGTCTTCCTCGGCTGGGACGCGCGGGCCGGGTACCAGCGCTGCTGGAGCGCGCCGGAGGACTCCGTCGGCATCGTCGGCCCGCCGCGCTACGGCAAGACCTCCGGTCTCATCATCCCGTCGGTGATGTGGTGGGAAGGCCCGTTGGTCTGCACGTCGACGCGTGGCGACATCCTCGCGTTCACCGGCAACCGGCGGCGGGCGCTGGCCGCGCCGTACGGCGGTTCGGTGTACGTCTACGACCCCTTCGGCAGCGAGTACCCGGAGACGTCACTGCGCTGGTCGCCACTGGCCGACTGCGCGAACCCGTCCGTCTGCTACCGGCGGGTGGCCGCGATGACGGCGGTCGCCGGCCAGGGTGTCCAGGACGGCGACCACTGGCGCGGCGGCGCGGCGGCGATCCTGCGCGCGTACTTCCACGCGGCGGCGCTGGAGGGCCTGCCGTTGTCGACGGTCCGGAAGTGGCTGGCGCGCCAGGAAACCCGTGACCCGGTGGCGATCCTCCGGCTGTCGTCGAGCCCGGGTGCGATGTGGGCAGACGACCTGGACGCGCTCAAGCTCCTCGGCGACCGCGAGCGCGGCAGTTTCTATTCGGTGGCCCGCAACACGCTGGAGGCGACGTCCGAGCCGACGGTGCTGCGCTCGTGCGCGGCCAACGAGCTCGACATCGACAAGTTCCTGGCGACCCGCTCGTCGCTGTTCATCATCGGGCCGTCCCACCAGCAGCAGGCGATCGCGCCCCTGATGGCCGGCCTGGTCGACAGCATCGCCCAGCGCGCGGCCGAGCTGGCAGCCGGCCAAGGTGGCCGGCTCGACCCGCCATTGCTGCTGGCCCTGGACGAAATCGCGAACATCGCTCCGCTCCAGAGCCTGCCGTCCCTGGTCAGCGAGGGCGGCGGCCGCGGCATCGTGACGATGTGGGCCACCCAGAGCCTGGCCCAGCTGCGCAACCGCTACGGAGTCGAGCAACAGGCGGCAATCCTGGCGGCGACAACGGCAAAGCTGATCTTCGGCGGCCTATCCAACGGAGAGGACCTGCACAACATATCGACCTGGGCGGGCGAGGAACGCCAGACGACGACCAGCATGCAGGTGGCACCCCAGACGGGAGCACCGGTGGGCCAGGTGGGCGTCGGCGGCCCGGCACAGGCCGGGCTGGGCCACACGGTGAGCAGCACGTTCCGGCCGGCGTTGCCGATCAACGCGATCCAGCTGCTGCCACCGTTCCACGCGTGGCTGTTCTGGCGGAGCGACCCGCCCCTGCAGGTCGAGGCCCGCCCGGCGGGGGCGATCGAGGCGTTCGCACAGTTGAGGGGATACACGGCATGACCGCGGACGAGGGTTACGAGTACTTCGCGAAGGTGCGCCCGAGCCAGCCGGTCGACCGGCCCAGCACGCTGTGGCGGCGCCGCGACGGCCGGCTGGAATACCTTTCGCTGCTCGACTGGGAATGGCACGAGCCCGACGACCAGTTGCTCCTGCCCGATCCATCGACTCTGGAACCGGTAACGGCGGAACACGCCGCGGCGCTGCTCGCCGACCGCCAGCGGTTCGTGCAGTACTGGGTCGAACAGAACACCGGTGACCGGCCGCCCTCGGTGTTCCGCCGTCGCCGCAGCCCGGAGCGCCTGACGGACGAAGTGTTCGGCCTCCGCAACCGCTGGGTCCCGACCACGTCGATCCGGGAGTTCCTGAGCCGCGGGCCGGACCTCGGTTCGGACCTGGTCCGCGCGGACCAGGCCACCGCCGAGCGCGTGATCGACGAGACCCGGGGAGTCGCCGGGGCCACAGAGCTATGAGCCTGCCGTGGGAAGGCAAGGACGCCGACGAAGGCCTCCGGCTCGATGCGGACGAGAACGCCGAGGTCGAGAAGGCCTGGGCGAAAGCCCAGGCCGCACAGCCCCTGTTCGATCAGGTCATGACTTCGGTCTGCGCCGGCACGGCGGAATACGGGGCGAAGCAAGAGGGACTCGAGTACTCGCTCAAGACGCTGGATTCCTTCCGCGCCAAGGTGGCCAGAAAGACGGCCGAAAAACCTGCCGAGCAGGCAGCGGCCGAAACGAACGACCTGAACCGCTATACCCTGACGTTCCCTCCGGACCAGTACGCGGACGGGACCCTGGCCGCCTTCGACGAGTTCGAGCGGCGCGGGTTCGAACGCACGAAGTGCGCCAACTCCTGGAACAGGCAGATGTACAAGGGCGTCAACACCACCTGGCGCCACGAGGAATTCGAACAGACGATGGAGGTTCAGTTCCACACGCCGGAAAGCTTGGCGGTCAAGGAAGAGAACCACCTGCTGTACGAGATCGGCCGGAACGGGGAAGCACTCCAAGACGAAGAAGCCGCCGCGGTCGATGTGCTCCAGGCTCGGCGCTATGAAGGCATCACCGTCCCGTCAGGCCACGAACGCATCTCCCCGCCGCTGGATCCCGAGGAACAGGTCGGCGTCGTGTCGGACGAAGCGATCCACCGCATGATCGCGCGGGAGGAGCGGCTTCGACAGCAGAAGGCCGAACAAAAGGCACGAACTCAGGCCGAGCAAGGAGAACCGGACCGCGGGACCGACCGCAACCCGACCGGGCCGGCGCCACCGGAGCTGTTCTCCCGTGGTGCCGCGCGGACGAACCAGGACATCATCGACAACGGCGGCGGTCTGCCGCGCACCCGGGAGACCGTCGACGCCGCCGCCGAGGCAGGTGGGGTGGACCTCGACGACGTCGACGTCGTCATCGTGGACGAGCCGGATGAGATCCGGTATCTCGATCACCAGGAGGCCTGCGCCTGTACGCCGGGCGAACTCGAAGGCGCACAGATCCGGCTCGGCCCGGCGAGTTTCTCGGACGAGAGGACACTGGTCGCGACCCTCGCGCACGAGAAGACGCACGTCGACCAGTTGCGCTCGGGCGCCGACGTGGACACCGAAAGCCTCAAGACGCTCGAAGAAGAGGCATACGCTAGCGAAGCCCCCGCGCTGGAAAGGTACGAACAACATGTCAGCAGTCCGGTTCACGATCGAGACGACCTTCGATCTGCCGGGACGAAACGGGATTCTGGCCCCGGGGACGGTCGAGGCGGGGGTGATCCGGGGCGGGATGACACTCAGGACCGAGGAGAACCTGCCGGTGCGGATCCTGGCCGTCGAGTTCCTGAGCCCGAACGAGCGGGAGACGAACCGGCGGACGCTGGTGATCGACCGGAGGGACGCGACGGCGATCCAGGCCGGAACGGTACTGACGAACCCGAGCTGAGCGACCGAGCCGGGATCGAAGAGCAGGAAGAGGACCAGCGGCAGCAGGAGCGGACCGCCGAGCAGGTGGAGGCGCAGTCCGACGAGTCGCAGCCGGACGCCGGGGAACCGGAACCCGACGCGCCCACGGCCGAGGACCCGGAACCCGCGGAAGCCATCTCCGAGCCTCGGGAGCCTGCCGCCGAATCGGAGCCGGCCGCCGAAGAAACCGCGCCCGAGGAACCTGCCCCGGAACAAACCGAACCCACCACCGACGAGCCCGCGCCGGCGGCGCCTGCCCCGGATGAGCCCACGCCCGACCCCGCAGCAGACGACCGCGCTCCCGAAGAACCCGCTGCCGAGCCAAACGAATCCACCCCCGAACCGGCAGCCGAAGAACCCGCACCGGAACAACCGGTACCCGAGGAACCGGCCACCGAAACCGAACCGGCTCCCGAAGAACCGGCCCCGCAACCGGAACCCGCGGCCGAAGAACCCGCGGCCGAGGAACCCGCCGGCTACGAAGACCAAGCCGCCGCTGACGATGCGCGTGTTGCCGACTCCATGGGTTCCGAGTCCGGCGGCTACGACAGCGGTGGCTACGAAGAAAGCTACGAACCGGAAGCGTCCAGCGGCATGGAGAGGGACTAGCACCATGGCCCAGACACCACCACCCTGGATCTGGGACGCGCTCGAAGACGACGTCCGCGCCCGGTCGTGGCAGGAGCTTGCCGACTGGGTCGACTGGCTCGGCGAGGCCTACTCGCCCTGGGTTCACCTGCCACCCTGCTGGCCCGCGCACGAAGGGCTGAAAACCGAGCTCAGCATGTTCTGGTACTGGCACCGCTGGCTGAGCACCGCCGCCGTCAACCCGATCGACGGTGTCCGGTGGCACAACGAACTCCGGCGGTCCGCGCAGGCTTGGCGGGAGCTCGCCACCTGTCAGCACGAGCCGCCCGTTGCCCACCACCACCAGATCGTCGCCGCGCAGCGGGCGCGGCGCGACCAGTTCCTGGCCGACGCCCAGCGGCCCGAACAGGGGGAACCGTGACCACACTGGTCAACTGCCGTACCTGCCGGAACGCCGTCGCGCCCGGGGCCGCCGCGTGCCCGAGGTGCGGGGAGGCCGTCGAACGGACGCCTTGTCCGCACTGCGACGCGTCGGTGCAGCCGGATGCCCGGTTCTGCCACCGGTGCGGCCGCAGCCTCACCGCGGCCGCCGGCGACGAGGTCCAGGACCCGCCGACGCCGCCGAACGGGTACGCCGTCGCCGCTGACCCGTTCGTCCGGCCGTGGCAGCCGAGCCGCAAGGCCGGCCTCGTCACCGCCGTCGTCGTCTCCGTCCTGGTCGTGCTCGGCGCCGGGCTCTTCGTCGTGCAGAAGGTCGTTTTCACGCCCGAGGCCGCGCTGAACGGCTACTTCGACGCACTGGCCGAACGGGACGCCGAGACGGCCGCGTCGTACCTCGCCGGCGACCGTCTCAGCGGGGACATGCTGCGGTCGCCCGACTACCAGCCCCCGGCCGGGCTGAAGATCCACGACGTCGAAGACGACGGCGACGACACCAAAACCGCCTCCATCAGCTTCGTCGTCGGCGGCCACGAACAGTCGGGCAAGGTGCAGCTCACCCGGCGCAGGACCCACACCTGGGGCGTCTTCCGCGACTGGGCGATCAGTGATCTCCGGCCCACCCTGCGGATCACGACCACCACCGCGGTGCCGGTCCGCGTCGACGGTGAAACGCTCGCGACCAGCGGCCAGCGCGACGACGTGGAGATCCCGGTGTTCCCCGGCCGGCACAAGGTCGACATCGCCGACAACCCGCTGCTGGAGGCCGACCAGAACGTCGTCGACGCGGCGCTGGGCGCGACCGAGGTGCCGCTCGGCGTGCGGGTCAAGGCCTCGGCGCAGCAGGCCGCCCAGGACCAGGTCAAGACCTACCTCGACCAGTGCGCCGGCCAGAAGACCGCGGAGCCGCCGAACTGCCCGTTCCGGCTTGCTTTCTACAGCGAAGTCGTGAACGTCTCCTGGAAGATCACGGCCTACCCGGAGGTGGAACTCCAGCAGACCCAGTCCGGTGCGGTCGCCGTGCGCACGCGAACCGGGTCGCAAGGCCGGGTCACGGTCACCGGTACCCAGTCCGGCGGCACGCCCTACCAGGACGAGCAGACCTTCTCCGTCAACGGCGGCATTTACCCCGATCAGGGGAGGCTGGTGTTCGCGCCGAACTGATCAGGGTTTCGCACCGGAAAGCGCGGCGTCGAAGATCACCTGCATGTCCGTCCAGCCGGCGACTACCGACGACCCGTACACGAAATAGTCGACACCCTGGGCCCGCCAGTAAACCGATTTGACGTGCTTGAGACCGACGTCCGCCTGGAATTCGAACTCCCAGCTGACCGCTTCGGCGCCCCGCACGGTCGTCGGCTCGAGCCCGATGAGCCGATATCCGGGGTGGCCGCGCGGAAAAGTGCGCTCGTAGTCCTGCTGCGCGGCTAACAGTGCTTTCCCGGGCGACGGCGCACCGCCGTACCGCAGGAAGCGCGAGGACTGCGCCGGGTCGGTCGCCTGGACGCTGCCCGGCGAGGACGTGGGCTTGACCTCCCACCCGGCCGGGATGACGGTCGTGATGCCGGCCGGCCCGGTCACCGGCTGCGTCCCGCCGGGAACAGCGGACGGCGACGTCGTCGTCGGGCCGGTGGAAGACGTCGTGACCGGCGTCGACGACGAGCGTGCGCTGGTCGTCGGGACGGACGAGCTCGCAGCCGGCGCGGCGACCGGCGCGGCGTCGCGGTCACGCACCACCAGCACCACGACCGCGGTCAGCGCGCAGACCGTCAGGTTGACGATGACCGCCACCGCAGCCAACGTCCGGGAATTCATGCTGCCCATCGCTCCCCCGTGAAATCACTCGCCGACGTGCCGCCGCGAACGGAAAGACACGGTAAACTGTCCCGGCACATTCGCAACTCTAAGCGGCAGCACCAATGCGGACAAGAACGGGACGACAGTGAGCGAGCAAGCGGTGGGGCAGCTCGAACAGGAACTGGCGCAACGCCCGGGTGATCCGGAATTGCGGCAACGGCTGGCGTGGGCGCTCAAACAACGCGTGGAGGATTCGCTCAGCGTCACGGTCTACGACGTCCGGGTGATCACCACCGCGAAACAGCGTGAAATCTGCCGTGACGCCGCGACGCGGATCCCGCAGCTCGCGCCCCACGACCAGCAGCTGGCGGTGTTCGCCGCCGATCTGGCCGACGACCTGAACACCGGCGACACCTGGACCTGGCAGAGCAAACCCGTCGCGCTCACGCTGGGGATCTGCGCGGCCGCTGTGGGCCTCGCACTGGTACTGGTCGGCGCCTTCGCCGACACGATCCCGCTGATCGTCGCGGCGGCCGTGCTGAGCAGTGCCGCACTGGCCGGGGTGGTCCTCGCCTTCCGGCGGCAGCAGTGGCAGGTCAGCGCCAAGGAGCTGCAGCCCCTGCTCCGCCCCTGAGCCGTCAGGGCAGGCGGACCTCGGCGAACACCGCCCGGTGATCGCTGCCGGCGACGTCGAACACGCGGTAGTCCAGCACCGCCGCGCGGTTGTCCACCGCCACGTGGTCGATCGTCACCACCGGCAGCGACGACGGCCACGTCGGGTCCAGCCCTTCGCCGCGCTCCTCCGCCGCGTCGCGGTAGCCGCGGGCCAGCACCGTGCGGTAGGCCGCGTGGTCCAGCGTCGCGTTGAAGTCGCCGGCCAGGATGCGCAGGCCGTGCTCACCCGCCGCCTGCGAGAGGTCCTTGATCTCGTGCTCCCACTGCGGTGTGTCGACGTCCGGGGAGATCGGGTGGACGGCGACGATCTCGGCCACCACGCCGTCGCCGAGGTCGACCTCCGCGCCCGGCTGCTTGGCCGCCGAGTCACCGGTCAGGTTGACCTCCTTCAGCGGCAAGCGGGCCGCGATCCCCGAACCGAACGCGCCGGGCGCCGGGTGCAGCACCCGGTACGGCAGCAGGTCGAACAGGCCGGCCGCGGTCAGCCCGTCGACCGCGGACGGCGTCATCTCGACCAGGTTCAGCACGTCGATCCGCTGCTCGCGCACCAGGTCGACGACGGCCTTCGGGTCCGCGCGGCCGTAGAGCAAGTTCGAAGCGAGGACGCGCAGGGTCTTGCCCTGCACGGCGCGTTGTTCGCCTGCCGACGCCCGCGGGAGGACGACGACGGCCAGCGCGAGCGCCAGCACCAGCGCAACCCCGCCGATCCACCACCGCCGCAACGCCAGCGCGAGACCGCCGGCGAGCGCACCCGCGGCCGCCGCGAACGGCGTCAACGCCAGGGCGACCAGCGTGTACCAGCCGCCGTCGAAGCCGAGCAGGCGCAGCGCCGCCAGCAGCGCCAATGGCACTACCGGGACCACCAGCAGGCCCGTGACCAGCGGGTTCTTCCGCCGCGACCGCATCTGTTCCACAACCACCATGCTGCCGAGTATGCCGAGACCGGCGCCGGGCGGCCCGTGCTCGGACAACTCCTCCACAAGATCTCCACCAGCGCCTGCCAGCCGCTGACAGCGCGCTGTGCGCGGCCTGCCAGCGCGGCCGTCCACAGTGACCCTTGAACGCGACAGCGAAGGAGGAACGCCCATGTCGCACGCGATCCAGGCCGAGGGCCTGGTCAAGAGGTTCGGGGACACGAAGGCGCTGGACGGGGTGGACCTCGAGGTCCCGTTCGGCCAGGTCGTGGGGGTGCTCGGGCCGAACGGCGCGGGCAAGACGACCGCCGTCCGGATCCTGGCGACCCTGATGAAACCGGACGCCGGCAGAGCCACGGTCGGGGGCTTCGACGTGGTCACCGACCCGGTCCGCGTCCGCAGCCTGATCGGGCTGACCGGGCAGTACGCGTCGGTCGACGAGGACCTGAACGGCATCGAGAACCTCGTCCTCATCGGACGGTTGTACGGCCACTCCCGCGCCCAGTCCAAGGCCCGCGCCGCGGAGCTGCTCGAGCGGTTCGACCTGACCAAGGCGGCCAAGCGGCCGATCCGGACCTACTCGGGCGGCATGCGGCGGCGGATCGACCTGGCCGCCAGCCTCGTCGGCCGGCCCGAGGTGCTCTACCTCGACGAACCGACCACCGGGCTCGACCCGCACGCCCGCAACGAGGTCTGGGACGTCGTCCGCGGCCTCGTCGCCGAGGGCGCGACGGTGCTGCTGACCACGCAGTACCTGGAGGAGGCCGACCAGCTGGCCGACAAGATCACCGTGTTCGACCACGGCCGGGTCGTCGCCGACGGCCGGGCCGACGAGCTGAAGCGCCGCGTCGGCGGGCAGACGCTGCAGGTCCGGCCGACCCAGCTGTCCGACATGGACGCCGTCAACCGGATCCTCGGCGACCTCTCCGGGGTCCGGCCGACCCGCGACGACGCCTCCGGCCTGCTCACCGCGCCGGTCAACGACCCGGTGCTGCTGTCCACCCTGGTCCGCAAGCTCGACGAAGCCGGGATCACCGCGGACGAGCTGGCGCTGCGGCTGCCCAGCCTCGACGAGGTGTTCCTCGCCCTCACCGGGCACACCGCCGAACAGTCCACCGAAGACAAGACCCTCGAAGGGAGCCTGGCATGACGACGCTGGCCCTCGACCGCCCGGCCCCGCCGCGGCACATCAGCCCCGGCAAGGGCTTCCAGCACGCGCTTTCGCTGGCGTGGCGCGGGATCCTGAAGATCCGCAAGAACCCCGAACAGCTCGCCGACGTCACCTTGATGCCCATCGTCTTCCTGGTGATCTTCGTCTACCTGTTCGGCGGTGCGCTGTCCGGCTCGACCGACGCCTACCTGCAGATGGTCGTGCCCGGCATCATCGTGATGAACATCCTGCAGGCGTGCCTCACCGTGGGCACGAACCTCAACACCGACGTCACCAAGGGCGTGTTCGACCGGTTCCGGAGCATGCCGATCGCCCGCTCGGCCCCGCTCATCGGCGCGGTCCTCGCCGACGTCGTGCGGTACATAGTGTGCCTGGCGGTGCTGATGGTCGTGGCGACGATCATGGGCTACCGGATCGCGACCAGCCCCGGCGAGTTCGCCGTGGCGATCCTGCTCGCGCTGGCGTTCGGGCTGTGCTTCTGCTGGGCCTCGGTGTTCGTCGGCATGGTGATGAAGACGCCGGGCTCGGCGCAGGCGCTGATGTTCGTCTTCATCATGCCGCTGACCTTCGGTAGCAACGTGTTCGTGCAGACGTCCACCATGCCGGGCTGGCTGCGGGCGTGGGCAGACATCAGCCCGGTCAGCCTGATGGCGAACGCGCTGCGCGGCCTGATGAACGGCGGCGCGGTAGCCGGCCCGCTGACCGGGGCGCTGGCCTGGATGGCCGGGGCCGTGGTCGTGTTCTTCCCGCTGGCCACCTGGGCCTACCGCCGGCGGGTCGGATAGGCGCCGACACACGGGGGTGAGTCGCGCCATGGGGAAGCCGGTGGGGACGTTCGCGGGGGCGGACGTCCCCACCGGCATGCAGTGAATGACTCATTCCTGCCTTCGGATGACAGGAATGAGTCATTCACTGCATCGGAGGCAGCTCGTCCAGCAGCCAGGCGATCGCGTCCTTTTTGGACACCCGGCGGGCCTCTTCGTAGCGCGAGTCGTAGTCCGGGAGCGCCGCGCGCAGCGTCTCGATGAGCGCCCGGACCTCCGGGCTGCCGCGGTCGAGCCGCCCGCGGATGACGGCGGACGCGGCGAGCACCCGGGCCGCCGTCTCGGGACGGCCCTGCCGTTCGCGGATGATCGCCAGCAGCTCCACCACCCCGGCCAGGTCCGGCATGTCGCCGCGCTGGTTGATCGCCCGGATCGCGATGCCCGCGTGCGGCTCGGCCTCGTCCGCCCGGCCCTGGGCCAGCAGGAGCCGCGCCTCGAAGGCGTGGATGAACTCGTCGCCGATCCCGCCGGGGAACCAGTCGTCGCCCCCCATCGCGGCGACGCGGTCGAGCAGCGCCCGCGCCTCGGCCAGCCGGTCCGTGCGCAGCAGCAGCTCGAGCCTGCCGAACATCAGGATGGCCCGGTGCTGCAGGTTCGCGATGTCTTCGCCGTAGCGCTCCGCCGCCTCCTGATCGCGCCAGGCACCCTCGAAGTCCCCGGCGCGCGCCCGCTCGACGGCCAGCCGCCACCAGTGCTGCACGGCGTCCTCGTACGAGCGCAGTTCCATCGACAAGGCCAGGCCCTGCTGGTAGATCTCGATGGCCTTGGCGCTCTCGCCGTTCTGCGACAGCGAGTACGCCTTGAAGCTCAGCGTCATCGCGATGCCCCAGCGGTCGCCGACCGCCTCGAACCCGGTGTGGGCCAGGTCGCGCGCCCGGTCGGCCCCCTCGACGTCGCCCGCGTCGTCGAGCAGGAAGCTCTCCACCCAGTGCGCGCCGGCGCGGGTCCACTGGTCCGGGTGCCGCGCGGCCCGGCCCACCTCGCGGACGGCGATCTCGCGATCCCCGCCCAGGAAGGCCAGCATCGGCAGGGCCACCGCGAGGCCCGGGTAGCGGTCCACCGCCTCGGTGCGCACGCAGGCGTCGACCAGGCGGAGGATCTCGGGCCGGTCCGACCGGACCGGGATCGCGTCCATGAGGTAGCCGAGCGCCCGGTAGGCGGCCAGGGCCGCCGGGGGCAGCCGGTCGCCGAACTCGAGGGTCTCGCGCAGCAGCGAGCCGATCCGCCCGCCCTGGCCGAGGATGGTCAGGTACCAGAACATCCCGTCCAGCAACGCGACCGCGTTGTCCACATCGGACATCTCGATGGCACCGCGCAGGGCGGCGATCATGTTGGCGCTCTCGGCTTCGTACTGGTCGATCGCCCGCAGCTGGTCGGCCGTGCGCAGCGTCGGTTCCAGCCGCTGGGCGAGTTCGGCGTAGTAGCGGGCCATCGCCCGGCGCGTGCGGTCGTGCTCCCCCGACTCCACCAGCCGCTCGGTGGCGTACACCCGCAGCGTCTCGAGCATCCGGTACCGCGGCTCACCACCGGCGTCGACCGTGTCCACTATGGACTTTTCGACCAGGCTGCCGAGCACGTACGGCACGTCGGCCACGGGGAGCAGCTCGTCGCCGCAAACGGCTTCGATCGGGGCCAGCTCGGCGCCACCGGCGAACACCGCGAGCCGCCGGGCCAGCACCAGCTCGGGCTCGGCCAGCAGTTCCCAGCTCCACTCGACGACCGCGCGCAGGGTCCGCTGCCTCGGCAGGGCCGTCCGGCTGCCCGAGGTGAGCAGCCGGAACCGGTCGCCGAGCCGGCCGGCGATCTGGGCCACGGTCATCGACCGCAGCCGCGCCGCGGCCAGCTCGAGCGCCAGCGGCATCCCGTCGAGGCGGCGGCAGATCTCCCCGACGTGGTCCACAGTGGACTCGTCGAGGACGAAGTCGGGGCGGACCGCGGCGGCCCGGTCGAGGAACAGCCGGGCCGAGTCGAGCTCGGCGGCCTCCGCGGGCGCGGCGCGTTCCGCGGGCACCGGCAGCGGGCCGAGCGGGCAGAGCGCCTCCCCGGTGATGGCCAGCGGCTCGCGGCTGGTGGCCAGGATCCGCAGCCGCGGCGCCCGGTGCAGCAGCTCGTCGGCCAGCCGCGCGGCGGCGTCGACGACGTGCTCGCAGTTGTCCAGCACCAGCAGTGCTTCCTCGCCGCCGAGCGCTTCGACGGCCTGGGCCACCGGATCCGGCGGCCGCCGGTGGACCTCGGCCTCGGTGCGGATGTCGCGGACCTCGAGCGCGCCCAGCAGCGCACCGGCGACGTCGTCGGGGTCGCGGACGCCGGCCAGCGCGGCGAACCACACCCGGCCCCGCTGGTGCGCGGGGTGCCGCGACGCCGCCTCGGTGGCCAGCCGCGTCTTGCCCGCCCCGCCCGGCCCGGTCAGGGTGACCAGCCGGGCGCCGCCGAGAAGCTCGGCCAGCAGCTTGAGCTCGTCGTCGCGGCCGATGAACGTGGTCAGCCGGGTCGGCAGCCGGTCGGCCACCGGCGACGGCGGCGCGAACTCGCCGCGCAGCGCGGCGACGTGGATCTCCTGCAGCTCGGCCGAAGGGTCGACGCCGAGCTGGTCGGCCAGGGTGCGCCGGATCCCGGCGTAGACGGTCAGCGCTTCCGGCTGCCGCCCGGCCGCGCACAGCGCGCGGATCCGCAGCCCGGCGAGCCGTTCGCGCAGCGGGTCGGCGTCGGCCGCCGCGGCCAGGTCGGTCAGGACCGCGGCGTGCTCGCCCAGCCGGATCAGGGCTTCGAACCGGTCCTCGGCCGCCTCGGCCCGCAGCTCGGTGAGCCGCCGCGCCGGCGACGGCGCGAACGGCGCGTCGAGGACGTCGGCGAGAGCGGCGCCCTGCCACAGCGCGAGGGCCTCGGTGAGCAGGTCGGCGGCGCGGGCGTCGCGGCCCGCGGCCAGCTCGCGGCGCCCCTCGGCGGCGAGCCGTTCGAACCGCTCGGCGTCGACGTCGCCGGCCGCCACCGCGAGCCGGTACCCGCCCGGCCCGGATTCGACGGCCACCGGCAGCACCTTCCGCAGCCGGGAGACCAGCGACTGCAGGGCATTGGCCGCGTCCGCCGGCGGTCCGGCGCCCCAAAGACCGTCGACGAGCGCGTCGGCCGGGACCGCGCGCCCGGCGTCCAGCGCGAGCCTGGCCAGGAGCATGCGGAGGCGGGCGCCGCCGATGTCGATCGGCGTGCCGTCGTCTTCCGCCGCCCGCAGCGGGCCCAGCAGCGCAACGCGCATGTGTCCAGCTTTCCAGACGGCGGGGCCGCGCCGGGGCGGGCCGACGTAAGTGCTGATTATCCGGACAAAAGCGACAGGAGCTCCCGGTTCACCCGTTCGTGGCGATACGTTGCGGACGAGGTCCACCGACACGGACAGGAGCGTTCATGAGGGGACAGAAACCGGTCGTGGTGGCGGCCGCCGTGGTCGCCAGTCTCTGCCTCGGCACCGGCGTCGCCGCGGCCGGCGACGGCTGGGGCGCGCCGAAACCCGGCAGCGACGGCGCCGGCGACAGCTACTACCCGCAAGACGGCAACGGCGGCTACGACATCGCCGACTACAACCTCAAGGTCAGCTACGACCCGGCGTCGCACCAGCTCACCGGGAACCAGGACATCTCCGCCCGGGCGACGCAGTCGCTGAGCTCGTTCGACCTGGACCTGCGCGGCCTGACCGTCGACTCGGTGAAGGTCGACGGCCGCGACGCGAAGTTCGCCCGGACCGGGGACCACGAGCTGGTCATCACGCCGTCGCGCGCGCTGTGGCGAGGCCAGAACTTCAAGGTCAAGATCGCCTACCACGGCGTGCCCGCGCCGATCAGCGACCCGGCGCTCGGCGACAACGGCTGGCAGTACGCCAAAGCGGGTGGCGCGTTTGTCGCCGGCGAGCCGAAGTCGGCCACGACCTGGTACCCGGTCAACGACACCCCGCTCGACAAGGCCACGTTCCACCTGGCCATCACCGTGCCCGACGAGTGGGGCGTGATCGCCAACGGCCGCGAGAAGCCGTCGGTCAAGGCGCCGGGCGGCACCACGCACGTCTGGGCCGAAGAGACGCCGATCGTGCCGTACATGACGACGGTCGCGATCGACAAGTGGACGTTCGACCGCCAGAAGCGCAAGGACGGCACCCCGATCG
The DNA here is from genome assembly GCF_026017845.1 of Amycolatopsis mediterranei. Taxonomy (NCBI): domain Bacteria; kingdom Bacillati; phylum Actinomycetota; class Actinomycetes; order Pseudonocardiales; family Pseudonocardiaceae; genus Amycolatopsis; species Amycolatopsis mediterranei. Next base: position 9,910,397 of record NZ_CP100416.1, read on the forward strand.
TCAGCGCGTTCGCCCCCGGCGTCCCCGACTCGACGAAGCAGGCCGAAGCGCGGCTGCCGGAGATCCTCGACTTCCTCGAGTCGAAGTTCGGCAAGTACCCGATCGACGCCGCGGGCGGCATCTTCCTCAACGAGCAGATCGGCTTCTCGCTGGAGACGATGAGCCGGCCGATCTACTCGGCGGGCTGGGCCGGCACGGTGCCGACGATCGTGCACGAGAACGCCCACCAGTGGTACGGCGACTCGGTCGCGGTCGCGCACTGGCGCGACGTCTGCCTCAACGAGTGCTTCGCCTCCTACGCCACCTGGCTGTGGAACGAGGCGAAGGAAGGCGTCGACCTGAACAAGCAGTACGCCGACAACGTCAAGAAGGCTTCCACGGCGTTCTGGAACGGGAAGCTGTACGACATGGGCCAGGGCCAGGAGTTCACCTACGTGTACTCGAAGGGCCCGATGATGCTGCACGCGCTGCGCAACTACATCGGGCAGCCGGCGTTCGATTGGGTCCTGAAGACCTGGCCGTCGCTGCACCGCGACGGGAACGCGAGCATGCAGGAGTTCCAGCGGTTCACCGAATTCGCCGCGCACCGGAGCCTCCAGGGCTTCTTCGACGCGTGGGTGTACGGCACCGGCAAGCCGGCCGACCAGTACCTCTACCCGGGTGGGCTGAAGCCCGCCGCCTGAGCGGTTGACGTCGGGGCCACCCTGCGGACGTAGGGTGGCCCCGACGTTTCCGCTCCGGGAGGATGGCATGGCCAGGGTGCTGATGACGGGGTTCGCGCCGTTCGGCGGCGAGTCGGTCAACCCGTCGTGGCAGGCGGTTTCGCTGGTGGGCGCGCGCCGTACCGACGTCGCGGCGGTGGAGCTGCCCTGCGAATTCGCGGCGTCGCTGCCCGCGCTGCGGCGGGCGCTGGAAGCGCACCGGCCATCGCTGGTGGTCTGCGCCGGCCAGGCGGGCGGCCGGGCGGAGGTGACCCCGGAGCGGGTGGCGATCAACCTGATCGACGCCCGCATCCCGGACAACGCGGGTGCCAAGCCGGTGGACGCCCCGGTGGTCGCGCAGGGCCCGGCGGCGTACTTCACGACGCTGCCGGTGAAGGCGTGCGTGGCGGCGATCCGCGCGGCGGGCGTCCCGGCGTCGGTCTCCCACACCGCCGGGACGTACGTGTGCAACCAGGTGTTCTACGGGTTGATGCACCTGCTGGCCACGGAGTTCCCGGGCGTGCGCGGCGGGTTCGTGCACGTCCCGTTCAGCCCGGAGCAGGTCGCGGCGGCGAGCAAGCCCGAGCCGTCGCTGAGCGTGGACCGGATCGCCGACGCACTGGAAGCGTTGGCGGACACGGCGTTGCGGGTCACCGAGGACCTGCCGATCAGCGCAGGCGCGGAACACTAACCGCCGCGGCCGGCGAGCTCGACGAACGCCGCCGGGCCCGGGACGTTGTGGTGCACCGTCAGGTCCGCGACCCGGTCGCCGCTCCGGGCCGGGGTGAAGCTGACGACCAGCGTGCAGCGGTGGCCCGGCGCCACCTCGTGGCCGACGCACGCGCTCGCGTCCACGGCGAAGTCCGTGCTGTCCAGCTCGATCCCGCTGACCCGCAGCGCGCTCGCGCCGACGCTGCGGACCGCCACCACGCAGGTCGTCGTCGTGTGCACGGGTGTCGCCGGGCAGGTGACCGACTCCGGGACGATGACCCGCGCTTCCGCGGCCACCTCCGGCACGCCGGGGAACGTCGCCGAGCGCCCGCGCACGAGGTCGAGCACCGTCACCCCGGTCACCGTCAGGACCAGCGCACCCGTTGCCAGCAGCAGGATCGCGATCGCCTTGATGCCGCGGGCGCTGCCGTCCTTGGCGGTGAACCCGCCGGCCGCCAGCACGGTGACCACCAGCGTGGAGATCAGCGTCGCCTCCGGGCCGGCCCCGATCGCCGCCGGGACGAGCGTGCCGAGCAGCGACGCTCCCACCGTGACGGCGAAGCCCGTCCAGGAGAAGCGTTTGGCCTCACGCAACTGGCTCCGCACGGTCGGCGCGCGAGGTTCCGTCACCGTGCTCGTTCTCGTGGCAGTGCTCATGCAGGAAGGAGCGGCGAGCCTACCCACCACGGACGATTTTCGCCCGTTCGGCGGTACGGCAGTGGTGAGCCGTCAGGCCGGCTTGACCTCGCGGATGAAGCCGGCGATCAGATCATCGAGGCGGCTGGGATCTTCCGTGAGGTAGATCGCGGCCACCCGGCGCTCCTCCACGCCGAAGAGCACGATCGACGACTTCTTGTCGGCAGTGGCGACGTACTCGCCGTGCAGCCCGCCGCCGTCCCAGGTGCCGCGGCGGACGGCACTGCCGGCGGGCGTCAGCTTCGTGTTCACCTCGATGTATTCGGTGGTCATGCCCTGTAAGTAGCGGACGCTGCCACCCGTGAAGTCGCAGACGACCGAGAGCTGGCCGCCCAGTAGCTGCGCGAAGTGGTCGTTTTGCTTGCAGGTGCTCCGGTCCGGGACGGACCCGGCCAGTGTGCGCAGGCACGGGGTGAACCCGGCCCGGTCGCGTTGCGCCGTCTGCGTGCAGTCCGCTGCGGCCTGCGCGGCCTGGTCCCGGATGACGAACACGACGACGGTGGCCACGACCGCGGCGACCAGGAGCACGGCGAGCGCGAGGAACCAGCGCTTGGGTTTCCGGCGCGGTTCCGGCGGCGGCGGGTGCTGCGGCGGCCGCGGGATCTGCTGCTGCCAGGGCTGCGGCCGCGGCGGCGTCACCGGCGGGCGGACGGGCGCGAACGCGGGCACGGTGAGGTCGGTGGTGGTGCCCAGCGGAACGTGGTGGAGCCCGAAGGCGACCGCCGTCTCGGGCTGGTCCTGGGTGGTCGGCGCGACGCCGAGCTGCCGTCCGAGCAAGGTGGCTAGCAGCGGCATCCGGCTCGGCCCGCCGACGAGGTAGACCCCGGCGAGCTGCGCGGGCGTGAGGCCGGCGCGGCGGATCGTGGCGGCGAGCAGCTCGGCGCTGCGCAGCAGGCTGGGCCGCACGAGCGCTTCGAGCTCGTCCCGGCTGACGAGGACGTCCCCGAACGGCTCGGCCATCGGCACGTGGGTCTGCGCGTGCCGCGAGAGGCTTTCCTTGGCGTCACGGACATCCTGCAGCAACGCGCGGCGCGTGCGGCGGTCGGCGGTGGTCTGCGGCCGCAGGAGGCGTTGCCACTGCGCCGGATCGGCGTGCGAGACCGACCGTCCGATGTGGACGAGCAGGGCCTGGTCGATGTCGAGGCTGCCGAGATCGGACAGGCCGTCCTCGGCGAGCACGGTGAAGCCCTGCCGGGTGATTCCGACGACGGCGCAGTCGAAGGTGCCCGCCCCGAGGTCGTAAACGCCGATGGGCCCACCCGCCCGGCGGCCCAGGCTGGCGTAGTGGGCGGCGGCGGCCACCGGCTCGGGGATCAGCCGGACGTCGGCGAACCGGGCTTTCGCGGCGGCGACCCGGAGGACGTCCTGCCGGTCGGCACCCCAGCCGGCGGGGTGCGAAATCCGGGTCTGCGCGGGCGGGTGGCCGAGCTGCCGTTCGGCTTCCTCGCCCATCCGGCGCAGGACGGCGGCGAAGGCGTCGGCGATGTCGACGTCGGTGTCGCCGAGCCGGAGCGTGCCTTCGTCTATGCGCCGCTTCGGGTTGGGTTCGAACCGGCTGGGCTCGAGCCTCGCCCGCCGTTCGGCGTCCTGGCCGACGACGAGCAGGCCGTCATCGTTGACGTAGACGGCGGACGACATGGTGACGGACCCGTCGACCTCGATGGCCCGCGGCCCGCGCCCGAAGGCGGAGAGGACCCCGACGGTGCTGGAAGTCCCGAAGTCGATCGAGAGCACGTCCACGCGGATTCCCCCTCCCAAGGTCCGCGGGCATCGTCTCACGGACGAGAGGGGCCGCTTCGGTCAGGCGCAGGCGTCAGTGTGATCCCGCTGAGCGGCCGAAACGGTGACGTCGCGATCATCGAAATCGGCGACCACCCGCATCCGGCCGCCGAGGGCCGTGATGTAGCGGCGGAGGGTGTCCAGCGCCATCTGTCCGGGGTCACCCTGTTCGAGCTGGCTGATCCGCGGCTGGCTGACCCCCATGCTCCGGGCGAGCTCGGTCTGGCTGACGCCGGCATCCTCCCGGAGCTGGGCAAGGCGGAACCCGAGTACATAAGCCTCGGTCGCCTCCCGCGCCGCGATGCGCGCGGCATCTACGTCGCGACCGGCCTCACGGTCGATGGCAAGCTTCTCGGCTTTGACTTCCTTCCACGACCGGGTCATCACTCAGTCCTCCTCTCCGGCTCGCAGGTGGTCCCGGAACCGCTGCTCCGCGACGGAGATGTTGAGTTCGTACCAACCCTTCCAGTTCCCGGCCTTGTTGCCGGCCACCAGAAGCAACGCACAACGCACCGGATCGAAGGCGAACAGGATCCTGATCTCGCTGCTCCCGGCGGACGCCGGTCTCAGCTCCTTCAGTTGTGCAAGCTCGAGCCCTTGATCCGGTCGACCAACGGCCGCCCGAGGCGAGGGCCCTCCCGGGCGAGCATGTCGATCGCTTCTTCGACCCGGTCCGCAGAGACCGGGTCCTCACGGCACAGGTTCACGAACCACTGCTCGACCTCGTCGTGAAGTTCGATCTCCCACTCCATCCGACAACTATAATGTACGCCTTATAGCCGGAGCGCACCAGACGCAAAGAAGGGCGGCTCCCCGCTCGGGGGAACCGCCCTCCTGGCGTACTACGCGACGATCACTCGCCTTCGGCTTCGCCGCCCTGCTCCTCGTGGCCCGCGCCGATGCTGACCGGCGGGGCGTCCGGGATGGACGACGGACGGCGCTCACCGCGGAAGGTGAACTTCGCCTGGTCGTCCTTGTCCTCCGGGTTGCCGCTCCAGCCTTCGACGTCGACCAGGATGATCTGGCCCGGCTCGACCTCGCCGAAGAGGATCTTCTCCGACAGCTGGTCCTCGATCTCGCGCTGGATCGTGCGGCGCAGCGGCCGCGCACCCAGCACGGGGTCGAAGCCGCGCTTGGCCAGCAGCGACTTGGCCTTCGCCGTGAGCTCCAGCTCCATGTCCTTGGCGCGCAGCTGGGTCTCGACCCGGCCGATCATCAGGTCGACCATCATGATGATCTGTTCCTGCGTCAGCTGGTGGAACACGATGATGTCATCGATCCGGTTCAGGAACTCCGGGCGGAAATGCTTCTTCATTTCCTCGTTGACCTTCTGCTTCATCTTCTCGTACCGGGTGCCGGTGTCGTTGGACCCGGCGAACCCGAGCGAGACGGACTTCGAGATGTCCGACGTGCCCAGGTTGGACGTGAAGATGAGGACCGTGTTCTTGAAGTCGACCGTGCGGCCCTGACCGTCGGTCAGGCGGCCGTCTTCCAGCACCTGCAGGAGCGTGTTGTAGATCTCCTGGTGCGCCTTCTCGATCTCGTCGAACAGGACCACCGAGAACGGCTTGCGCCGCACCTTCTCGGTCAGCTGGCCGCCCTCTTCGTAGCCGACGTAGCCCGGAGGGGCACCGAAGAGCCGCGAAGCGGTGTAGCGGTCGTGGAACTCGCCCATGTCGATCTGGATGAGCGCGTCGTCCTCGCCGAACAGGAACGCCGCCAGCGCCTTGGAGAGCTCGGTCTTACCGACACCGGACGGGCCGGCGAAGATGAACGAGCCCGACGGGCGCTTCGGGTCCTTCAGACCGGCCCGCGTACGGCGGATCGCCTGCGAGACGGCCTTGACCGCGTCCTCCTGGCCGATGATGCGCTTGTGGAGTTCCTCCTCCATGCGCAGCAGCCGGGTGGTCTCCTCCTCGGTCAGCTTGAACACCGGGATGCCGGTCCAGTTGGCCAGCACCTCCGCGATCTGCTCGTCGTCGACCTCGGCGACGACGTCGAGGTCGCCGTCCTTCCACTGCTTCTCCCGCTCGCCCTTCTGGCCGAGGAGGGTCTTCTCCTCGTCGCGCAGGCGGGCGGCCCGCTCGAAGTCCTGCGCGTCGATCGCGGACTCCTTGTCGCGGCGGACGTTCGCGATCTTCTCGTCGAACTCGCGCAGGTCCGGCGGCGCGGTCATCCGGCGGATGCGCATCCGGGCGCCGGCCTCGTCGATCAGGTCGATCGCCTTGTCCGGGAGGAACCGGTCGTTGATGTACCGGTCCGCCAGGGTCGCGGCGGCGACCAGCGCCGAGTCGGTGATCGAGACGCGGTGGTGCGCCTCGTACCGGTCACGCAGGCCCTTGAGGATCTCGATGGTGTGCTCCAGCGACGGCTCGCCGACCTGGATCGGCTGGAACCGGCGCTCGAGGGCGGCGTCCTTCTCGATGTACTTGCGGTACTCCTCGAGCGTGGTCGCGCCGATCGTCTGCAGCTCACCGCGGGCGAGCATCGGCTTCAGGATCGAAGCCGCGTCGATCGCGCCCTCGGCGGCACCCGCCCCGACCAGCGTGTGCAGCTCGTCGATGAACAGGATGATGTCGCCGCGGGTCTTGATCTCCTTGAGCACCTTCTTCAGGCGCTCTTCGAAGTCACCGCGGTAGCGGGAGCCGGCGACCAGCGAGCCCAGGTCCAGCGTGTAGAGCTGCTTGTCCTTGAGCGTCTCGGGCACCTCGCCCTTGACGATGCTCTGCGCGAGGCCCTCGACGACGGCGGTCTTGCCGACGCCCGGCTCGCCGATGAGCACCGGGTTGTTCTTGGTCCGGCGGGACAGCACCTGCATGACCCGCTCGATCTCCTTGCCGCGCCCGATGACCGGGTCGAGCTTGCCCTCGCGGGCGAGCACGGTCATGTTGCGGCCGAACTGGTCGAGGACCAGCGACGACGACGGGGTGCCCTCACCGCGGCCGGAACCGGTTTCGGTGGACTCCTTGCCGCCCTGGTAGCCCGAGAGCAGCTGCAGCACCTGCTGGCGAACCCGGTTGAGGTCCGCTCCCAGCTTGACCAGGACCTGCGCGGCGACGCCCTCGCCCTCGCGGATCAGGCCGAGCAGGATGTGCTCGGTGCCGATGTAGTTGTGGCCGAGCTGCAGCGCTTCGCGCAGTGACAGCTCCAGCACCTTCTTGGCGCGCGGCGTGAACGGGATGTGCCCGCTCGGCGCCTGCTGGCCCTGGCCGATGATCTCTTCGACCTGCTGGCGCACGCCCTCCAGGGCGATGCCCAGCGACTCCAGCGCCTTGGCGGCGACACCCTCACCCTCGTGGATCAGACCCAGGAGGATGTGCTCGGTGCCGATGTAGTTGTGGTTGAGCATCCTGGCCTCTTCTTGAGCCAGGACGACCACCCGCCTCGCGCGGTCGGTGAACCTCTCAAACATGTGCACTCCCTCGACTGCTGCGCCGGCGGCCCGTTTCCATCGTGCTTTCACCGCGATGGATTCAGCACCGTGAGACCACTCTAGTAGCCAAGTCGTCGCGCTGGCTTACCACTACGGCTGTTCGCGGTCTTTTCCGCACCCGGACGTGGGGTCCGCCGGGTGCTCCCATCATCAGGTTGCCCTGCACCTTTACGTCAAGCCCAACGTGCGATCGGCCACGGGGATTCCGCCATCCGCGCCCTGTCCGCTCACCGCGAACAGTCCGCAAGCTGGGAGTGACCCACCCGATTGGCGGAACTCCTGGAAGCCTGTAAGGTTAGGCACGCCTAATCCACTACGGCGCTGTCAGGAGGGCCGCGGTTGAGCCAGCAGCGGTCCTTCCGTGACGCACGCGAGGTCGGCGACGGCCTCGCGTCGTCGTTGCGGCGGGTCTCCGGCCTCCAGGAACGCACCGAGCTGCGGCGTGACGTCCCGGCGGGCTGGATCCGCTGTTCGGAGCTACTGGAGACGCCCGCATACTTCGGCGAGTGGCGCGGCCTGCTGGGCGACTGGCTCCTGCGCGAGCACTCCTCGGCGCCTGCGCCGACCACGGCCAGCTGGGTGCTGACGTGGTACCTGCACGTCCCGGCGTACGTCGGCGCGCTGTTGTGGCACCACGAGCGCCGGGTGCCGTCGCTGAAGCCGGCGGAGCTGGCGTTCCGCCTGGCCGACGACCGCCCGCACCCGGACGGCATGGCGGTGCTGGGTGACGCATTCCACTGCCTCCCGACCGACCCGGGCTCGGCCCGCCCGGAGGCGACGGTGGTCCGCGACGAGCGAGCACTGGCGGCGGTACTGAGAACGCGTTACCTGGCTCACGCGGCCCGGTTCGTCCAGGCGTATGCACCGCTCAGCAGATTGGGCCGCCGGACGCTGTGGGCAGCGGCGACGGACGCGCTGGAGAACTCGCTGTGGTGGGCGGGCCGCCAGGGCGGGACACCGGAGGCCGAGGGCGCGGGCGTGGCGGACGCGGCACTGGTGCTCGACGCGCGGTACCCACCGCTGACCTCGGCATCGACGTTGCGCCTGGCGGAGGGGCCTGAGGGCCACCGCGAGTGGACGCGGCGGCGCGAGAGCTGCTGCTTTTCGTACTTGCTGCCATCGTCACCCGAGTGCGACGGCTGCCCGCGCACCTGCTCGCGATAGCCAGGCGGCCCCAAACATCCCCCGCCCGATCCCTGGGGGGCGGCCCCGAGGCCAGTCTATCGGCTCCCGCCGGCAAAACCCGCCGATCGCCGCCCATGAGCCCGAGCTGTCCACATCTCAGCCGACCTGGGGACAACTCCAGCCCGGATCCCGGCCGGCCGCTCCCAGTGCCCGCTCCAGCGGCGAGGCATCGGCCGCCACCGGTACCGCCGGCCCGTAGACCCCCATCGACCGCGCCTGCTCGCCCATCGCCACCGCGGACTCGTACACCGCCGTTGCCGCTTCGGGCGCGCACCGCAGCTGCTGCCCGCTCGCCCGGGCCAGGTCCCAGCCGTGCAGCACGAACTCGCCCAGCACCATCGCGCCCACCACCGCCGCCGGCAGCGAAGCCGACCCCAGTGCAGTCGTCCCCGTCCACGCCGACGGCGGCTCGAACACCTCCACCAGCGTCTCCGTCTGCTTCTCCAGATCCGCGCGCCAGCTGTCCGTCACCAGGGCCGCGTCCGCCTCACCGCCGAGGGGCGAGGGCGCGGCCGAACGCCGTCCCGCGGCGATCATCCACGGGCCCCAGTACAGGAGGTGGTTGAGCAGCCCGCGGACGTCGTACCCCGCGCACGGCGTCGGCGCGGCCAGGTCGTGGACCGCATCCGCGATCCGGAGGAATTCGCCCGCGGCGGGGCGCAGCAACTCGGCAGTCATGCCGGTGATCCCACTTCCCCGGCGAGCACCGCGTCTTGAACGAACGCGACAGCTACCGTGACCCCGTGACACACCGGATCCCGCGCGGCATCGTGGCCGAAGCCACCGCGCGCACGATGTTCACGCTGACCAGGCACCCGCCGGCCCCGGAACTGGCCGGGTTCGTCGAATACCACTGGATCCTGCGCTGGGACCTGCGCGGCAAACCGCCGCACGAGCAGCGGGTGCTGCCGAACCTCTCGGTCCACGTCACGTTCTTCCCGGGCGCCTCCGGTGTCCACGGCCCGGCCCACGACGTCTTTTCCCACCGCTTGACCGGCCGCGTCCAGGGCCTGGGCGTGCGATTCCGGCCGGGCACCTTCCGCGCGTTCCTCGGCGGACCCGTGCGTGACATCGCCGACCGGGCCGTCCCACTCACCGACGTTTTCGGACCGGCCGCGTCGGCGGCCGCCGAATCGGTGCGCACGGCAGGCGACGATGCGCAAATGGTCGGCGCGATCGACAACTTGCTGATCGCAAATCCCGTGCGACTGTCTCCGGCCGCCCGTACCGCGACGGAGGCGGTGGAACAAATCGCACGCGATCCGGAAATTACCCGGGTGGCGCAACTGTGCGCGGATACTGGACTAACCACCCGCTCTCTCCAGCGGGTGTTCGCCGAACACGTCGGCTGCCCGCCCAAGTGGGCGATCCGGATTTACCGTCTCAATGACGCAGCGCAGCGGCTCGTCACAGAAGGACAACGCGATTACGCCGGACTGGCGGTTCGACTGGGCTATAGCGACCAGTCGCACTTCATCCGCGATTTCCGGACGGTGACCGGCCAGTCGCCTGCCGAGTACGCCCGAACATCGCGGGCACCGGAACGGGAACCGGACAGCGACCGGACATGAAGAAAGCCGCCGGGCGAAATACGCCCGGCGGCCACCGCTGGAAACCCCGCGTCGACGAGATTGGCACGCCACCACGGCGTACGGGATCGCTGCTGGTCAGCGACCCGCAGCCGGCCCGCACGGAGGCGGCGTGAACAATCTTCAGTTCTTCTTGTGGTAGGCCTCGACGACCTCGGAGGGGATGCGGCCGCGGTCGGAAACCGCGTAACCGTTCTTGCGCGCCCACGACCGGATGGCCTGGTTCTGCTCACGGTCGACGGCGGCCGGACGAGCCGAACCCTTACCCGCGACCGGACGAACCGTGGCGCGCTTGCGACCTCCCGCACGACGCGCGTGCTCGACATACTGAGCGAGCGCGTCCCGCAGCTCCTCCGCGTTTTCCGAGGAGAGATCGATCTGGTAGCTGACTCCGTCCAAACCGAACTCGACGGTCTCTTCCGCCTCACTGCCGTCGAGGTCGTCGACCAGCGAGACGAGCACCTTCTGTGCCATCCGATTCCTCCTGCGGGGCTTACTCAATGATCTGGTACGGGGCAAGCCCCGGGACAGAAGACTTTGTCTAGAACATTAGTACCCGCTTCCGCAGTGCAGCGCAAATCTCATTGCGATAACCGGCGGCTATCCTCACACGGCCGGGTTATTCGGGCCGCACCTGCGGGAAGAGGATCGTCTCCCGGATACCGAGACCGGTCAGCGCCATGAGGAGCCGGTCGATCCCCATTCCAACGCCGCCGCTCGGCGGCATTCCGTACTCGAGGGCCCGCAGGAAATCCTCGTCGAGCCGCATGGCTTCGCTATCGCCCTGTGCGGCGAGCAGCGACTGTTCGGTGAGGCGTTCCCGTTCGACGACCGGATCGACCAGCTCGGAGTATCCGGTGGCGAGTTCGAATCCGCGCACGTACAGGTCCCACTTCTCGGCCACCCCGGGCCGGGAGCGGTGCTGCCGGGTCAATGGCGACGTCTCCACCGGAAAATCACGGACAAACGTCGGTGCGTGCAGGTGATCTCCGACGAGGTGTTCCCACAGTTCCTCGACGAGCTTCCCGTGCCCGAGCTTCGGATCCACTTCCAGGCCCCTGGCCTGCGCGAATCCGAGCAGTTTGGCGGCGGGCGTCTCCGGCGTCACCTCTTCGCCGAGGGAATCGGACAACGACTCGTACATTCCGAGCGTGGTCCATTCGCCGGAGAGGTCGTACTCCGAACCGTCCGGCAGGGTGACGACCAGCGTGTCCAGCACCGTCTGCGCGGCCTCCTGGATCAGCTGCCGCGTCATCACCGCGTTCGTGTCGTACGTGGCGTAGGCCTCGTAGTACTCGAGCATCGCGAACTCCGGCGAGTGCGTGGAGTCGCTGCCTTCGTTCCGGAAGTTGCGGTTGATCTCGAAGACCTTCTCGATGCCGCCGACGACGCAGCGCTTGAGGTAGAGCTCCGGCGCGATCCGCAGGAACAGCTCCATGTCGAACGCGTTGGAATGCGTGACGAACGGGCGGGCCGTGGCGCCGCCGTGCAGCGTCTGCAGCATCGGCGTCTCGACCTCGGTGAACCCGCGGCGGTGGAACGACTCCCGCAGCGACCGGACCACGCCCGCCCGCGTGCGCACGACGTCCCGCGCGCGCGGGCGCATGATGAGGTCGACGTAGCGCTGGCGGATCCGCGTTTCCTCGGCCAGCTCCTTGTGGGCGTTCGGCAGCGGGCGCAGCGCCTTCGAGGTGATGCGCCAGGCGTCGGCCATCACCGAAAGCTCGCCGCGCTTGGACGTGATGACCTCACCCTGCACGAACACGTGGTCGCCGAGGTCGACGTCGGACTTCCACGCCGCCAGCGCGTCCTCGCCGACCTTCGCCAGGCTGATCATCGCCTGCAGTTCGGTGCCGTCGCCCTCGCGGAGGCTCGCGAAGCACAGTTTGCCCGTATTGCGCAGGAACATCACCCGGCCGGTGACGCCGACCTGCTCGCCCGTGGCGGTGTCGACGGGGAGGTCGGCATGCGCCGCACGCACTTCGGCGAGCGAGTGCGTGCGGGGTACCTCGACCGGGTAGGGATCGATACCCTCCGCGAGGATCCGGTCGCGCTTCTCCCGGCGCACCCGCATCTGCTCGGGCAGTTCATCTTCGGCGGGGTCGCTGGTGGGAGGGAGCTTTTCGGTCATGGCCCATAGGGTACGAACCCTGCCGCGCGCTACGCCAACCGGATTACCTTTACCTTTCCCTCCATTAGCCTGGACTCGTGAGTGATCCCACACGAGGTCAGCGCGCATCTTCCTTCGGCAGCCGGGCCGCCGAGTACGCCCGGCACCGGCCCGATTACCCGCGGGAGGCGATCGAGTGGGGGCTTTCCGGAGCGAGCGGAACACCGCGCCGGGTGCTCGATCTCGGCGCCGGAACCGGCAAGCTCACCCTCGGCCTCGTCGCGCTCGGGCTCGACGTCACCGCGGTCGAACCCGACCCGGAAATGCGCGCGGAACTCGAGCGGGCCGTGCCGTCGGTGACGTCACGGGCGGGGCAGGCGGAAGGAATCCCGCTGCCCGACGAGGCCGTCGACGCGGTTTTCATCGGCCAGGCGTTCCATTGGTTCGACGTACCGGTGGCGATGACGGAGATCGGCCGCGTGCTGCGCCCGGGCGGGGTGTGCGTGCCGATGTGGAACTACGAAGACGAGTCGGTGCCGTGGATCGCCGAGTTCACCACGCTGGGCCGCGACGGCGCCCACCGACCGACGAGCATCGAAGACATGCGCGAAGTGACCCACCCGGCCTTCGAATCATTCGAAAGCGACCGGTTTCGCCATACGCAACGGCGCACCGCGGAGACCCTGCTGGAAACGATCGCGACCTATTCGAAGGTGATCGTGTCGGCCCCGGAGGAGTCGGCGGCCCTGCTGGGCCGGCTCCGGCAGTTCCTCTCGGAGAATCCGGCCACGGCGAACGGCGAGTTCGACCTGCCGCTGGTCACCACCGTCTTGCGCGCGCGAAGGCGGTCTTGACCTCCGTTCAAGTGGAGGTTCGATACTGCGGGGATGCGCAGGAAATCACTGGGGCGAGCCTTGATCTCGCTGACTTCGCTGGTGACCGCAGTGGGTCCCTACAAGGCCGACTGGAACGAGACCCACGTGTACAACCCGGAATGGCCACCGCACGCGAAGTTCCACAACGGCCAGACCATGAGCCTGGGGCTCGCGCTGGGTGCGACGAGCTTGTGGCAGCTCTGGCGACGGCCGCCGCCTGGCCCGCGGCTGAGGCTTCGGGATGCATCCGAGGTGGTCTCGAACACACCTCGGGTGCGGCGGGTCAGGGCCGGATGTTGCGCTCGTACGCCAGCCGCAGGCCGAGCAGCGTCAGCTCCGGGACGTGGTCGGTGATCGTCTCCGACTCGTCCAGCACCAGCGGCGCCAGGCCGCCCGTGGCCAGGACCGCCACCGGTTCCGCGCCGCCCGGGGAAAGCTCGCGGACGATCCGGCGCACCAGCCCGTCCACCTGGCCCGCGAAGCCGTACAGGATCCCGGACTGCAGGCACTCCACCGTGTTCTTGCCGATCACCGACCGCGGCGGCACCAGTTCGACCTTCCGCAGCGCCGCCGCGCGCAACGCCAGTGCGTCCACCGAAATCTCGATCCCGGGTGCGAACGCGCCGCCCAGGAACTCGCCGCGGGCCGAGATCGCGTCCACGTTGGTCGACGTGCCGAAGTCGACCACCACGCACGCCGTGCTGTGGAGGTGGTGCGCGGCCAGCGTGTTCACCAGCCGGTCCGCGCCCACCTCCTTGGGGTTGTCCACCAGCAGCGCCACGCCGGTGCGCACGCCCGGCTCGACCACGATCTTCGGCACCCGGGCGTAGTACCGGCTGAGCATCACCCGCAGCTCGCGCAGCACCGCCGGCACCGTCGACAACGCACTGATCCCGGACACCGCGTCCGCGTGCGGGCCGAGCAGCCCGCGGACCGTCAACGCCAGCTCGTCGGCCGTGATCCGCGCGTCCGTGCGCATGCGCCAGTCGCCCACGAGCTCCTGACCGGACCACAGCCCCAGCACGATGTTCGTGTTGCCGACGTCGACGGTGAGCAGCAAGCGGGTCAGCTTTCCGCGTGCAGCAACGCGTCGAGCCGGCGGGCGTCCGCCGTCTCGGCGACCGGGAAAATCGCCGTCTCCTCGTCCGGCGGCAGGGTCACCGTGCCGGACAGCAGCCCGGATCCCTCCGGCGCGTGGCCGGGGTCGGTGTGCCGGTGGACGATCCGGTTGTCCGCGTCGACGAACACCACGCGCGGCTGGTACGTCGCCGCCTCGGCGTCGTCCATCTGGCCGTACGAGATGAGGATGACCAGGTCACCCGGGTGCACCAGGTGGGCCGCGGCGCCGTTGATGCCGAGCACCCCGCTGCCGCGTTCCCCCTTGATGACGTAGGTCTCCAGCCGCGCCCCGTTGGTGACGTCCACAATGGACACCTGTTCCCCCGGCAGCAGGTCCGCGGCCTCCATCAGGTCCTCGTCGACCGTCACCGAACCGACGTAGTGCAGGTCGGCCTGGGTCACGGTGACCCGGTGGATCTTCGACTTGAGCATCGTGCGGTACATCGTGGACTCCTATTCCCCTGCGTCCCGTTCCGGGCGCGCTGGGTGATCTACCGAAGCACCGAGCAACACCGGAACGTTGTCGATCAGCCGGGTACTCCCCACCCGAGCTGCGATCAACAGTCGTGCCTCACCGTCGACGGGCGCGGGCCCGAGGTCGGTTCCCCTCAACTCCAGGTAATCCACCTCGACCGCGGGACGCGCGGCGAGGGTCTTCCACGCGGTCTCGAGGACCGCGCCGGCACCGTCCCGGCCGACGAACGCCCCCGCGGTGAGGGCGGCCGACAGGACGATGGCGTCTTCGCGCTGTTCAGGCGTCAGGTAGACGTTGCGCGAGGACAACGCGAGCCCGTCGCGCTCCCGCACGGTCGGCACGCCGATCACGCGCGTGTCGATGTTCAGGTCGCGCACCATCCGCTTGATCAGCACCAGCTGCTGGTAGTCCTTTTCGCCGAAGAAGGCGTAGTCCGGACGGAGCAGGTTGAACAGCTTCGCCACGACGGTGAGCACACCGGCGAAGTGCCCGGGCCGGACGGCGCCTTCGAGTTCTTCGCCGAGCGGTCCCGGGTGGACGGTCACCACGGCCCCTTCGGCGTAGAGCGCGTCCGCGCTGGGCGTGAAGGCGATTTCGATGCCGTCCTCGCGCAGGATGTCGAGGTCGGCCTCCAGCGGCCGCGGGTACGCCTCGAAGTCCTCGCCCGCGCCGAACTGCAGCGGGTTCACGAAGATCGAGGTGGCCACGACGGTGTTCGGCAGCCGCTTCGCACGGCGGATCAGCTCGCGGTGCCCGGCGTGCAGCGCGCCCATGGTCGGCACGAGCGCCAGCTTGCGGCCGACGCCGTGCAGCGCCCGGCTGACCTGGCTCACCTGTTCGGGCGCCGCGAACGTGTTCAGGGTGCCGCGGCTGAATTTCGGTGTGGTCACTGGTCTTGGTGCCCTTCGGCGGGATCGTCGAGGAGTTCGGTGAGGTCTTTGGCGGCCGCGGTGTCCAGCAGCCCGGCAGCCGTCGAACGCGCCACCGTGCGCTTGGCCAGCGCGCGGTAGGCCGGCGCCACGTCCGGCGCCCGGTCCGCCAGCACCGCGAGGTGCTTGCGGACGGTGCCGACGTCGCCACGCGCGACCGGGCCGGTGAGGGCACGATCGCCGTGTCGCAGCACATTATCCAATGCCGCCGAGAGCAGTGGCGCCACCAGGCGTTCGGATTGCCCGATTCCGGCCTGGCGCAACAGGTCCGCGCAGTCGGCGACCAGCGCCATCAGGTGGTTTGCGCCGTGGGCCAACGCAGCGTGGTAGAGCGCTCGCGCGGAGTCGGGGATCCGCACCGGCTCGGCGCCCATCTCGACGGTCAGGGCTTCGCCGACGTTCCACGCCGCTTCGTCGTCCTCGGCCGCCGTGACGCCGATGCTGCACGCCGCCAGCCGTTCGAGGTCCTCCTCGCGGCCGGTGAACGTCATCACCGGGTGCAGGGCGAGCGGCAGGGCCCCGGCTTCGGCCGCGGGGGCCAGGACGTCGATGCCGTGCGCCCCGGACGTGTGCACGACGATCTGCCCCGGCCGGAGCGACTCGGTGGCGACGAGCCCGCGGATCATCCCGGCGAGCGCGTCGTCGGGGAGGGCGAGCAGCACGAGGTCCGCCCGGCGGACGGTTTCGTCGGGCGGCAGGAGTGGCACGTCGGGGAGGAGGCGTTCGGCACGGGCCAGCGACGCGGCGGACAGGCCGGACGCGGCAACCACCGTGTGCCCCGCCCGGGCCAGCGCGGCGCCGAGCACGCTGCCCACCCGGCCGGCGGAAACGACGCCGACCCCGAGGCGGGCGGGCCTCATCATGGCGTGCGCCTGTGGACGCTCATGGTTGGCAGACTCCCTCTGCTCTCGTTCCAGTCCCGCTCCGGGTACCGGACGACGGCGCGAGACTACTGTGCCGCTGGTGACCAATCCGACCACAGTCAGGGCCGTCCAGCTGTGTGGCAAAGGTTACGTGCCGGGTGGGATCGGCCTGCTTTTGGCCGGATTGGTCGCTCCGGCGAACGCGCGCCGTTGAGCCCGGGTGACCAGCTTCACCCGGACCGGTTCACCCGTCGGCGGCCTCGTCGGCGAGGCGCGTCGCCTCCGCGCGGGCGGCCTTCAGGGTGCGCAGCAGCTCCCGCTGGCGCTGCCGGTCGCTGTCGCTGGTGAGCTGGTGCCGGTCGAGGAACGCGAGCTCCGTCACGCTCGCCTGGTAGACGGCGACGGCGCGGGCAGCGCGTTTTCCGGACTGCCGTTTCGCCTGGCGGCGCCACGCGCGGCGGCCGGGAAGGCTGGCCAGCAGGTCGACCTCCGACGGCGCGATCCACCGCGCCGCGGCCATGTGCGGCAACGCGGCGGCGATGATCCGCTGCTCCCGCTTCCGCTGCAGGATGACCAGGTAGACCACGCCGAAGAACAGCGGCAGCATGATCAGGAAGTAGACGGTGAGGAACTTCGACCCGCCGAGCAGCGCGGCACTGTTCCACAACGCGTGCAGGCAGACCGCGGCCAGGTACCCGGCGACCGGCGCGACGACCTTGAGCGCCTTGGTCGTCGTCCGCGCGGCGATGCCGATCCCGATGCCGGTGAGCACGGCGAACAGCGGGTGCGTGAACGGGGCGAGCACACCGCGGAGGAAGAACGCGGTGATGACGCCCTGGCTGTGCCCGTCACCGAAGCCGTAGTCGGCGAACGCCCGGCCGAAGTAGTAGATGTTCTCGGTGAAGGCGAACCCGGCGGCGCTGAACCCGGCGTAGACGACCCCGTCGACGACGCCGTCGAACTCGCTGGACCGCCGCCAGAGGATGAGCAGCACGAAGAGCGCCTTGGCGGCCTCCTCGACCACGGGGGCCGAGACGAGCGCGGCGACGGTGTTCCCGCTGCCCTGGCCGAGCAGCTCGTCCCCGACGGCCTCGGCGGTGGTGTTGATGAGCAGCGCGGTGATGGTGGCGATGCAGGCGCCCCAGGCGAAGGCGAGCAGGAGGAACTTGGCGGGTTCGGGCTCCCACCGGTCGACCCAGAGGAACCCGGCGACGACGCCGGCCACGGGCACGAGCGCGGCGAGCACCCCGATGGTGACGGCGAGAGGCCCGACCCGCGCGGTGGCGAGCCCGAACAGGAACAGGCCGCACAGGGCGACCACGATCAGCCCGAGCACCGGCAGCAGCACGGTGACCCGGCGAGGCCGCCGTCCACGATCAAGTCCCGTCGCGGGCGAGAGGGTTCCGCTCACAGCGGGTCACCCTACGCAAGGGCCCGGGAGGACCGGAATGCCGCCTCAGCTCTCGCGGCCCGCCCAGGCCGCGCGTCAGGCACGCGCAAACCGCCCCAAGGCGGTCTTGGGTGCGCGCCGCCGATCCGGAAGAAGACGTCGTGCAGCGCCCAATGCACCGAAGGCCGCATTTGGTGCGCCCAACGCACCGAAGGCCACCTTGGGTGTGTCCAACGCAACCAAGACCACATTTGGTGCGGCCAACGCACCGGAGGCGACCTTGGGTGCGCTCAACGCAACCAGGGCCGCCTCGGGGTGCTGATGTACCAGGGGTGGGCGCTCAGTCCTCCGCGCGCCGCCGGCGGCGGGGCGTGGCGCCCGTGCCGCCGTTGGCGGCCAGCAGTTCGCTCACCGAGCGGCCCGCTGCGTGGGAACCGCTGCCGGGAGTCGGCTCGGGGGCCGCACGGTGGCCGTTGCGGGCTCCGTTGTGGCCGTTGCCGTTCTGCTGCTGCTCGACATCCGCCGGGTCGACCGGGGCCATCCCGCGGCGGGACATCGAGGCCCGCTCCGCGACCATGCCTTCCCAGGCCGGGGGCTCGCCGTCCGGGCGACGGCGGCGGCCTCCGCCCGGTGGCTCCGGTGCCGGCGGCACGGCCGGCATCTGCTGAGAGTCCTCCGGCTTGCGGCGGCGGCCGCCGGAGCGGCCCTGGAAGTTGCGGACCGACTCCGGCAACGTCGGGTTCACCATCGGCGCCTCGGCCTTGGCGGCCTCCGCCGGCGCGCGGTGCGAACCGCCGTGCGAACCACCGTGGCGGGACGGCGGCTCCTCCAGGATCGGCGACATGTCGGCCCGCGAGAACTGCTCCAGCCGCGACGGGCGGCGGCTGTCGGCCGCCGGGACCGGCGTGGTCGGCGGCACCACCGGGGGCAGGTCCGTACGCGACGGCTGCCGCGGCGACGGGCCGTTGCTCGGCACCGGTGTCGTCGGCGGGACCACCGGCGGGATGTCGGTGCGGGACGCCGCGGCGTCCCGCGGCATCGGCGCCTTCGGCTCGGGCGGCTTCGGCCGGTTCGGCCGCTGGCGCTCGGCGAAGTCGTCGCGGTTCTGGAAGGCCGCGCTGAGGTCCTTGACCGGCCGGATGTCCGAACGCGACATTTCGGACGGCTTCGGCGGCGGCACACTGGCCGCCGGACGGCCCGGCACCGGCCGCGGCGGCTCAGGCGCCTTGCGGGGATCGGGCCGCACGCCGTTCGGCTGCCCGCCGTTCGGCTGCCCGCCGTTCGGCTGCCCGCCGACGCGCGGAAGGTCCGTCCGCGACCTCTCGACGCGCGGAATGTCCGTCCGCGACGCTTCGGACCGCGGGACGTTCGGCCGCGGCATCTCCACCCGGGGAATGTCCGGACGCGACATCTCCACACGCGGAATGTCCGGACGCGACATCTCCACACGCGGAATGTCCGGCCTGGACATCTCGACGCGGGGAATATCGGGCCGCGACATCTCGACCCGAGGGATGTCCGACCGCGACGCTTCCGCGCGCGGAACGTTCGGCCGCGGCGCCTCGGGCCGCGGCATGTTCGGCCGCGGCGCCTCGACGCGCGGGATGTCCGGACGCGACATCTCGACGCGCGGGATATCGGGCCGCGACATCTCCACCCGCGGGATATCGGGCCGTGACATCTCGACAGGGCGGATGTCCGAGCGCGACATCTCGGCCCGGCGTGCGGGCGGCGGCTCGGGGCGGCGGATTTCCGTCTTGGGCTCCTGCGGTCGGCGGATCTCGGTCTTCGGCTCCTGTGGGCGCCGGATCTCGGTCTGGGGGTCGGGCCGCGGCACGTCCCGGCGCGTCGGCTCGGCGGCGGCCTCCGGACGGCGCTCGGGCTGCTTCGCGACTTCGTCCTGCTTCGGCAGCCGCATCGGCTGCGACTCGGCCTGGCGGCGCGCCGCCTCGGCCCGCAGTTCGGCGGCCTTCAGCTCGCGCTGCGCGGCGTTCAGCGCCGGGTCGACCGGCGGCACCGGCGGGCGGCGCTCGCTCAGCGGCTTCGGCCGGGCCATCTGCTGGGTGCTCTGCACGGAGACGTTCGCCGGCGTCTTCGGGACCGGCTTGCCGCCGAAGCCCTTGCCCTTGCCGAGGCCCTTGCCGTTCACCGGCTTGCCGTTCGAGGCCTTGCGGCGGCGCTCGTCGAGGACGCGGTCGATCAGCTCGGTCGGCCGCTCGCCGCCCTCGACCACCGGCTTCTTCCCGGCCATCAGCTGGGCGGGCTTCTTCTTCGGCGCGCTGTCGGGAATCATGCGGTTCTCGTCGGACACCTTGCGCATCCGGGTCGCCTGCGCGGTCAGCGCGACGCGCTCGAGCAGCACCTCGCCGCCGAACAGCGACTGGAGGCTGTCGCGCAGCGCGGACACTTCGGCGCGCAGCGCCTCCAGCTCCTCGCGGCCCTTGGAGTCGGCCGCGGTGCGGTTCTCCGCCTCCATCTCCAGCTCGTACTCGCGCCGGGCCGCGATCTCGCGTTCCAGCTCCAGTTCGTACACAGCCTGCGCCTCGGCGACCGCGTCCTCGCTCTGTGCCGCGCTCTTGCGGTACTTCACGGCGAGAAAAGCGCCGATCAGGGCGGCCCAGAGGGCCGCGACGATCCCGAGCCGGAGATAACGGAGATCGTCGCTGAGCACCAGTGCGAGGGTGGCTCCGATGGCGAGGACAAAGCCGACAACAAGCCACGGCCTGCCCAGTAGGCGGCCGCGCGAGTCGTCACCCACGCCGGTCATGACTGACACCGTACCTGCTCGTAATCCGAACGAGACCTACTCGGTCCAGCGAGCGGTGGGATTCCAGCGCTAACCGGTCGTCCCGCGGGTGCGCTCACGATCGTGGTCGCGAGGGGTCCGGCAGCAGTGTTCTAGCCACAAAGCCGCTGCTACCAGGGCCGCGGAAGACACCGCGCCGACCACCGCGGCGCGCGTGTCGAGCACCGCGGCGACGAGTTCGTCACGTCGGGGAAAAAGGTAGGCGAGGGCCGCGAGCCAGGCGCCCGCCATGAACGCTCCGGCGAGTGACGAAGCCTTGGCGAGGGCCACCGATCGGGCGACCCCGATCGCGCCGACGACCCGGCCGTTCTTGATGCGCGACCGGACCGAGAAGGCGAGGACGACCTCGATGACGGCGAGCACGGCGAAGGTGACACCGGCGAGCAGCGGCAGCTGCGGCAGCGAGCCGTAGGCCGTCTGGAAGAGCAGGTAGCCGAGCCCGAGGCCGAGCAGCCCGGCGACCACGAGGTCGCGAGGCCGGGTGAAGTGCATGCCTCAACCGTACCGTGGAAGAGTTGACTCTCCACCGACTGGAGAGTTCATCATGCGTCTTGTGGGCACCACCGCGACCTTCACCATCGGCGAGCTGTCCCGGCGGACCGGCCTGCCGGTCAAGACCATCCGCTTCTACTCGGACGAAGGCCTCCTGCCGCCGACCGACCGGACGGACGCCGGCTACCGGCTCTACGACGCGGCGGCGATGGCCCGCCTGGAGCTGGTCCGCACGCTGCGGGAGCTGGGTCTCGGCCTCGCCGACGTCTCCGCCGCCCTGACCCAGTCGACGACCGTCGGCGAGCTGGCGGTCCGGCACGTCGAGGCCCTCGACGAGCAGATCCGGCGGCTGCGGCTGCGCCGGGCGGTGCTGCGCGCGGTGGCCAAGCGCAATTCCGAACTGGAGGAAGTGAACCTGATGAACCGTCTCGCGTCGATGTCCGACGAGGAGCGCAAGCGGCTGGTCGACGAGTTCTGGGACGAAATGGTCGCCGGTCTCGACGTCGACCAGGAGTTCTACCGCCGGATGCGCGCCGGAAAGCCGGAGCTGCCCGACGACCCGACACCCGAGCAGCTCGAGGCCTGGATCGAGTTCGCCGAGCTGGTCCAGGACCCCGCGTTCCGGGCCTTGATCCGCAAGATGAGCGAAACCCAGGCCCAGCAGATCCAGGACGGCGAGTTCCAGCAGCCGGCGGAGGCCTGGCGAACCCACTGGAACGAGTGGATGGCCCGCGCCCAGGAGGCTGTCGATGCCGGAGAAACCCCGACGTCCGAACGGGGGCAAGCGCTTGCGGCCGACATCGCGGCGGCCTCCGCACGACCCGACCAGGACGCGGGCTCGGCCGAGTTCCGCAGCGAGCTGGCGGACCGCTTCGCCGCCAGCGGCGACCCGCGCGCCGAGCGCTACTGGCAGTTGCTCGCCATCATCAACGGCTGGCCGCCGGTCGCGACCACGCAGCCCGCGGTCGGTTTCATGATCGCGGCTCTGCGCGGCTGACCGCACCGGAACGGCACTTCGGCGACGGCCCGGCGGTGATCGGTAACGGTCACTTCCGGTTCACCGATAAGCCATCTTCGCCCACCGGCCGCTCGGGGGACCCCCGGTTTCAACGTTACTCGCGAGGACCGACAATTCCGGGTCCGCGCACCCGGGTTGTCCACAGGGTCCGCGTGTTGTCCACAGGCCATGCCCTGGGGTCAGCGCAGTTCGAGGTCCGTCCGGCGGACAGTCGCCACCTCGTCCGCCGGACGGGCCTCCAGCAGTTCCGCGATCGGGCCGTGGCCCGGCAGGATCGCGTCGGGCTCGATCTCGACCCAGGGCACCAGCACGCTCGCGCGGTCCGGCGTTCCCGGGTGCGGCAGCAGCAGCTCCGGGTCCGCCGACGTCACGCCGTCCACAGTGACCACGTCGACGTCCAGCGTCCGCGGGCCCCAGTGCAGCTCGCGCACCCGGCCCGCCGCCTGCTCGGCGGCCTGACCCGTGCGCAGCCACGCCCAATGGTCGCGCGCCGGGTCGTCGACCACGCACACCGCGTTGAGGAAGTCCGGCTGGTCCTCGACGCCCCACGCCTGGGTCTCGTACACGCTCGACACCGAGACCAGCGCCGGCCGAACGGCGTCGAGCGCCGACTGGAGGAACCCCAGGCGGTCGCCGAGGTTCGAGCCCAGCGACAGCACCGCGCGGCTCACCGGCCGCGCCGGACCGTGACAGCGACGTCGTCGAACGTCAGCGGGATCGGGGCCGACGGTTTGTGGACCGTCACTTCGACCGCGCTCAGGCGCTCGTCGCGCAACACCTCGTCGGCGATCCTGCCCGCGACACTCTCGATGAGGTCGTAGGGCTCGCCCGCGACGATCCCGGCCGCCAGCTCGGCCAGCTCGCCGTAGTGCAGGGTCTTGGTCAGGTCGTCCGACGCGGCGGCCGGCCCGAGGTCCAGCCACACCGTGACGTCGACGACGAACTCCTGGCCGTCCCGCTTCTCGTGCTCGAACACGCCGTGGCGCCCGAACACGCGCAGCCCGGTCAGCGTGATCCGGTCAGCCATCCGTCCTCCATGCGGCGGCCACCGCGACCGCGTCCAGCGAAGCCCCGACCTCGTGCACGCGCACGCCCCACGCACCGGCGGCCGCGGCGAGCGCGGAAATCGCCGCGGTGGCGTCCTCCCGGCCGTCCGGCGAGCGCGGCGTGCCGTCCTTTTCGGACAGAAGACGGCCGAGGAACCTCTTGCGCGAAGCGCCGACGAGCACCGGGAAACCGAGCGAGCGCAACGAGTCCAGCCCGCGCAGCAACGCCCAGTCGTGCTCGGCGTTCTTCGCGAACCCGAGCCCGGGGTCCAGCACGATGGCGCTCTCCGCCACACCGGCCGCGAGCGCCGCGTCCACTCTGGACCGCAGTTCGGCCCGCACGTCCGCCACGACGTCCCGGTATTCGGCGAGCGCCTGCATGTCCTTGCTGTGCCCGCGCCAGTGCATCAGCACCCACGGCACCGCGGCCTCGGCCGCGACGCGCGCCATGTCCGGATCGGCCAGCCCGCCGGAGACGTCGTTGATGACGTGCGCGCCGGCTTCGAGCGCCGCGGCGGCGACGGCGGCCCGCGTGGTGTCGACCGACAGCGCGACCCCTTCGGCGGCGAGCGTCTTGATCACCGGCAGGACGCGCTGCAGTTCGGTGGCGGAGTCCACTCGGGACGCTCCCGGCCGCGTCGACTCGCCGCCGACGTCGATCAGGTCGGCGCCCCGCGCCCACATCTCGCGGGCGTGCTCCAGCGCCTGGTCGAGCCCGAGGTAGCGGCCACCATCCGAAAAGGAATCGGGCGTCACGTTCAGCACGCCCATCACGACGCACCGGCCGGGCGCGGGAAGCCCCACGCTCACCGGCGCGCCCTGATGAGGTCGAGCGCCTCCGCCCGCGACGAGGGCGAGTTCTTCAACTGTCCCCGCACGGCCGAGGTGGTCGTGCGGGCGCCGGGCTTGCGGATGCCGCGCATCGCCATGCACAGGTGCTCGGCCTCGATCACCACGATGACACCGCGGGGTTCGAGCTTGCGGACGATGGCGTCGGCGACCTGCGAGGTCAGGCGCTCCTGAACCTGGGGGCGCTTGGCGTAGAGGTCGACGAGCCGGGCGAGCTTGGACAGCCCGGTGACCTTCCCGGCGGCGTTCGGGATGTACCCGACGTGCGCGACGCCGTGGAAGGGCACCAGGTGGTGTTCACACTGGCTGAACATCGGGATGTCCGTGACCAGCACCAGCTCTTCGTGGGACTCGTCGAACGTGCGGTCCAGCACCGAGTCCGGCTCGGTGTAGAGCCCCGCGAACATCTCTTGGTACGCCCGGGCGACCCGGGCGGGAGTGTCTTTGAGACCGTCCCGCTCCGGGTCTTCACCGCACGCCAAGAGGAGCTCGCGGATCGCCTTCTCCGCCCGGTCGTGGTCGAAGACCGGGCGGTCGGCGTCACTGTGGCTTGTCTGGTCCATCCACGTCACGACGCTCCCCCTCGCTCTGCTGGTTGCCGGCTTGGTCGGCGAACCAGCCGTGCTCACGAGGGCGTTCTTCACCGCCGGGCCGCCACGACTGGCCCGGCTGACCGCCCGGCGAGGTCGCGGGCGTCCAGCCCGGAGGGGCACCGTAGTTCGGTGGGCCGCTCTGGCCGGCCGGACCGCCCGGCTGCTGGCCGCCGTAGCTCTGCGGCCAGTGGGCCGTGCCGTTGGGGCCACCGTTCGGGCCGCCGTAGGGACGGCCGCCGTTCGGGTAGGCACCCGGCTGCGGCGGGGCGTACGGGTTCGCGTTCGGGTCCACCGGGGACGGGTACGGCGGGCCACCGGGCAGGTCGCCCGCGCCCTGGGCGGTGCCGACCGGGGTCGGCTCCGGCTTCAGGACCGGCTTCTCCTTCTCCGGCGGCGGCCACGGCTCGCCGCGCTCCATCGCCAGCTCGCCCGGGGTCTTGATCGGCGGCTTGTCCGAAGGCGTCCGCTCACCGAACTCGTTGAACACGGTGATGTGCGGGCGCTTCTCGACCGTCGCGAAGATCCGCTCCAGGTCCTTGCGGGTCAGCGTCTCCTTCTCGAGGAGCTCGATGACCAGCTCGTCGAGCACGTCGCGGTAGGTGTTGAGCACGTGCCACGCCTCGGTGTGCGCCGTCTCGATGAGCTTGCGCACCTCCTCGTCGATCTCGTGCGCCACCTCGAGCGAGTAGTCCGCCTGACGGCCGGCCGAGCGGCCGAGGAACGGGTCGCCCTGCTCCTGGCCGTACTTGACCGCGCCGAGCCGGGCGCTCATGCCGTACTCGGTGACCATCGCGCGGGCGATCTTCGTCGCCTGCTCGATGTCGGAGGACGCGCCGGTGGTGGGCTCGTGGAAGACGAGCTCCTCCGCCGTGCGGCCACCCATCGCGAAGACCAGCCGCCCGATCATCTCGGAGCGGGTCATCAGGTCCTTGTCGTCCTCGGGGACGAGCAGCGCGTGCCCGCCCGTGCGGCCGCGCGGCAGGATCGTCAGCTTGTAGACCGGTTCGATGTCCGGCATCGCCCACGCGGCGAGCGCGTGCCCGCCCTCGTGGTAGGCCGTGATCTTCTTCTCCTTCTCGGAGATGATCCGGCTCTTGCGCGCCGGGCCGCCGACGACGCGGTCGACCGACTCCTCCAGCGCCACATCGGTGATCACGTGCCCGTTCTGGCGGGCGGTGAGCAGCGCGGCCTCGTTGAGGACGTTCGCCAGGTCGGCGCCGGACATGCCGACGGTCCGCTTGGCCAGGCTGGTCAGGTCGGTGCCCTGGGCGATCGGCTTGCCCTTGGCGTGCACCTCGAGGATCGCCTTGCGGCCGCGCAGGTCGGGCGCGGACACCGGGATCTGCCGGTCGAACCGGCCGGGGCGCAGCAGCGCCGGGTCGAGGATGTCGGGCCGGTTCGTCGCCGCGATCAGGATGATCCCACCGCGGGCGTCGAAGCCGTCCATCTCGACGAGCAGCTGGTTCAGCGTCTGCTCACGCTCGTCGTGCCCGCCACCGAGGCCGGCACCGCGCTGGCGGCCGACCGCGTCGATCTCGTCGACGAAGATGATGCACGGCGCGTTCTGCTTGGCCTGTTCGAACAGGTCACGCACTCGCGACGCACCGACACCGACGAACATCTCGACGAAGTCCGAGCCGGAGATCGTGTAGAACGGCACGCCCGCTTCGCCGGCGACGGCTCGCGCGAGCAGCGTCTTGCCGGTACCCGGCGGCCCGTAGAGCAGCACGCCCTTCGGGATCTTCGCGCCGAGCGCCTGATATCGCGCCGGGTTCTGCAGGAAGTCCTTGATCTCGTACAGCTCTTCGACGGCCTCGTCGGCGCCCGCGACGTCCCCGAAGGTCGTCTTGGGCATGTCCTTGTTCAGCTGCTTGGCCTTGGACTTGCCGAAGTTGAGGACGCGGTTGCCGCCGCCCTGGGCGTTGTTCATCATCCACATCAGCAGGCCCAGGACGAGGGCGAGCGGGATGGCGAAGATGAGGATCTGCGTCAGCACGCCCTGCTGGGTCACCTTGGTGGTGAACTTGATCGGCTGGGCGCCGGCCTCCGTCTTGATCAACGAATCGTAGATCGGGCGGGTGGCGTCCGCCGGGTACTGCGAAATGATCTGGGTGACCTGCTGGCCGTCGACGTCGATGGGCTTGACCAGCAGGAGCTTGAGCTGCTGTTCCTTGTCCTCGAGGCTGGCTTCCTTGACGTTGTTCGAGGTGATCTGGGAGTTCGCCACCGAGATGGGTGCCTGGGTGTACCCACGATCACTGTCGAAGATCGTGTTGTACGCGAACAACGCCAGCAACCCCGCGACGATCCACAGCAGTGGGTTCCTGAGCACGCTCTTCCGGTTCATACGACTCGGCCCTGGTGGCCTCGACCCTCCCTGGTTGGGCGGCTCCTGTGATACCCGCCATCACGATCTTGACAACCCGTGGTGCCTGAACACCTGCTCATCAGGGTACCGTCCGCTGCCGCGTTCATCCCCTGTGAGCCTCTCGCAGGTCAACGGGCGATACCGCGCCCGGGTTCCCGGCCGGTGTCCGCGGTGGTCACGCTATCGCGTGCCGTCCGACACACTGCCCACCATCTCGCCCAGCCGGGTGCGCAGCGTGGCCGGGTCCGCCGGGGCCACGGTGACCCACTCGCGCCCGTCCGTACCTGCGCGGGAGAGGCTCAGGTAGCGCCCGGTCGCGGTGTCGAACCAGGCCAGCACGCGGGACCGTTGCTTGGCCCCGACCTGCGAACGGCTGTTCGCTGCCAGCTGACCGCCGCGCTGCCGGGGCTGCCCGGCGATGCGGCCGTAGGCCTCACGCGGATCGGCCGTGAGGCGCTCGCTCAGCGGAGTCCGCCGCGCCTTGCCCCGGCGCCTGTCTTCTTCCTCACCCGACGACGGCACCGGCACCCGGATCGGCGCGGTGCGCAGGGCGTCGTCCAGCGGAAGTGTGACCGACGCCTCGCTGCCGCGCGGCCCGGCCGGCAGCACCCCGACGACCGCGGAGACGAGACCGTCCGGCGGGACGTCCCGCAGCCAGATGCCGTCGGCGTCCTGGATCGCGAGCACGCCCTTCGTCTCGTCGGCGGCCGCGAGGACACCGATCGTCGGGGCTTCGAACTGCGGGATGTGCAGCGCGTCGATGGTCAGCGGGGCGAAGGCCAGCAGGTGCAGGGCGTCCTCGATCGGCGGCGCGAGTGTGCCGCGCGGTTCGCGGATGCCGCGCGCCTTGAATTCGACGTCGACGCGGTGACGCAGCGACACGCGCTCGTTCTCGGTGGCGCCGTGCGACCGGACGATCAGCGGGTACGGCAGCTCCCCGACCCGCGCCGACTCCCAGAGGAAGTCGAACGCCAGTGGCGAGAAGAACTCTTGCATCATCACTCTCCCGGATCGGACTCTTGCCCAGCGTAGCCCGCAGCACCGACAAAACCGGACGGGTCCGGCGGCGAGCAGGGCACGTCCGGAGAACCCGGGTTCAGACCGCGCTGGTGGTCGCGGCTCCGGCGAGCATCTCGCCGAGGCGGTGGCGCAACGTGGCGGCGTCGGCCGGGGCGATGGTGATCCAGTCCCGGCCGTCGCGGCCGCGGGTGGCCTGGGTGAAGTAGCGGCCGGTCTCGGTGTCGAACCAGCTCAGGACCGGTGTGCGGGTGCGCGCGCCCATCCGGGTGCGGGCGTTGGCGCCGATCTGGCCGCCGCGCAGCCGCGGCTGGGCGTGCAGCCGGGCCAGCGCCTTGCGGTCCTCGTCGGCCGACGAGCGCTCGTCGCCGTTGCCGCGGCGCTGCAGGAAGTCGACGCCCGGCGCGCCGACCAGCTGCTCCAGCGGCACCGTGACCGACCTTTCGGTCCCGCGCGGGCCACCGGGCAGCAGCGAGACGATCGCGCTCGCGAGCCCGTCGGCCGGGCACGGCTGCAGGTGCAGGCCGCGGGTGTCCTGCACGGCCAGCAGGCCCTGGCCGCCCAGCACGCCGGCGACCGCGAGCAGCGCCTGGGCGTCCGGGGCGATCAGCTGGACGGCGTCCAGGCTCAGCTCGGGGGCGGCCAGCACGCCGAAGTAGTCCTCGATGTGCGGCTCGGGCCGGCCGCGGCCGTCGGCGAGACCGCGCGCGGTGAGCCCCTCCAACGTGCGGCGGCGCAGCAGCGCCCGCTCGTCGACGGTCGCGCCGTGCGACGGGATCTTGAACGGGTACGGCAGCTCGCCCAGCCCGGCCGACTCCCACAGGAAGTCGACCTCGACCGGGGTGAGCAGCTCAGCGTTCGGCATCGAGCCACCCCCAGGAGAAACCGGACCGGGCCCGCGGTGAGCGTGCCCGGTCCGAACGGATCAGCGGTCTTCGTCGTCCTCGGACCACGCGCCGATGACCGGCGGCGGGGTCGCCTGGTTCGCGCCGAAGGCCTCGTCCGGGTCCGCCTCGATGAGGAAGGACGCGTGCGTGTGCTCCGCGTCCTGCTCGCCCTGGGCACCCTGCGGGGCCATGCCGCCCATGCCCGCCGGGTTCATCGGCGGTGGGGTCTGCCCGCCGATGGTGCCCGCGGACGAGACGACGCCCTGCTGCGGCGCCTGGGCCGACGCGGCGCTCTGGCCCTGGCCCTGTGCCGACGCGAGGGTCGTTTCGTTCTCGGACTTCTTGGCGCCGGACTTGCTGCCCGCGCCCAGCGCCCGCGACGCCAGCGCGCCGAGGCCGCCGGCCGCCCCACCCAGGCCGAGTCCCATGCCGATCTTGCCGAGCGGGTTGCTGCCACCCGGCTGCCCGACGCCCGGGGCGACGTGGCCCGCGCCGGTGGTGGTGCCTGCTCCCGCCGCGACCGAGCCGCCGGCACCGTCGCTGCCCAGCGCGGCCGCGTCCTGGCCGAAGCCGGCTGCGGTTCCCGCTCCCGCAACGCCGCCGTGGCCGCCGTTCGGGCCGACGACCCCGGCGTGCTGCGCGCCGAACGCGCCGCCGTGGCCGCCGAAGCCCGCGGCGCCGGAGGCGAAGATCGCGTTGCCCGCGCCGGGCAGCGCGTCGACCGAGCCCGAGCTGCCGACGTTGTTCACCGCGTTGAACGACACGGAGTTGTGCGACGCCGTCGGCTTCATGTCGAGCGACTCCGGGCCGAAGCTCGGGGTCGAGTTGTCGACCTCGCTCATGGCCTGCGTGTAGGCGTTGAAGAACGCGACCTGCTGCGCCTTGACGTCGTTGGCCGCGTCGGACTGCGCCTTCTGGTCGGCGATCAGCGCCGCCGGACCGCCGGCCAGCGCGGCCGCCATGGCCTGATTGGGGTCGTAGTCCTTCGGAGCGGGCATCTTCTTGACCTCGGCGGCCGCCGCGGCCTGCCGGGCGAGCCGGTCGGACATCGTGTGCGCGGCGTCGGAGGCCTGCGAACCGGAGTTCGCGATGGCCACCAGCGCGCCCTGCGCACCCGCGGCGCCGCGGCCGACCCAGGCGTTGCCCAGCTCGGCGATCGCGTTGTACAGGTGGTCGGACGCCTGCTTCAGCTCGCTGCCGTGGTGCGCCCAGGCCTGCCCGGTCGCCTCCGCGGTGCCGGGGTCGTTGTTGTTGACCGCGCCGGCGTAGAGCTGCTGGCTTTCCTGCGCGTTCCAGTTCGGCGGGTTGGCGATCGCGCGGTCGCTGCCCATGTCGAAGCCGCCGGCACTGCCGCGGGCGTTCTCGACGATGTTCTGCGACGCCGAGTTGTCGCCGAGCGGGACGAGTGAGCCCGGGTCGGTCTTCGACGGCTGGTCGCTCTGGTTCGGAGCCATGACTTCGAAATCCCCCTCTGGACTCAGGCGTTACGGAACGGGTCGGCCGCGGCCTGGTCGATCTCGTGGTACCTGGCCATCGCCGTGACGATGCCCTCTTCGGCGGCGGAGTACTGGTCGAGCAGGTTCTGCAGCGCGGCGGCGTAGGAGTCGCCCCCGCCGTCCGCGCGCTGCACGAACTTCGCGGCCATCGCGTTGCCGACCGGGTTGTCGCCGAGTTTCGGCGGCTGGGCGAGCGTGCCCGCGCCGGCGAGCAGGGCCTCGACCGCGTCCTTGCCCGTGCGGATCTTGTTCAGCACGGTCTGGGCGGCGTCGGGGTCGACCCCGACTTGACCCGCCGCGGCCGCGGCCTTGAAGGCGTTCGCGTCGGCAGCGTTGCTGTTCCCCATCTGCACTCTCTCCCGTTCCCCCGACCCGGTCACCGCGGGCACGATTGGTCTTCGCATAGGTTAACGCACGTGATCAGAGCCTATGACGCAAACAACGAGCCGGGGGTTCCGAAAATCCGGTGGTTGCGGTGAACGGTCGGTGAACTACGCGCCGTAGACCTTCGGGTCCAGGGTGCCGATGTAGGGCAGGTCCCGGTAGCGCTCGGCGTAGTCGAGGCCGTAGCCGACGACGAACTCGTTGGGGATGTCGAAGCCGATGTACTTCACCGGCACGTCGACCTTGACCGCTTCCGGCTTGCGCAGCAGCGAAACGACCTCGAGCGACGCGGGGTTGCGGCTGGCGAGGTTCTTCAGCAGCCAGGACAGCGTCAGGCCGGAGTCGACGATGTCCTCGACGATCAGGACGTCCCGGCCCGCGATGTCGCGATCGAGGTCCTTGAGGATGCGCACGACACCGGACGACGAAGTCGCCGATCCGTACGAGGAGACGGCCATGAATTCCAGCTGCGTCGGCAGCGGCAGCGCGCGGGCGAAGTCGGTCATGAACATGACCGCGCCCTTCAGGACGCCCACCAGCAGGAGTTCTCCCTGCCCGTTGGCCGGATAGTCGGCGGCGATCTGCTCCGACAGCTCCGCGATCTTGTCCTTGATCTGCTGCTCGGTGACGAGCACGGAGGCGATTTCGCCCTCGTACACGGGTCATTCCCCTCGGGTGGTGGGTTGGGAGACGACGCAGAGCCTGCCATGCGCCCGGCGCGCTTCCAAGTTGCCCGGCAACCAGACGCCGCCCTGACCGCGCCACCGGGCGACGAGCGCGTCGACCGCGCGAAGGTGGGCGTCCGTGAGTTCGCGCACGTCCGATGCCAGCAGCCACCTGCGGAGAACCCGCCGCCGGACCGCCGACGGCTCGGGGGCGAGGGTGGCCACATCCAGCCCATCGGGGCCGCCCGCGCGGGTGAAGATCTCCTCCGCCAGTGTGTCCAACGCCTCGTTGTCGTCCCGCAGCTGCGCGGCCGTGCGGGCGAGTGCGGCGGCCACCCCGCCGTTGAGGACGTCTTCCAGGAGCGGCAGGACTTCGGTGCGCAGCCGGACGCGGGTGAAGCGCGGCTCGGCGTTGTGCGGGTCGTCCCACGGCTCGACGCCGAGCTCGGCGCACGCGGCCCGGGTGGTGGCCCGGCCGACGGCGAGCAGCGGGCGCCCCCACGGCGGATCGTGCGGCCGCATCCCGGCGACGCTGCGTGGGCCAGAACCGCGGCCGAGCCCGAGCAGGACCGTTTCGGCCTGGTCGTCTAGGGTGTGGCCGAGCAGCACGAGGTCGTGCCCGGCGAGGACGCGGTAGCGGGCCTTGCGCGCGGCGGCTTCCGGGCCGCCCGCGCCGGTGACGTCGGCCCGGCGCACCTCGGCTTCGTCGACGCCGAGTGCCTTCGCCGCGGCGGCCGCGTCGGCCGCGATCTTCGCCGAGCCCTCCTGCAGGCCGTGGTCCACGACCAGCGCGCGGACGACGTGCCCGCGGTGGTGCCCCACGTACGCGGCCGCCTCGGCCAGCGCCAGGGAGTCGGCACCGCCGGAGACCGCGACGCACAGCTCCGGCGGCGCCTCGAGCGTCTCCAGGAAGGCGCGGACGGCCCGGCGAACGGCCGCGACCGCCGGCCCGGTCATCCGTGCAGGCGCCGGACCCACGCCGCCGGGTCGGCGATCTCGGCGCGCGAGGGCAGGGTGTTCGGCGACCGCCAGACGGCGTTGAAGCCGTCCATGCCGACGGCGTCCACGACGTGCTTCGTGAACTTCGCGCCTTCTTCGTACTGACGGATCTTCGCGTCGACGCCGAGCAGCGCGCGCAGCAGCCGGTCGAAGACGCCGCCGCCCTTCCGCCGGGCGGTGAACCGCGCGCGGATCCGGTCGACGCTCGGCACGACCTGCGGCCCGACGGCGTCCATGACGTAGTCGGCGTGCCCCTCCAGGAGCGTCGAAAGCGCCAGCAGCCGGTCGAACACCGCGCGTTCCTTCGGCGACTGCAGCAGCTCGGCCAGGTTCAGCTTCGGGCCCTGCTTGATCGCCTCCGGCAGCCGGCCGACCAGGTCGGCCAGGCTGTCGGTGCCGCCGCCCGCGAGGCCGGAGACGAGCCGCTCGACCTCGTCGGCGAAGTAGTCGCGCAGCCACTTGACCGCGGTGAACTGGAGCCGGTGGGTGCACTCGTGCAGGCAGACCCAGAGCCGGAAGTCGTGGCCGGGCACGTCCATCGCCTGCTCGGCGGCGACGACGTTCGGCGCCACCAGCAGCAGCGAGCCGGCGCGCTCGGGGCCGCCGAAGGGGTCGTACTGGCCGAGGACCCGGCTGGCGAGGAAGGCGAGCACCAGTCCGGTCTGGACACCGGCACCGCCGGCCAGGATCGGCCCGAGCGGCCCGCCCTGCTGCGGCAGCGCCCGGCCGGTCAGCGCGTCCAGCCCGGCCGCGGCCGACCGGACCCAGCCCGGGCGGTCGACCACCTCACCGGGCAGCAGCGGCAGGTCGAGTCCCAGGTTCGTCAGCTGCCGCACGTGCCCCTCGGCCTCGACGGTCAGCTCGCGCAGGTCGGTGACGGCCTCGTCGGCCTGTTCCCGCGGCACCTGCGGGCCCCCGCGCACCAGCAACGCGCCGGTCTGCGCGGCGATCGCCCAGTCGACCATGGGCCGGGTCTGCGTTTCCTGACTCACCCTTCCGACGCTACCTGCCCCGGTGCCGGTTTCCGGCCACGATCTTCGTACGGTTCGGCGTCCGCTAGGCGCAGCCGCACTTGCGCAGGCTCGTCGCGAGGGCGTCGAGGGCGGCCCGGCCGGAGTCGGTGTCGGAGCCGTTGGACATGAACGCGAACACCAGCACCCGGCCGTCCTGGTCGAGGACCAGCCCGGCGAGGGTGTTGACCCCGGTGAGCGTGCCCGTCTTGGCCCGCACCCAGCCGCGGCCTGCCTGCGACGCCGGCGCGTCGAACCGCTTGTCGGCGAGGGTGCCCGAGCCGCCGGCGACCGGGAGGCCGGCCAGCACCGGACGCAGCTTCGCCGTGCCCGGGTTCTTGCCCTCCGGCGCCGCCGCGGCCGCCAGGAGCTGGGTCAGCAGCCGCGCCGGGATGCGGTTCTGCACCGAGATGCCGCTGCCGTCGGACAGCACGACACCCGAGACGTCGAAGCCGTGGTCCTTCAGGACCTTGATGGTCGCCTTGGCGCCGCCGGCGTAGCTGGCTTCTTCGCCGTTCGCGAGCGCGATCTGCCGGGCGATCGCCTCGGCGAGGACGTCGTCGGAGAGCACCATCAGGTCGGACACCAGCTCGGTCAGCGGGGCCGACTTCACCTCGCCGACCACCTTCGCGTCCTTGGGCGCGGTCGCCTGACCCCCCGCCGAAGCACCCAGCTTCGAGGCGATCGTCGACGCGAGCGCGCTGCCCGCGTTCGCGATGCGCTGCGAGTTGTTGTCCTTGGCGTTGATGCGGCCGCCGTCGGCCATCACCGGGGACATCTGTGTCGCGTACGTCGACGGCGCGTCGCCCGCTTCCCAGCCCGGAGCGGTCGTCGCTCCCTTGAACAGCGTCAGGTCGACCTGCACCTTCTTGACGCCCGGCGCCGCCTTCTTGACCTGCGCGACGAGGTCGTCGACGTGCGCGCCCCCGGGGTAGAGCGGGGAGTCGGTGCCCAGCGGCAGGCTGGTGAGCGTCGTGTCGCCGCCGCCGACCAGGATCACCGTGCCCGGGTCCGCACCCTGCACGATCTTGGTCGACAGGCGCAGGTTCTGGTCCAGCGAGAGCAGCGCGGCCGCGGAGGTGAGCACCTTCGTCGTCGACGCGGGTGTCACCGGCGTCGACGAGCCGTGGTCCCACAGCACGGTCCCGGTCACCGGGTCGATCACGCTGCCGGTGAGCTGCCCGAGCGCGCTGTTGCCGGCCGCCGGGGCCACCGCGGACTTGACGCCGTTCGCGGTCGGGGCCGTCCCGGACGTCGCCGGCCCCTGCAGCTGACGCGTGGCCGCGGACGGCGACGGCGGGTCGCCCTTGGGCGCGTTCGGGGCCCACGGCAGGCCCAGCCGGTTGGCCACCTTCGGCGTCGCCGCGGCGACCCCGCCACCGGCGAGCACCAGGAGGACGACCACGACGAGCGCGATCAGCTTGCCCTTGCGTCGCTTCTTCTTCGGCGGCTCTTCGGCGGCCGGCGCTTCGGCCGCGGGCGGCGTCGGCGGCTCGGCGGGCGGCTCGGCCCGCTGCTCGGTGCGGGGCTGGTCGCCGCGCAGCTGCGGCTGCTGCTGGAAGACGCCGGGGAACTGGGTGGGCCGCTCGATCCCGACGGTCGCCTCGGCGTCGAACCGCTGCCCGTCGGGTTCGATCCGCTGCGGGCGGGCCAGCGAGCCGGCGGACGCCGAGGGCACCACCCCGCGCGGCGGCTCCGGCGGCAGCGCGGGACGGCGGTCGCCCGGTTCGGCCGGCCGGTCGCCGGCGCGATCCTCCCGCAGCTCGAGGCGCTGGCTCCAGGGCGCGGCGGGCTGCTGCTGGGCCTCCGGCTCTTCGCGGCGCTGCCCGGCCCCGCGGTTCAGCTGCTCTTCCCGGCGCTGCTGCTCCTCGCGCCAGTGCTGCAGCTCCTCACGCCACTGCTGCTGCGGTTCCTCCGGCTTCGGCTCCTCCCGGGGCGGGACGTGGCGCTCGATCGGCACCACCGGCACCGGCCCGGACGGCTTCACCTCGATGTACTGGGTGCTCTCCCCGGCCGGCGACGGCGCGGCGGCCTTCGGCTCGGGCGGCTCGACGTACTGGGTGCTCTCCCCGGCCGAGGCCGGCGCGGCGGGCTCGAGCTCGGACTGCTCGACCCGGATGTACTGGGTGCTCTGCTCGGCGGGCTCCGCCGACGGCGGCTGCTCCTCGGGCGTGGGCTGCTGGGCCGCGGGCTGCTGCTTCGGCTCACGGCTGCCGAGACGGTCGGCGAGGTCCTGCTTGGCCGGAGACGGCGGGGGCGGCGGCTCCTCGACCGGGGCGTTGAGACCGGGGACCGGCGCGGGCGGGACGTTCGGCGCGAACCACGATCCCTTCGGCGCCTGGCTGCCTGTGACCTTGGGCACGCCGGAGTCGCCCGGAGCGCTCTTCGGCGGGTCCGGCAGGGACATCGGAGTGGTCTCCCGCGCGCCGGACGACGAGCGGTCTTCGTCCGACGAAGGCCACATCGGCTGGTCGTTTTCCGGCACCCACCACTCCTTCTCACCTGCCCCGGGAGGGGCCAAGCTCACATGCCGCGAGGCCGACATCGATGCGACCCCCGGGCAGGGCGTAGTCCACACTAGGAGACGTCAAGACAGTCATGAAGGTTGCCGCCTGCGACGCAGGGGATGCCCGGACCTATGAAGAAGCAGTGAGGACAGGCGTGGAGTTCGACGTCACGATCGAAATCCCCAAGGGGGAGCGCAACAAGTACGAGGTCGACCACAAGACCGGCCGCATCAAGCTCGACCGGACCCTGTTCACGGCCACGCAGTACCCGGCCGACTACGGCTTCATCGACGACACCCTCGGCCAGGACGGCGACCCGCTGGACGTGATGGTGCTCGTCCAGGAGCCCACCTTCCCGGGCTGCCTGATCCGCTGCCGCGCGATCGGCATGTTCCGGATGACCGACGAGAAGGGCCCGGACGACAAGGTCATCGCGGTCCCGTCGAACGACCCGCGCCTCGAGCACCTGCGCGACATCCACCACATGAACGAGTTCCACCGGCTGGAGATCCAGCACTTCTTCGAGGTCTACAAGGACCTCGAGCCCGGCAAGAGCGTCGAAGGCTCGAGCTGGGTCGGCCGCACCGAGGCCGAGGCCGAAATCGGCCGCTCGTACGAGCGCGAGACCGACCGCCTGGCCAAGGAAGCGGCCAACGGCGGCTCGGCCCACTAGCCCGCACGGAAAAGACCCGCACGGAAAGAAGGCCCCCTCGGGATCTCCCGAGGGGGCCTTTTTCACCCGGTCAGTGCGCCAGAGCGAGAGCCGGAGCGGCGTCCGCCTCGGCGTCCGCGCGCTGCTCCATGGCCGACTTGTCCGACAGCGGCTTCTCCTTGAGGAACCACACCAGCGCGAAGCCGACGGTCAGCACGATCCCGCCGACCAGGAACACCGTGCTCATCGACTCGGCGAAGCCCTGCAGGATCGGCCGGGCCAGCGTCGGGTCGAGCGTCGAGAGGAACGACGTGTCGTTGACGTCGAGGCCGCTCTGCATCTGCTTCGCGAACTCCGGGTGCTGCGCCAGCGCCGCGGTGTAGGCCGGCGTGGTCATCGCCGAGCGGATGGCGTTCGCGATCCGGTCGCCGACCGTGCCGAACAGGATCGACAGGAACACCGCGGTGCCCGCCGTGCCGCCGATCTGCCGGAAGAAGGTCGCCGCCGAGGTGGCGACGCCGATGTCCTGCGGGCGGACGTCGTTGGTCGCGGCCAGCACCAGCGTCTGCATCGAGGCGCCGAGGCCGAGGCCGATCACGAAGGCGATCACCATGACCAGGGCCAGCGAGGTGTCGACGGTGATCGTCGACAGCGCGAACAGCGCCGCCGCCATCAGGCCGATCCCGGCCACCGCGAACATCTTGTACCGGCCGGTGGCCGCGATCACCCGGCCGCTGGTCAGGCTGGCGACCATGATGCCCAGCGTCAGCGGGAGCATCTGCAGGCCGGCCTGGGTCGGCGTCGCGCCCTTGACGATCTGCAGGTACAGCGGCAGCGACATCATCGCGCCGAACATCCCGGCACCCTGCACCACGGTGACGATCGTCGACATCCGGAACACCGACCGGTTGAACAGGCGCAACGGCAGCAGGGCGGCGTCGCCCATCCGGCGTTCGATCCAGACGAAGGCGGACACACCCAGCGCGCCGACGACGTACATCGCGATCGAAGCGGCGGAGCCCCAGCCCCACTCTCGGCCCTGCTCGGCGACGATCAGCAGCGGCACCAGGCCGGTGGCCAGCGCCACGGCACCCCAGTAGTCGACCTTCTGGTCCACGCGGGTGTGCGGGAGGTTCAGCACCTTGGTGACGACGACCAGCGCGGCGAGCGCGATCGGGACGTTGACCAGGAAGACCCAGCGCCAGCCGGTGATGCCGGCGAAGGTGTCGATGCCGGCGAAGAACCCGCCGACGACCGGGCCGGCGACGCTCGAGATGCCGAACACGGCCATGAAGTAGCCCTGGTACTTGCTCCGCTCACGCGGCGCGGTGATGTCGGTGATGATCGCCAGCGCCAGGGACATCAGGCCACCGGCGCCCAGGCCCTGGAAGGCGCGGAACGCGGCGAGCTCGTACATCGACGTCGCCATGCCGCTGGCCAGCGAGCCGATCAGGAACAGCGAGATCGCCGTCAGGTACATGGGCTTGCGGCCGTAGAGGTCGGACAGCTTGCCGTACAGCGGCGTCGAGAGCGTGGCGGTGATCAGGTAGGCGGTGGTGGCCCATGCCTGCAGCGACAGGCCGTGGAGCTCGTCGGCGATGGTGCGCATCGAGCTCGACACGATGGTCTGGTCGAGTGCGGCCAGGAACATGCCGAGCATCAGCCCGGACAGGACGGTGAGGATCTGGCGGTGAGTCAGTTTGCCGTTCGTAGCGGCTGCTCCTTCCGCCGTGGTGGTGTCGCTCATGGTGGTCTCCCTCGGGAAGTCTCCGCGTAGTTGCTTGTACCGCTCAACTACTTGCCTGAGCCAAGTATTCCCCGGGAAGCTTGTAGAGTGCAACCAAATATTTTGTGACGCCCGTCTCGGACACACCGAAGGCCACCTCCGGGCTCGGAGGTGGCCTTCGGCGGGCAGGCGTCAGGCGGAGTAGCCCGGGATCGGGAACGGCGCCAGGAACTCGCGGATCTCCGCGGCGATCGTGTCCAGCGCGGACTCGTCGGACGCGGCCGCCGCGGTGATCGTGCGGTCGATCCACGCCGCCACCTCGACCTGGTGCTCCGGCCGCAGGCCGCGGGTGGTGATCGCGGACGTGCCGAGCCGGATGCCGGACGGGTCGAACGGCTTGCGCGGGTCGAACGGCACCGTGTTGTAGTTCAGCTCGATGCCCGCGCGGTCCAGGGCCTGGGCGGCCGGCTTGCCCGCCACCCCCTTGTTCGTCAGGTCGATCAGCAGCAGGTGGTTGTCCGTGCCGCCGGACACGAGGTCGTAACCGCAGGCGAGCAGCGCGTCGGCCAGCGCACGGGCGTTCGCGACGATCCGCTGCGCGTAGTCGCTGAACGACGGCTGCTGCGCCTCGCCGAGCGCGACCGCGATCGCCGCGGTCGTGTGGTTGTGCGGGCCGCCCTGCAGCCCCGGGAACACCGCCTTGTCGACGGCTTTCGCGTGGTCGGCGTCGGAGAGGATCATCGCGCCGCGCGGGCCGCGCAGGGTCTTGTGCGTGGTCGTCGTGATCACCTGCGCGTGCCCGACCGGCGACGGGTGCGCGCCGCCCGCGACCAGGCCGGCGATGTGCGCGATGTCGGCGACGAGCACCGCGTCCACCTCGGCGGCGATCTCGGCGAACGCCGGGAAGTCGATCGTGCGGGGGATCGCCGTCCCGCCGGCGAAGATCAGCTTCGGCCGGTGCTGCCGGGCGAGGTCGCGCACCTGGTCGAGGTCGACGCGGCCGGTCTCCTTCGCGACGCCGTAGCGCACCGGCGTGAACCACTTGCCGGTGGCGGACACGCTCCAGCCGTGCGTGAGGTGGCCGCCGTCGGGCAGCGCCATGCCGAGCACGGTGTCGCCCGGCTGCGCGAAGGCCAGGTACACGGCCAGGTTGGCCGGAGAACCGGAGTACGGCTGGACGTTCGCGTGGTCGGCGCCGAACACGGCCTTCGCCCGCTCGATGGCGAGCTGCTCGACCTGGTCGATGAACTGCTGGCCCTCGTAGTACCGCTTGCCCGCGTAGCCCTCGGAGTACTTGTTGGTGAGCACGGTCCCGGTGGCTTCGAGCACGGCCTGCGAGACGTAGTTCTCCGACGCGATCAGGCGGATCTTGTCGTGCTGCCGCTTGGCTTCGTCCTCGACGAGCCCGGCGATGGCGGGGTCGGCGGCGGCGAGTGCGGTCAGTTTCGGCTGGTGTGTCATGGCGTACTCCGGCTCTGGAGTGGCCTTCACCCAGGCGCGCGGTGCCGGCCTCGTCGTCGCTTCCCGGTGGTGCTCCACCTCGATGGCGCCAGTCGCTGCTGCGGGGAAGAGCCTAGTCCACGACGCTCGAAAGCCGGTTCACCCGACGTTCAGGGCACGACCACGACACCCATCGAACGGGCCGTGCCCGCGATCGTGCGCATCGCCGCTTCGACGTCCGAGGTGTTCAGGTCGGGCAGCTTCCGCTCGGCGATCCCGCGCAGCTGCTCCGTCGTGAGCTTCCCGGCGACCTCGTGCCCCGGCCGCGACGAACCCTTGTCCCCCAACGCTTTCTTGATGAGGAACGACGTCGGGGGCGTCTTGAGCCGGAGCGCGAACGAGCGGTCCTCGAACACCGAGACGACCACCGGCACGATGTCGCCGCGCTGGGCCGCCGTCGCCGCGTCGTAGGCCTTCTTGATCTCGACGAGGTTGACCCCGGTCTGCCCCAGCATCTTGCCGAGGTCGACGACCGGGGCGTTGCCCGCGGTGAGTTCCAGGGTGACCTGGTGGGTGAGTTTCTTCTTCGGAGCCATGCCCCGAAGCTAGAGTCTCCAGTTGCTGGAGGGTCAAACCGGTTTCAGTCCCGCGCGGTGCCGGCGCGCCAGCTCCTGGTAGATCGCCGCGTTGTGCTCGACCCACATCCGCGCCGAGTCGGTCAGCGGGACGAACTTCTTCGCCGGGCTGCCCATCGCGATCACCTCTTCCGGCACCTCGGTCGACGGCGTGACGGTCGCGCCGGCCGCGACCAGCGCCCGCGCGCCGATCTTCGCCTTGTCGAGCACCGTCGAGCCGTTGCCGATCAGCGCCTGCTCCCCGATCGTGCAGTCGTGCACCAGGCACTGGTGGCCCACCGTGACGTTCTTGCCGACTTCGCAGACGCCGTCGTTCACGTGGATCACCGAGTTGTCCTGGATGTTGGCGCCCTCGCGGATGACGATCCGGCCGAAGTCGGCCCGGATCACCACGCCGAACCAGACCGAGGCGTCCTTCTCGACGACGACGTCGCCGATGAGCGTGGCGGTGGGGGCGATCCAGGCGTCCGGGTGGACCTGCGGGCTGAGCCCTTCGAACGAGAACAGAGGCATGCCCGCACCCTAAACCGCGCAGGCCTCCTTCCCCGGCTCAGCGGGGAAGGAGGCCGTTCGCGAGCCGCGGTGACATCCGAGGCTTCGCCTCGGGCCGGGGGCTCCGCCACCCGGACCCTCGGAAAGCACCAAGTGGGGTCAACCGGTGATCGCGGCGTTGATCAGGATGTCGACGGCCTGGTCGTTGCGCGTGGTCTGCGGCCCGATCTGGGTGTCACGCGGGTAGAAGCCCGGGCTGCTGCCCTTCGGGTACATCTCGAAGGTGAAGCTCCAGATCTTGTGCGTCGCCCACATCCAGTCGTTGACGCTGCCGTCGGTGATGTAGAGGTCGCTGGACTGCTCCGGCGTGTAGCCGTTGGTCGCGGCCATCTGCTTCCCGAGCGTCTGGAACTTCTGCGCCTCGGCCGCGGTCAGGCCCGGCGCGGTGTCGGCGTAGGTGTAGCCGAACGGCCAGAGCACCAGCTCGGAGTAGGTGTGGAAGTCGATGTGCGTCTTGATCTGCTGGACGCCGCCGACCACGCGCGAGTTCACCCAGTTCGAGACGGCCCGGGTCTCGGGCGCGGAGAACGCCGCCGTGCCGCGGTAGGTCTCGCTGGACGTCGAGCCCGACGAACCGCCGCAGCAGCCCCACTTGTAGCCCCAGTTGCGGTTGGTGTCGGTGCCGGGGCCCTGGCGGTTCTTGCGCCAGCTGTGGAACGTGCCGCCGGAGATGTCGTACTCGGAGCCGTCGGGGTTGACGCTGGGGATCACCCAGATTTCGGTGCTGTCGACCAGCCGCTTGATCGCGGGGTCCGTGGCGTATCCGCTGGTCAGCCGCTGGACGATGTGCAGGCACATCTCCGTGGTGAGGTGCTCGCGCGCGTGCTGGTTGCAGGTGAAGAGCACCTCGGGCTCGTTCTCGTCGGTGGCGGCGTTGTCGCTGATCTTGATCAGCGAGAGGGCGCGGCCTTCGTACGAGGTGCCGGCGCTGCCCAGCTTCGCGAGCGTCGGATAGTTGGCGACGGTCTTCTGCAGCTCGGTCTGCGTCTCGGCGTACGTGTGGTAGCCGGTGTAGCCCGCCGGGAAGTCCTCGACGGTCGCGGTGCCCTGCGGCCGGTTGACCGCGCCGAGCGCCTTGACGCCGAAGCCCTCCGCGCGCAGCTGGGCCGCTTCGCCGGGGGTGGCGATGACCGTGGTCGTCGCGCCGTCGGCGTCGAGGATGTCGGCGCCGGTCCGCGCGACCTCGGTGCGCTGCTGGGCGGTGGCGGCGCCGGTCACCTCGTACACCTGCGGTCCGCCGGGCTGGGCGGCACCGGCCGGGCCGCCGGTGGTGAGCACCAAGAGGACGGCCGCGGCCGCTGCCATGCACGTTCGTTTGCGCATCACGTCTCCTGCTCTCGGGGGTCCCTCGACCTTGGCGGGAGCCGGACGTAGTACGCAATCCGGAGCAGTACGGATCTATTGGCGGTATCTACCCGTAGTTCGCGAAGCAGAGCGCCTCGATGTCGGCCCGCAGCGTGGCGAACGGCCGCGGGCGGACCCGTTGCTGGACGACCGTGCCCAGCAGGTACGACAGCAGGGCGCGGGCCCGGGCGCGCGGGTCGTCGACGTCGAGCGGGGCGAGGAGCTCGGCGAGCAGTTCCGTGAGCGAGGTGAGCATGACGTCGATGGCCTGCGGGTGCTGCGCCCGCCCGGCGGCGATCCAGTACTCGAACCAGAGGAAGGCGGCGTTCGGGTTCGCGGCGAAGACGCTCAGGTACTCCTCGAGGACGGCGAAGAGCCGCTCGCGGGGTTCGTCGTGCTTCGCGGCGACCTCGCGCAGGCCCGCGGCGAAGGCGGTGATGTGGGCGGCCATCGCCCGGTCGATGAGGACGTCGATGTCGGCGAAGTAGTAGTGGATCGCGCTCTTGGTGAGCGGGCCGGCGTCGGCGATGGCCCGGACGGTGCACCCGGCGAGCCCGTCGCGGGCGAGGACGACGCGGGCGGCCTCGACGATCTGTTCCTGCTTGGCCAGCTGGTTCGGCGAGAGCCGCTCGCTGCGGCCGGGGACTGCGCTCACGGTGATTCTCGTTACCTTCTTCCTGGACGCCGGACCCGAAATCCTAGGGCAGACGTCCTGTGGGCGGCTTTCGGGTGAAAAACCGGATTGGCCACCCCGGTCCGCGCGGCGGACAATGCCCGGCATGGTGATCTCAGGGGACAAGGGGCTCAGCCCGGCTGCGCGCAGCCAGCTGGAGAAGGAAATCGAGAACTTGCGCGCGCAACGGGCAGCCCTCGCGCCGCAACCCGGCGAGCAGGAACGCACCGGGGACGCGGCGGACCAGGCGGACGTGATCGACCGGGCGGAGGCCGCGGCCCGGCTGGACCGCCAGATCGCCGACCTGGCGGCCAAGATGGAGCACGGTGGCTACGGCAACAGCCAGCTCCCGGACGGCACGGTGGTCTCCCTGCGCTTCGCCGACGGAGACGAAGAGACGTTCCAGGTGGTGACGG
This sequence comes from Amycolatopsis mediterranei, assembly GCF_026017845.1. NCBI lineage: Bacteria > Bacillati > Actinomycetota > Actinomycetes > Pseudonocardiales > Pseudonocardiaceae > Amycolatopsis > Amycolatopsis mediterranei. The sequence goes on from NZ_CP100416.1 coordinate 9,953,827, forward strand.
TCCCGGGCGAGGACGCGGACGCGATCACCTCGGACAGCCCCCTGGGCTTGGCCCTGGTCGGCGCCAAAGCGGGCGACGAGATCACCTACCGGACGCCCCGTGGCGACGCCAAGGCCACGGTGGTGAAGCTGACCCCGCCGAAGTAGGTTTCAGCCGTCCGAAGGGCCCCTGGCGTCTGGCCGGGGGCCCTTCGTCATCCCGTACGGGTGGTTTCCGAGCGCCGTCTTAAGGTGGTGACAGCACAAGGTGCGCGCGTCCGCCGAGCGCGGCTGAGCCGTCCTGCTTAGGCGTCTCGGCCGCGTCCGAGATCCACGGTGCCGTCCTGCACCGGATAGTGGATGACGGTCGCACCACCGGTGGCGTAGTTGGCGACGTCGGCGCTCACCTGCCGGCCCTCCGGAGACTCCCTCGACGCGGTCATTGCCGCAGCGTCAGCGAACTCGGCTTCGAAGATCGCGAAGTACGGCGTCTGTCCCGGCATCGCTGTCACGTCGAAGCTGTAGCGCCACGCGAGCAGGCCGGGCATTTGCGCGACCAGCGGGAGGTGGTGGTTCACGTAGTAGTCGCGGAAGTGGCCGGGATCGGCGGGCTCGGAATACAGGACCACCAGCTTGTGCATGAGAACCTCCGGTCAGCGGCGAGCGACCATAACAGTCTCAGGCAGTCGCCATACGGGCACCACGGTATGGGCTCTTAGTCACTCACCAGACGAATCAGGCCCCACCCGAGGTGTCTCGGATGGGGCCTGACCTGCGGAGCCGCCTAGGGGAATCGAACCCCTGACCTATTCATTACGAGCGGAATTCGTCACTTCTTGACCTTGGGCACAGCTCTCCGACCTGCGGATGCGCAGTCCGCCAACGTCCGTGGGCGTCCGCGTCCCTCGGTCTCGGTTGTCACTCACTTTGTCACCCAGCAGACGCCGGAGATGCCTCCCCGCCGGACACCGGGCACGTCTTCGGTGCCAGGCGGACGGCTGGGCTTCTGACTGGTGCTGCGTCGGTCTGTCGGCACCGGCTGCTATGATGCTCGTCACGACGTGAGTATGCGTCGCGGCCAGCTGAACCCGGGCGCCGACCCGTGGGGAAGCAGCAAGTACCCGCAGCAGCTGCACCAGCAGCTCAGAGGTCAAGCAACCGCCGCGATCGGCACACTCAAGCCGCTCGGGTGATGGCAGGCCAGATCTGCCGGAGGCTCGGAGCGTGAGCCTGGTTCGGCGTCCGGCTCCCGCGTGAAGTACCCGCGGGAGACCCCCTCCTGCGGTGACCTGTCCCGAAGGAGCAAGACGTGTCCGAAGAGAAGAAGCAGCCGACCCAGGTGGTCGGCGAAGAGACCAGGATGCCGCGGCCGCTGCGACCTCTGCCATCTCTGCCTGATCCGGAGCTGATCAAGCAGCTGCGCGCGAAGGCCAAGAAGGAACTCGGCATGAGCGACCGCGTCGCCGGCGCCATGTCGACGCTGTTCGTCCGCCCCGACCGGGTCCTGCCGCAGCTCGACAACCTGCGCACCATGCGGATCCCCGGCGGAGACTTGCTCTTCGTCGAGGGTGAGGTGTGGGTGCCGCGGCTGATGGCCGACTTCAGCAACCCCCGTAACGCCGCCGACTATACCTACGCCGCTGCAGCCGGGGCGGCCGACGAGAACTTGTCGGTCTTCACGTCCGAGGTGGTCGCCGGGACCGCCGAGATCGGCATCAAGGTCTCCAGCCGCGACGACCTCGCCGCGGCGCTCACCCGGTCGATGGCCAGGACCCGCAAGAACAACGAGCTGTACCCCGACATCAGCCAGCAGGGGATCATGGACGCCCCGTTCGGCGTCATGGCTGACATCGAGTTCGAGGACGGCACTCCGCCTATTGCCGTGCCCAGGGTCCGCGAGGGCTCGACGCGCACGAGCTGGGCTCAGCACGTCCTGAAGTGCACCCCGGAGGACACGCTCTTCAGGATGCCGTCGCGCGCCAAGCCGATGAGCGACTTCATCGACGAGATCAACCAGATCGTCGCGAAGCCGGCCAAGGACATCACGCCCGAAGAACAGGGTCGTGTCCGGTGCGCGCGGACGAACTTCATCTTGATCGTCGGGTTCGAGCCGGATGAACCGGGCTCGATTGACCTCGAAGAGGCGATCAAGGTCAAGGTGGCCCAGGAGCACCTGAACGTCAAGGAGGACTGGAGCGACAACGCCCAGAACTCGGTCCTGGCCGATGACTGTCTCGCGGCTGTGTTCCGTGCCGGTCACGTGCGTGACCATGTGGAGTACGAGTGGCTCGGAGGACGGCTGCCGTTTGCCGACCCGGCGGTCGACGAGCTCGCGGAGAACCCGGACGACCGTTTCGCGCGGCTGATGTGGCTGTTCACGACAAAGAACCCCGAGGTTCACGACGTCATCCGCGGCCCGATCGCCTTCGTCCTGCGCAAGGAGAAGCGCCGTGCGGAGACGAGCCGGGTCCAGGTTCGGGGCACCACGAAGATCCCTCTGGCGGTCGAGCTGACGGCCCGCGAGTTCAGGGGAACGCCCCGGTTCCAGGAAGAAAAGGCCCTCGATCAGGTCATCAAGGTCCTCGTCAATGGCGGGCACGTCGCGCTGGCGAACACGTGGAAGCCGACGAACCGCAGCCTGACGGCACTGACCAAAGCAGCTGTGAAGGACGCGGAGAAGGGCGCGCTCGGACCCGCGTCTACCGAGCTCGCGGTCCGCGCGCTCTACTACGTCGGGCTTTACGACGTGCTGAAGGTTCCGCGTAACGACCGCGGCGCCGGGTCCGACCGCCGCAAGGTCGGGGACGTCCTCCAGGCAATGGCGGAGACACCTGCCGGCGTCCAGCAGCTGGCCAGCATCGTCAAGGACGGTCGCGCCGGTCAGCCGCCCAAGCTCCGCGGCGCGGACGGCACCGTCGAACGGGACGGCGCTCAGAACGACGTCCGCCTCACCAACGACCGCGTCAGGTACGAGCTGTTCCCCCGCGGTGGCCGCCCCGACTCCGGCAAGACGGACATCGACCCGTTCATGGACGCCCAGCGCGCGATCCAGCATGCGCTCGGGGACCTGCGGAACGGCATCACGGCTCTTGAGTCCGTCCGGGAGACGGTCGACGAGGACGACGACGAAGCGGGCCAGCGTCTGATTGAGGTGCAGGGCCTTCCCGTCGTCACTGCCCGGACGTGGCTGGGCATCCTGGACGGCGCGGAGAAGAAGATCCAGCGCTGGTTCATGACCGGCGTCGAGTACGCGGCCACGGCGGCAGAGGCCCCGCGCGTCCTGTCGGACGAGCCTGACGTGCTCGCCGACGACCAGGACGAAGACGACGAGAGCGACGAGTAAGCCGCTTCTCACCAGACACCCGGGCGGGTGCATAGCCACCCGCCCGGGCCGGGTCACCGGACGGCGACCCGGCCACACGACGCATGCCAGCGTCGAGATACCGAGGTTCAACGGGCAGAGACCCCGCGAGCCTCGCGAGCACCCAAGATCGAGCCGTCCTGGCTCCCGAGGCGCTCGCGTATCCCGAACGGCTGGCGCGCGCCGCACGGCCAACGGCAGGCCCGATCTGTCTGAAGCCGCGCGGGCACCGGTACCGCCGGTTCCCGCACACCCACGCGGGAGACGGTCTCCCGCTGTTCAGGGAACCAGGAGGTACCTCATGTTCAACTCCACCCGCGACGCGATCACCGAGCTGATCGGCAGCAAGACCGGCGGCCAATCCCGGACCGTCCGCACCGACATGCTCGACGACATCCGCGGTGGCGTCGGCGTGTACGTCACCGAGTCGGCCGACGGGCGCACGCTCTACATCGGCTCGGTCTACCGGCCGAATAACCCGCTCGGCATCCGCGCGCACCTGCGCGAGCACCTCGGCCGCGCGGAGAACAGCGGCTGGGCGAAGATCACCATCTTCCCCATGGCCGGGCGGGTGGCCGAGCGCGACGTCCGCCAGGTCGAAGGCATCATCGCGATCTGGCTCGTCCCCGCCCAGGGCCACGCATGGCCGCGGGTGAGGCGAAGCTAATCTTCGACTCATCCGGGTCGAGCAGCTAAAAGAGAGCTTCGTCCTGCCCGTCGGGGAGCGAAGGGCGGCGCTTAATCGGGACCCCCTCACGCCCGCCGCCGGGCGTGAGGGGGTGCTCGGCAGGCAAGGTGAACGGCAGGGCTTCCGCAGACTCATCCTCCCAGCGCTGACTGCTCTTGTTCGACGGCCCCCGCCTAGTCACCTCGGCACGAATAGACCCCTCAGGCCACGGCTTCCAAACTTCCACGCGATACCACACATTGATCCGACCCGTATCCGGATCCTTCTTGCGCTTGGATATTATTTTCCAATCAAGAAATCGCAGCTCGCGCAACCGCCTCTGCCAGTCATTTTGGTATTGCCCCAAGGAGGCAACTACCTCAATCAAACTTGAAGGCACCCATTCCCCACTGAAGGACTTAAGCAACTCGCCGATACGCCCGTGAGGCTCCGGATGTCCAGAAGCTTCCCTTATCTGATCTGCATATCGATCATATGTTGCATAGAAGTCCCTCTTGCCAGAGTTACATTCTTCGCAAAGTGGCTGAAGGTTACCGATATCATCGGTACCGCCCCATGACCACGGGACCTTATGGTCCACCACTAGAACAACATGATGCCCTGACGGTGTCCGACCACACTGAGCACAACGCTGCGACTGCAAGACTTCGGCCCGCAACCGCGAGCTTATACTTTTCCGCACCCCACCCTTCTCAGCCTCAGCCCGCCCCATCAGTTTATAATAGTAATATTTTCCAACCTGAACGGCAGGCAGATGGAAATGGCGGCGCATATCGCGCACGCGCCGATCGGTCTGCGAAGGTGCCTCACCGAATTCTTCCGCCATATAAGCCCTAATCTCAACCATTGTTGGCGGATCATCGCGTCTCTCATACAGGAAGGTGTACAACGACCGGTGCGTCTCGCTTTTCAGCAGCTTCTTCAGTTCCGGACTGCCCGGCAGAGGCAACGGCTCCTTGCTCATAGCCTCATCATTGCCGGCTCAACCGGCACAGACACGGCCGTTTCCGAACCGTGACCATCGTCTTACGAAGGCACGTCCAGTCTCACCACGACCAGCGAAACCCATATCTCCTCACCTGCAGTCTTACCGTCGGCGCTGTTCCAGACTGATACGGCGACTCCTTGCATAAGGAGCACGCCTGAGGTACATAAGCCGCTTGATTGGCCACCATCCTCGGAATCGCTTACATGAGAGACGGCGCCCGATTGGGCGCGCCCGCCTCGAGCACACCTACACGCGAAAGCGCACGCAGCCGCCGGACCCCTTTCAGCAGACTAACCGCTCCGCAACCCACCGAGCACCGAATGCTGACTGCATGGCAATGAACGAAACTTTACTTTAGATTTCATTTGCTCAACACGACACGACGAAAGATCAAATTTCAGCGAGCGCAACTATCAAGTGGCGTAATATAAGTTCGAGCCCTGACCAGTCCTGCAATCCCAAAGACGTTGGATACTTCTTTGCAACCAGAACTTTCTCTCGAAAGATATTTTGCACTTTCTTCTTATTGGTGATCTCTCCTTGATATCGCTTAATCTTTGCCTGGTAACCAGTCCATTGGACAGGTTCAAAATCTTCACCGTCCGCCTTGAGCACATCGCTCCCGAGATACATTTCTATCGAACCCGCAAGCCCGTTCACATCCATAATAGACCTGCCCTGCGGGCCAAGCGTCGGGTAGGCACGAGCGATCTCCAGGTCGGGATAGTGGAGCACGCGATACCCTGCTGGCAGGTCAATTCCAGCCAACGTCAAAACTTCTTGATGGGCTGCACTATCGTTGTCCAATAAGGCCACAACACGATTGGAAACTCCAGCTGCCGCGAAGCTTCGAACGGTTCGAATCGCAGAGGATACACTCCCTTCGTGCTTCATCTCATAGTCCAAGAATCGCACACACTTCTTGAGGTGAGGTTTCAAGATGTCAATCGCACTTTGCAGTGCGTACACATCAAACACCCCTTCGGTGATCACGATCACAGGACTTGGAGATTCTACAATGATGGTCACAGGACGATCATCTATTGGCTCATCGAGATGAGCAGCTATATGATTCGGTTCGACAAGAGGATTCATATCGAGCATCAGGACATCATCGTCCCTGAGGTGGAGACATATCGCCCCCAACGAGACAAGATGATCTATGTACCCCTCCGGCAACCAGGGTCGATCTTCGATCGTATCGCTCTGGATGTCCAGCCCGCCACTAACGCAGGCAGCCAACTCCATTTTCCACCTTCCATAGGAAAGGTTGCGGAGATATGCCATGTGACGGTCAAGCTTCTTCTTCAAGTCACGCTCGTAGTCTTCCGACCAGTTCAGGCTGGATCGGTAGCTCGACTTATAAGCAAGGTCCTGATCACGAATATCCACGAATGCCTTTTTTATCCGACCATCCCCAAATCCCAACACTGCCAGACGCTCTCGCAGCGTTGCCGCATCCGCCTGAAATATCAATTCCCGCGGCTCAGTTGTAATGCCCTCTATTCGAATGAAATCGAGGTCAGCAAAAAGTGCTAGCACCTTTGTGGGCACTGCACTGTAATTGTAGACCTTTTTTTGGTTGACCAATAGATAGGCGCTGCTGCTCACGCGAGCATAGTCCCTGGCCGCCGGACGGTAGTCAAGCGGATGCCCACCTGTCCATGACCACTATCGTGGACTCTAAGCACCACGGCAGACGGGCCGATAGATCATCCGAGTCACTAAAGGTCATCCCGTAATGATCAACAGTCGTTGCTGGGCATGTTCTGTCGGGTGTTGTCGTTTAGGCCATCATCGCAAAATTGCGCCCACGCTATGACCGCGATCTATGAACGCCGGTCCGGCGAGTTCGAGGAAGCCCATGTTCTCACAGTGGGCACCCGGCCGCGACCGACCCTGGCGAACCAAGCTCGCCAGATTGAGACGCAGCACCCCTACTTGACGATGCCGTAGTGGGTGGCGAGCGCGGCAAATTCTGGCCCGCGACGTCGGGTTGCTCGATCGACAAGACCCCGCATCGTAGTTTTGCCAAGCGGCTGATATCGCACCCAGTCAGGCGCAAGGTCGCGTGCCTCGGCGAGCCAAGCCAGGGCATCCAGATCGCGACGGAGATCCGCGGCCGCCGCTGCAAGAAGCAGCCGATGGCCGGCTTCCCAGAACGCAGGTACGTCGCCCGCTTTGTCGGGCACGGCCGCTGCAAGGCGGAGGGCATGTTCGGGGTCACCAGCCCGCGCTGCAAGCTCGACGTTCTGAAGCGCCGCGACGCGTGGGCCGAAGATCGCGGCCTCCGAAGCCGTGTCGCCTCGTGACCGGATTGCAGCAGCGTGAGCGGCGGCGAGAAGGTCCTCGGCGCGACCGGCGCTGCCTGTTCGTAGGGCCGCGGTTGCAGCGTTGAACAGCAGGTTGCCAAATACTCCGGCACGCACCGGGTCGCGGTCGAGCATCCGCGGCTCAATCGCGGCGGCTGCTTGCGTGGCGACACGCTCAGCGTCTTCGGCTCGGCCCTGGCGGACCAGCGTCCATGCGAGGTAGCGGAGTGAAATTGCGGCTTCGACCTCGGGCGCGTCCGATTCAGCGGCGGCCTCGATCGCCCGGGCAGCGGAGGTGTATGCCAAGTCGTCGAAGCTGAGGCGACCCGCGATGCCGGCGCCAAGCCGGTAGGCGGTCGAAAGGACGCGGTGCGCGCCGGCGCGTTCCTCGTTGCGAGTGTCGCGGACGCCTCGGCGAGCGTCGGCCAGGACGACTGGCAGTGCGTGCAGCAGTTCGGTGTGTCGCCCGTCGACGTACGCCCGCCAGGCCGCGTGTGCACTGGCCGTGAGCTCAGGGAGCGGCAGTAGCTCGCGGGTGTCGGCCAGGTCCTCAAGACCGGGGATGGACGCGTCCGCGGTGATCGCCCGGCGGAGCGGAGCCACATCGACGTCACGGGAGTGGGGTGCTGGCATCGTGCCGAGCAGGGCATCGACCGACACGCCGAGTGCGGCCGCGAGTTTCCGGAGGGTGGCGGGGCGGCTGGTCGTCCGAGTGCCCTGCTCGATGCGCGCGACGGTGTCGACACCGACTGAGGCGGCCTCGGCGAGTCCTTCCTGCGAAAAGTCGCGGGCCTTGCGGATGCGCGTCAGGTTCTCGGCGAGCGGGTTGTGAGCGGTCATCCGTCCTCCGGCTGTGTGCGCGCGGTAACCAGACTATCGCGCTATGCGCCTGCCGTCTTCGCAGATCAGCAGCTCGCCAACGTGGGCAGCGTCGAGCGCGGCCGCCATCCGACGGGCGAGGATCGGCTTGAGTCGCGGCTCGGCGATGTCGAGGGGCAGGAGCGCTATGGAGAGAATCTCGGGGTCTGTGATCGGCAGCGCCTTGATCTCCGCCTCGGTCACGAGGCCACCGTCGAAGACGAACGCCATTCCCTCCGGCATCCGCGAGTCGTCCGGGATGTAGTCGATCACGAGCAAGTTCCCGAGCGGTCGGTCAATACCGACTTCCTCCGAGGTCTCGCGGGCCGCGGTACGCCACGGCGGTTCTCCCTCTTCACAGGCACCGCCCGGGATGTCCCAGTGCGACTTGTAAGACGGCTCGACGAACAACACGCGGTCGGCCTCGTCCCGGAACAGGACGCCGGCGGACATGCGCTTGCGGTTGAGCGAGCGTACGTAGTCGTCGAACGGGAGCAAGTCCACCAGGCGAGGCTACCGGCGGCGAGCGAAGCTCCGCTGATCTATGCCTTTCACGCCTAGTTCGTGGGCTCTGACCAGCTGAAATCATGGTTACTGGCTGTGTTTTGAATGTCCGCGTTGGACGACAGTTGATCAGGTGACGGCACAAGACGGGGGATCGACCGCGCGCGATGACCGGCCGACGTTCTGGTGCGGGGCGTCGCTGTTCAACTCGGGTGGTCAGCGGCTCAACGAAATCGACCTCAACGCCTACCGGCATCCGCAGAAGCACGCGGACATGACCGATGCCGACTGGGAGCAGGCCGCCGCCGCAGTCCAGGCGTTCGAGGCCGAGCGAGGGCTTCGATGACCGCGTTGGACGACGGGCCCATGACCGGCACCGATTCACATCAGGACTTCTGGGAGTGGCACGAGTTCACCGGGGGCGACGGGTGGGCTCACCTGTACCTGGACTCGGAGATGGCAAACCCGCGGCTGTTCATGCTGCTGCCCTGGTGCCTGACCGACGTCCGCTTCCCGCTGGAACACGACCGGCCCAGCATCAGCCACCGCCGGGTCATCCCCCGGCCCGGCCGGGTATGCCCGGTCTGCGCGGCCCAGAACGAGCACCGGCGGATCGGGGTACCACGTGCACGCTCGTGACCGCGAACTGCTCGCCGCCCTCTCGAAGGTCAACTCCAAGATCGGAAGCGTGACGGTCGAGCTGCTGACCCTCCAACCGGACGACGCAGCTTATGCCGCCGGCTTGCGCACCCTCGGCCGCCAACTCGTCCATATCGGCGTTGCCCTCATCCGCCGCGCCGGCGAACTCAACGGCACCGAACTTGACGTCTTCTCCCTGATCACCACCCCCGACACAGAAACCCACGACCGAACGGAGCGGTCCGAACCGTGACTGAAACTGCACTCCGACCAGCCGTCATCGCCCTGGCCGGCGGTCTGCGTGAAGCCCGCAAAGAGCGCGGCATCGGCCTGCGCCGGCTCGCCGACATGATCGGCATCTACCCCGCCGTGCTGTCGAGCTTCGAACTCGGCCAACGAGCGCCACAGGACACGATCGTGGCGCACATCCTTGGTGTCCTGCGAGCACCGCAAAGCGTCCGCGAACACCTCATCGACCTGGCCCGCCGGTCCCACGACCGCGACTTGATCGACCGCACCGGACGCGCCGAGAACTACCTGCGCACCGCCTTCGAACAGCGATCCACCCGCGTGACCGAGTGGTCGCCGACGCTCATCCCCGAGGTCCTGCAGACCGCCGAGTACGCCCGCGCCTTAAGGGACACCGGCCTGCTCGACCCGGAGACCGCCGACGTCAGTTGTCTTCTCCGCACCGCACGTCAGCTCGCCCTGTCCGACGAGGCGGGCCCGCCGCACACCTTCCTGATCGGCGAGGTCGCCACGCGGCCCGACGCCTGCACCTCCGAGGTTCTCCGCGACCAGCTCGACCAGCTGCGCGACTGGGCGAGAAGGCCGCGGATCGGCGTGCGCCTCGTCCCCGCCGCTGACTGCCCGCCCGGCGTGGTCGAGCCGTTCACCCTCTACGAGCGCCGCGCCGGCGCTCTCGCGGTCGCGCTGCGCCACCACCACGGCGCCGTGTACTCCACCCACCAAGACGCCTTGACGACCTACGAGAAGGCCGCCCGAGCAATACGACGCCACGCCGCAGAGAACGCGTGGCCCTAAGCCCCCGGCCGGCGCGTCCTGACCTCCCTCCAGGCGGCGCCCCGGCTGGGCCTCACAGCCCCGATTCACCGAGCACACGTTCCTGCCGAAGCTCTAGCCTGGCCAAGGCACCCCGATAGAGGAGTCTGATGACATCGACGAAGGCTTTCACGACGGAGCGGACACAAGCTGTCTTCGAGGCAGCGTGCGCCTTCGCCGGGCTGGATGTGACCGGCGCGCAGCGAGTCCGGTTCGGGGAGAACGCCATCTACCGCCTGGCCGACGGCTCTGCCGTAGTCCGCGTCGGCCGCTCCATCCCAGCCGCCACGAAGGAAGTGCTCGTTGCCGGGTGGCTCGCCGAGAACCAGTTCCCCGCCGCGACGGTGCTCGACGGCAACGAACAGCCCTTCGTCGAAGACGGGCTACCCGTCACGTTCTGGAACTGTCTGGAAGAGGACGACACACCAATCACTCCGGCCGAGTTCGGGAAGCTGCTGCACGACCTGCACGCGCTCCCCCACCCGACGGACTTCCGCCTGCCGACCTTTTCCCCAATGCCGAAGGTCGAGCCACGCCTTCAAGCACTGAAGGGCAAGCTGCCCGAGGCCGATCTCGACTTCCTGCGCGAGCGGTACGAGGAACTCTCCGAGAGGTTCCAGGAACTTGAGTTCCCGCTGCCTGCCGGTCCGGTACACGGCGACGCGCACCCCGGGAACGTCATGCGCTCCCCGGACGGAACGCTGAACCTGATCGACTTCGAGGACTTCGCCTACGGACCGCGCGAGTGGGACGCGGCCGTGCTCTCGGTCCGCCACCAGGCGTTCGGCTGGGCTTCCGAGGCCGAGTACGACTCGTACACGGCGGCCTACGGGTTCGATCCGATCGGCTGGCCGGGCTTCCCCGTGCTCAGGGCGACACGAGAGCTGAACATGACCATGTGGCTCTCGCAGACCGTCGACGAGTCCACCGAGGTCAAAGCCGAGGTCGAGAAGCGGATCAGCGACCTACGCGACGACCAGGCGCCCCGACACTGGAAGGTTTTCTGACGGTAAGTGGAGGTTGGCGAAGTCGAGGAACTCCTTCACCAACGGGTCGCCGGCATGTCCGCCCAGCCGTCCGCGGAAGTCGTCGAGATACGAGATCACCCGGAACGACTTCAGCTTCGCCGCGGTCTCGACGACCGACCTGGCCACGTCCAACGCCTCTTCGAGGTTCCCGCCTTGCAGGTGGGACGTGGCCAGCACGGTCCGGCAGAACGAGAGGCTGCGGACGTAGGTCGACTCCGAGGCCGCGATCGACGCGGCCGCATGATGGTTGGCCAGCTCGGCGTTCCCGATATCGCGGAAGCAGTGCGCGAACTCGGCGTGTAGCTCGGCTTCGTCGAAGTAGTGGATCCACTCCGGGTCGTTTTCCCGGATGCCCTGGCAGTGCCACCGTTCAGCCGTGAGCAGCGCGGCCGTGACGTCCTCCGCCCTGCCGAGCGAGGCAAGCGCCCGGGCTTCCATCGCGTGGAACAGCGCCATCGTGGTCGGGGTGGCGTAGCCGTTCGCGCCCTTGTACGCGGCTCGCGCCAGGTCGACCGCCCGCTGGAAATGCCCGAGGAAGTTCGCCTGGTGCGACATGCCCGCGAGGATTCGGCCGCACAGCGCCTTGTCGCCGGCCGCCTTCGCCAGGCGGAACGCCTGCGTTAGGTACCGCTGCGCGAGGCCGTGCGCACCCGTGTCGTAGGCCGTCCAGCCGGCGAGCCGCGTGAGGGCAGCGACCTCCCGGAAGTACTCGCGGCCGATCGGGTCCTGCGGCGACACGTGCCTGATGTTCGGCAAGATCTCCTGGTCAAGGAACGACGCGACGAGCGACTTCGGCCGGCCGCCGCCGTACTTGTAGTCGAAGCTGCTGAACATCGCGGTTGCCTCGCGAACCGCCTCGACGTCCACGACGGTGATCGAGCGCGGCTCGGTCGGCGGCCGCGATCCTTCGGTGTCCGAGTCGGTCAGCCACCGGATGACCAGGCCGCTCCATGCCTCCGGCACGACAGACAGCGGGCCAACCCGCTTCGGCGGCCGGAGCTCGAGTTCGGTGATCGCTCCCAGCGCGACCAGGCTGTGAGCGACCTCCTCCGGGTACTCCAGGCCGACGTCATCCGAGGTGGTCTCGGACGCTGCGGCGAAGCCGATCTCTTCGAGGCCGACAGGCCGGCCGAGCAATTCGCCGAGGACGCCAGCGATCAGCTGACAGGTGCGCGCGTGCGGCTTCGTGCCGTCGAGCCAGCGCTTGACCGACACGTGATCCGCGCTGACCAGCTCGCCGCCGTCTCTCTGGCTGCGTTCGCGCACCCGGCGAGCGAATCCCTTGTTAGTCGCCCCCGCCTGTCGCATAACCGCAGCTAGAAGTGCGTTCGGCTGCTTCCCCTTGTCGACCACCGGTACCTCCGAAGGTCATTAAAGCACCCCCCGTGCACCCCCCACGTGCAAAAACGCACCCCCACGTGCACACTGCTGCACCCCCACCCCCGCGCGGTTTCCTGAATTCATCAGCGACAACGCCGGATCGAAACCCCGATCCGGATCGGCCTCCCAGCCCGTCGCAGAACGAAAGGAGACCGTGATGGCGAAGAACAACTTCCCAGTTATGAAGAGCGGGGGCAGCCTGGTCCGCAAGGCGATTGGCCTGGTCATCGGGCTCGCGATCGTCGTGCTGATCGTCAAGTACCCGGCCGACTCGGCGAGCTGGGCAGGCGGAGCCGTCCATGGCGTCGGCGTGGTGATCGACGGCGTCGTGCAGTTCCTCCGCGCCCTGTTCGGCTAGTTCTCTCCCAGCTTCCGCTCGATCTCGCCGAGACGTTTCCTGATCTCGGCAATGGCCTGCCAGACCCGCTCGTCCCCTGAGGCCTCAGGACGAATTGCGGAGTCACCTTCGGCCGGCTGGGTGCGAACGAACGAGCCCTTGCCGTGCCGGATCACCACCAGGCCCTCTTCCCTGAGGTGGGCAACGGCGCTCTTGGCCGTGTTCACCGCCACCCCCCAGGAATCGGCCAATTCCTGGTAGGTCGGCAGCTGCGCCCCGGGGGCGTACTCCCCCGACAGGATCGCGGCCCGGAGACCGCCGGCTACTTGCAGGAACGGCGCACGCGGGTCGTCCGGGTTCAGGGATGCCATACCACCAGCGTAGGCCAAGTCAGTTGGCTAAGTCAGTTCTCCCATGTCAGTTGACAGAGTTAATAGACAGGACTTACGTTGAGTTCCGGCCGCCATCGGCCGCTCCCGAGCGGGAGACCTACAAGTCGTTGGAGTTCACACCAATGGATGACCTCATCCCTTTGCCCAGCTACGCCCCGGACGGACTGACCGAGTCGGACATCGACGCGATGATCGCCGAGTACTTCGTGACGGCTCACGACCAGAAAGCGGAGAGCGCCGGCCTGGCGCCGAGCACGGACCGGGCCGCGACGCATCGACACGTCCGGCGCATCAGCCGCCAGACCGTCAGCTCGGCTCTCCGGGGCCGGTCGGACAGCCCCGGCGCGGCTGCTTGAAGCCGCCCCGGCCCGGCGCACGGAACCGCCAAGAACCACCCGCCGGACCGGGCTTCTCCCAACCACTTCCAAGCCAGTCAGGAGAACACCCATGGTAGGGCTCGACACGCCCACGAACACCCGAAGCGCGTACCCGCCTTCGGTCACTGACCTGCTGCCCCGTGTCCGCGAGTTCGCCGCGGACCTGGGCGAGTGCCCCTCCCGGAACCGGATCATGACCGAGTTCAAGGTGGGTGCGCCGAAAGCCCGCGCCATCCTCGCCGCGCTGAACGAGGAGGCCGACACCAAGCCCGTGCGGAAGCTGCACGCGGTGACGGAACCCGCCGAAGTCGAGGAACCGGATCAGGAGTCCGAGACCACGGACGAACCGGCCTCGGATGACTCAGAGCCGCAGGTCAACGTCACCGCAGACCCGGGCGCGACACCGGAGAAGGTGCGGCGGATCAAGCTGTGGCCGGTGCTCCTCCTGGCCCTGCCGGCGTTCGTCGCCGTCTGGAGTGGCTGGGTCGGCCTCGGCAGGCTGACCGGGTTCGGCCCGATCCAGCTACTGCCGGGCATCTGGGACCACCTGACGATCAACTCGGCGATCACGCTCCCGATCGGGGTCGAGACCTACGCGGCGTTCGCTCTGCGGGTCTGGCTGTCCCCGGTGACCCGGACCCACCGAGTCCGCAGCTTCGCGAAGTGGTCGGCCCTGGGCTCGCTCGTCCTCGGGATGGTCGGCCAGGTCGCCTATCACCTGATGTCCGCGGCGGACGTCGAACGGGCTCCCTGGCCGGTGACCACGCTCGTCTCCTGCCTGCCGGTGGTTGTCCTCGGCTGCGGCGCTGCCCTCGCGCACCTCGTACGCGACACCGCCGACCAGGAGGTGAACGACTGATGAGCACCACCAACGAACCGGACGGCGGCCGCGTGATCGCGTTCCCCGGAACGGCTTCCGGGGAGGCCGACCCGTTCGTCATCGACGCCGAGCTCGGCGACGAGGCCGCGGAGCGGTCGCCGGCTGTCCCGGTGGACCGCCCGGTCACGGATGGCTCGTCGTGGCTGGACCGCCTCCGCTCGCAGAACCGCCAGGCGATCATCCCCAGCTACCTCAAGTCGACGGCCGACGCGAAGGACGCCGCGAAGTGGGTGGGGAAGCACTACGCGCACAAGGCCGGCTACCACGCGGCGCGGTCACCGCTCTACGCGCTTCGGCTCGCGGTGCGCTCTCCTCGGGGCCTTCTCCTCCTGCTGGCAGCAACCGGACGGTACGTGACCGACGCCGAAGGGCGTCCGGCCCGTTCGGAGACGGCCACGGCGGATAAGGCCGACCTATACCTGAAGCTGTCGCAGCAGCGTGACCGGCGAGTCGTGCTCCGGCTGATTCAGCTCGGTCTCGTGTCGACGGTCGGCCTGGTCCTGGTGTTCACGCTGCCGAACGTCCTGCCGGAGTGGGTGATCTGGGCCTGCGGCGCCATCGCGGTAGGACTGCTCGGAAAGCTCGGGTCCACCCGGGACAACCCGGTGGTGTCGTCTCGCGCCGTCCTGTCCACTCAGGTCCAGAAGCTGACGAGTGACAACGTCGTTCAGGCGCTGTCGGTGCTCGGCATCGCGGGCATCAACCAGGCCCTTGCCAAGAACCCGAACGCGATCGGGTTCACGGCGCCGATCACTCGCGACGGGCCGGGTTGGCGCGCCGACGTGGACCTTCCGCCGGGCGTCACGGTGTCCGAAGTGGTCGAGCGGCGCGCGAAGCTCGCGTCCGGCCTCGGCCGTCCCCTCGGCTGCGTCTGGCCGGAGGGCAACGCCGAGGTTCACCCCGGTCGGATGGTCCTTTGGGTCGGTGACCAGGACCTATCCAAGTCGCGACAGGCCGCCTGGCCGCTGCGGAAGCCCGGCACCGTGGACCTGTTCAAGCCTCAACCGTTCGGCACCGACCAGCGCGGCCGGTGGGTGGACATCACCCTGATGTTCATCTCGATGGTCATCGGCGCAATCCCGCGCATGGGCAAGACGTTCACCCTGCGAGAGCTCCTGCTGATCGCCGCGCTCGACCCGCGGGCCGAGCTGCACTCGTTCGACCTCAAGGGAACCGGCGACCTCTCGCCGCTGGCGCCGGTGTCGCACCGGTACCGCGCCGGCGACGAGCCTGAGGACATCGCGTACGCCGTCGCCGACCTGCGGGCGCTCGCCAGTGAACTGCGGCGGCGCGCAAAGGTCATCCGGGAGCTGCCGAAGGACCTGTGCCCGGAGAACAAGGTCACGCCGGAACTGGCCGACAAGAAGTCCCTCGGCCTGCACCCGATCGTGATCGGCGTCGACGAGTGCCAGAAGTGGTTCGAGCACCCGGAGTACGGCGCGGAGATCGAGGAAGTCTGCACCGACCTCGTAAAGCGCGGCCCGGCGCTGGGCATCGTCATCATCCTGGCGACGCAGCGGCCGGACGCGAAGAGCATCCCGACCGCGATCAGCGACAACGCGGTGATGCGGTTCTGCCTCAAGGTCACCGGCCAGCAGGCCAACGACATGGTGCTCGGCACCTCGTCGTACCGGAACGGCATCCGGGCCACCACGCTGTCCTTTCGGGACAAGGGCATCGGGTACCTGGCCGGCGAAGGCGACGAGCCGCGCATCACTCGCGGTGTGTACATCGATGGCCCAGACGCCGAGAAGATCGCGGCCCGCGCACGAACGGCGCGGCTCGCGGCCGGACGGCTGACCGGCTACGCCGCGGGCCTCGACCTCACGCCCGAGGAGGACGAGGACACGAGCACCTTGCTCGCCGACGTGCTGACCGCGATCGGCGACGCCGAGAAGGCGTGGTCGGAACGGATCGTGGACCGGCTCGCCGAGCTGCGGCCGGCGGTCTACGGCCCGTGGGCCGAACTGCCGACCGGGGCGGCGAAGGCAACCCAGCTCTCGACCGCGCTCAAGCCGCTCGGGATCACCACCAAGCAGGTGTGGGGCAACGACGTCGACACCGGCAAGAGCGCCAACCGAATGGGCGTCAAGCGCGAATGGATCGCCGACGCGCTGACCGAGCGTGACAGGAACCGCAAGAGCGGCTAGCTCCCGCAGGGCTCTAGATCTAGAGCCTAGTCCCTCTAGACCTAGAGCCCTCCCTAGACCGTCACAACGCCAATGATCAGCGCCCTAGCACCTAGAGGCGCGGGCCGAGTGCGGCCAAAAACAGCCCCCGGAGGCTCCGTTGAACCCCCTCAGCAATCCGACCAGTCTGCTCCTGATTCTGCTCATGATCGTCACTCTCGGCTACTCCTGGTCGTGCGCGGTCTACCCGTACAAGCCGTGCCGCTCCTGCCGGGGCTTCGGCGCTTTCCGCTCGCCGTTGCTCCGCGCGATCCGGCTCTGCCGGCGGTGTGGCGGAACCGGCCGCACGCTCCGCGCCGGCCGCCGCGCCTACAACTCCTGCCTTCGCGCTCGCCGGTCGTACCGCGATCTCCGCGACCGCGACCGCCGCGACAACAGCCGCTGACTTGCAGCTCAATCGAAAGGCCACCCCATGAAGACCACGTTGCTCGATCCCGAGCGTCAGTTCCTGGGCTGCGTGATGCAGGTCCGGCTGACCGGGGCCCGTCGACTGCTCGCAGGCATGCGCGCCGACGACTTCGGCTCGCCGATCGCCGCCCGCGTTCTCCATTTGGTCATCGAGCTGACCGGCGCAGGCCACGCACCGACCCCGATGGCCGTGCTGGACCACGCCCGTGAGAGGACGGTGACCGAACCGCGGTCCGGCGGCGTGGACCGCCTGCACAGTCTCGGCCTCTGGATCGTCGAGACCTACACCGACGGCCCGATCCTGCCGCCTCCGTACTACGGCGCCTGGCTGAAAGCCGTCGTGCTGAAGAACGCCTACCGCCGCGCCGTCCGGGAGCACGCGGCCCGCCTGGTGCAGGCCGTCGAAGACGACTCACCAACGGACATCCTCCGCCACCAGCTCGACGACACCGAGCGCCTTGACGACCTGTGGCGGCGCTACCGCGAAGCCGGAGGCGACGACGAACCGACCGCACGCCTGGAGGTGGCCGCCTGATGTCCGGATTCGACGACACCTTGTCCGTGATCGACTTCGTCATCTCCGACGAGCCAGCGACCCGCTGCCAGCAGTGCGCCCGGCCGCGCGGCGACTCACCGTCCGGCGACTTCTGCTCGGAGAACTGCCAGCGCGTCTGGCGCGGCCGCCACACCGCGGCCACGCCGGCCGAGGACGACGGCGCCCAGCCGGTCAACCCGCTGACGTGGCTCGGCCCGCCGCCGGCCGGTGCCTTCGCTAAGCCGGGTCACGAGGTCCTCGACGCGGTCGTGACATTCGTGTCGCGCTTCTCCGCCTTCGCCAACGAGCACGCCGCGCCGACGCTGGCGCTCTGGTACGCCCACACCCACGTCGCCGAACGGCTCTACGTCACGCCGAGGCTGATCCTCGACTCGGCCGAGCCGGGGAGCGGCAAGACGCGCGTGCTGGAGGTCGCGCAGTACCTCGTGGCCAAGCCGGAGATGACGATCAGCATCACGCCAGCCGCGATCTTCCGGATGCTCGCCGACGGGCCGATGACGCTGCTGTTCGACGAGATCGACGCGGTCTTCAACCCCAAGACGGGAGGCAACAACGAGGACCTCCGCGCCCTGCTCAACGCGGGCTACAAGCGGTCGGCGACGGTGACGCGGTGCGTCGGTGACGCCAAGAGCATGAACGTGACCCGGTTCCCGGTCTACGCGCCGGTTGCGCTCGCCGGGATCGCCGGCGGCATGCCCGACACGATCACGACCCGGGCGATCACCGTGCACATGCGCAAGCGCCGGTTCGACGAAGTCGTCGAGGAGTTCATCGAAGAGGACGTCGAACGCGAGTCAGCACCGGTGCGCGCCGACCTGGCGGAGTGGGTTGGTCGCGTCGGCGACGAGGTGAGCCGCGCCCGGCCGGAACGCCCGGACGGCGTCCGTGACCGGGCCGCGGAGATCTGGCGGCCGCTGCTGGCGATCGCCGACGCGGCCGGCGGGCACTGGCCGGAGACCGCGCGACGGGCCTGCCGTCACTTCGTGCTCGAAGCCACCGCGCAACCGGCCTCGATCGGCGTGCGGCTGCTGGCGGACATCCGGCAGATCTTCGCCGCGGAGAACACCGACCGCATGGTTACCGCCGAGCTGATCCGCGAACTGCACGCCATCGAAGACGGCCCCTGGACCGACGTCCAGGGCAAGCCGCTCGACAGCCGCCGTCTCGCGAAGGAACTCGACCGGTACCTGGTCCGGCCGAAAGACCTCAAGATCAGCGGCAAGACCCTCAAGGGCTACCGCATCGACGGCGACGGCGGACTCGCCGACGCCTGGAGCCGCTACCTCCCGCCGCTCGAAACGGGGGCGACCTCCGCGACCAACGCGCCCCTGCAGGTCACCGCCACATCCGGCGCCCCGGAGACACCGGCCTCGGCCGCGACCTCCGCAACCCGGGTCGCGGACGGTCGCCGCACCCAACAACCGCTGACACCCCTGCTGACCAGCCCGGTCGCGGAGGTCGCGGACGTCGCGGCCACCAAGCCCGACCACGACACCGAGGGGGATCGATGAACGCCGTACCCATGCCGGTTGCCGCGCCTGAACGGCATCTCTACCGGATCACCGAAGCCATGCGCCTGCTCTCGATGAGCCGCTCGGTCATCTACGAGCAGTTGCGCTCGGGGCGCTTGCGCTCGGTCAAGCAGGGACGAGCCCGGCTGGTGCCGGCTGTCGCCATCCAGCAGTACGTCGAGTTGCTGATGAAGGAAGCGGGGGTCAGCTATGCCGAAAACGCGTAGCCACGGAGACGGCGGCCTCTACTGGTCCGAAGCGCGCCAGCGATGGATCGCGGAGCTGACGGTCGGATGGCGGCCGAACGGAAAGCGCATCGTCCGCAAGGCCAGCGGCAAGACCAAAACCGAGGCCAAGAACAAGCTCAAGGAGCTGGTTCGTAACCTCGAAGAGGGCGCCGTTGAAGCGTCGACCGCTTACACGGTCGAGCAGGCGATGAATGACTGGCTGGTGAGCTACGAGCGCGGAGAGCGAGACCCCAACACCGTCAAGACCGTGCGTTCCCTGGTCAACAACCACATCGTGCCGGCAATCGGCGCACGACCGCTGGTGAAGCTCGAAGTCGACGACGTCGAGGACTGGCTGGCGGAAAAAGCCGAAGTGCTGGTGACCTCGACGCTGCGCAACCTCCGCTCGATCCTGCGCCGGGCGATCAACCGCGCACAGGTGCGCAAGCGGGTTCGGTACAACGTGGTCCTGCTGTGCGAGGAACTGCCAGCCGGGAAGGGGGCCGGGCGGCCGTCGAAGGCGCTCACCCTCGCGCAGGCCGAAGCGGTGCTCACCGCGGCGGAGTCGTCGCCGATGCGTGCCTACATCGTGGTGTCCCTGTTGACCGGCGCGCGGACTGAGGAGATGCGCCCCCTGACATGGGATCACGTCGACCTTGTGGGCAAGCCGACGGCGTCGCCGGCGATCCCGCCGAACGTCAAGGTGTGGCGTTCGGTCCGCGCCCGCGGCGAGACCAAGACGCGGAAATCCCGCCGGACGCTGGCGCTGCCCGAGCGGGCAGTGAAGGCACTGGAGGCTCACCAGGTAGCACAGCAGGCCGCAAAAGCAGTCGCGGGCGACGACTGGCGCGAACACGGGATCGTGTTCGCAACCAACGTCGGCACTGAGCGGGACGTCAACAACGTTCGGCGGGACTTCCGGCGGGTGATCAAGGCGGCCGGCCTCAACCCGGCGGAGTGGACGCCCCGGGAGCTGCGGCACAGTTTCGTCTCGATCCTCTCGGACGGCGGGATGCCGATCGAGGAGATCTCGCGGCTGGTCGGGCACAGCAATACCACCGTGACGGAACTGGTCTACCGGAAGCAGATCCGGCCGGTGGTGGAGTCCGGCGCGACCGCAATGGACCGGCTCTTCCCCGCGAAGGACGAACCTGCGGGACTTCCTCTGTCCACCGATCAAGCGTCTTAACCACCACTCGACAAGCCGAGCCCCACCCGCGCCGCCGGTGGGGCCTGGCTCGTTGTACGACTCAAGACGGGACCAAGTCGTTCGCCTTCGAGCAGCCCCCAGCGCCCCTGCCGGTCTGGGAGTACATGGGCGAGGCATTCTGCCGCGAGGGCTACTCGGTCGTGATCGGCAGGGTTCTCCGCCGAGAGTACGGCGTCACGCAGACCAGCAAGCGCGCCTCGCGCGCCCCCCCGGCGGGGGCTTGCCCGACGGTTGAACACGGGGCTCCTGCGGTCTCGGCGGGGCCGCCTTGAATCTAGAACCTACGGTTCAGCCGTCCAGCACGTTCGTCGATCACCGATATCTGCCAAACTTGACCGTTACCTGCATGCTTTGCAACCGCAACCGTCCCTCACTTTCCAAGATCCGCCGTCGACGATCGGTGAATTTCGGGTGTAGACCGGCCGGATGATCTTCCACCCTCGGCGAGCGGGCGACGCTTCACGAGGACGGCAGACACCTGCAGCTCAGCTCACTATACGAGCGCCCTGCAGGGGGCAGACGCCGCGTCGTGACGACAGGCGCAGTGATATCGAGCCGGCATAGCGACCAAGTTGATACGATCGCTATCCGTAAACGATCAAGGTGACCGCGGAGGCGAGTGCTTCAGGTAGTTTTGCGGTCAATCACACAGACAAGCTGAAAGTAGAGCACGGATGCCGACAGACACCGAAGACGAAGTACCTGTCAGCGTAGATGGGGACGCCGAGGCTGCCGAACAACGCGCCAGCTGGCTCGACGAAGCGTCGCAGGAGCAGGACGATATCGAAGTTGACGAGTACGACATTGTTTCGTCTCCCAACGACTGGAATGTCGCCACCATCGTGAATTTTATCGAGAGCGGTGCCGTAAAAATTCCGCCGTTCCAGCGCAACTACGTATGGGACATAAAGCGCGCATCCAAGCTAATTGAGTCCCTGCTTTTGGGTCTACCTGTTCCACAAGTCTTCTTGTATGAAGAAAAACGAAACTCATTCCTTGTAATCGACGGACAGCAGCGCCTGCTGAGCATTTTCTTCTTCTCAAAGGGACGCTTCCCGCGAGCCACCAGCCGCAGCGCAGTTCGGTCATTACTAAGCGAAGGGAAGAGAATTAATGAGGATGCGCTACAGGACGACAATCTCTTCGAAGATTTCAAGTTGCGCCTTGCAAAGTCGCCCACAGGGAAAGCCAATCGGTTCAACGGGAAAAAATACAATACACTTGAAGATTACAAGCCAACACTTGACTTGCGCACGATTCGGAACGTAGTGGTCAAGCAGACGAATCCCGAGGACAGTAGCGCTGTCTTTGAGATTTTCAGTCGACTTAACACCGGTGGAATCAACCTTTCGCAGCAGGAAATTCGCGCTAGCCTATACCACTCAGACCTCATCTCAAGCATTCTAAGGTTGAACGAAGATGGAAACTGGCGTCGCCTACTTGGCCTACCTGATCCAGACTCACGCATGCGCGACTCTGAGATCATCCTGCGGTCACTAGCCTTGGCACGCAATCTCGAAAAGTACTCGGGCAGCATGGTGTCCTTTGTTAATCGGTTCTGCCTTGAAGCACAACTATTCAGCCCCGGCCAGGCCGAGGAGGCCAGCGCCGACTTCAAGGAGTTTTTGGAGATCACCTCCCGCCTACCGGAAGATACATTCAAGCGCTCAGGCAAGTTCAGCGGCGTACTGTTCGAAGGGTTCTTCAGCGCCTGGGTTCGGCAAGAAAAGACTGCAACACCGGATAAGCTCGCAAAGGCCGTCCTATCGGTCAAGGACGGTCAGCCGTTCGCAGATACCCTGCAAGAGGGCTCAACTAAGACCGTGAACGTTAGCCGCCGCATACAACTCGCCGAGAAGGCTCTGACTTCCAGGTAGGAGTAAGTGCGCGATGCCGGCAGACGTGTTCGACACCCTATTTGACGATTACCGCGCACTGCGGGACGGCCCACTGTCGCAAGATCCTTCAGGGCTGAATGCGATGGAGCAGACGTACCCGAAAGTCTTGCTTCTAGCGTCAGCCAGCTACTTGGAGGTTGCAACCACCGAGGTGATAGCAGGCCTATTCCACCGAGAAGATGCACCTGAACTTGGTATTTTCGTTGAGAGACGTTCACTTAAGCGGCAATTCCATTCGCTTTTCGATTGGGAGAATCGCAAGTCAAATCAATTTTTCAGTTATTTTGGCGACGACTGCAAGGCGCGTTTTTTAGAAAGAATGAAGCTCGACACGAATTTCAGTGCCGCAGTTGAGGCATTTCTAGAAATCGGCGCCTTGCGAAACAAGCTAGTGCATCAGAATTACGCTCAATTTCAGCTTGATAAGACAGCTGAGGAAATCAAGGTGCTGCACAGGATGGCTTCTACCTTTCCCCAGGAGATACCTAGCTTGATCTTGGTCTCCGGTGCCTCTAAGTAGCGAATTCACCAGGTCACCTGGTGGTCATCACGGCCTCGGATACGCGCCCCTTCGTCCGCCAGCGCAGCCGTGAGCTACGACTCCGCTACTTCTAGTGGCGCACACGCCGACACGACACCACATGTAGCGGAAAGGCGGTTTCTTGTCGGTCCTGCCACTTACACTCTCTGACAGCGAAGTGGAAAGGCCCCGACCGGGGTCGACACCTCGGCCGGGTCCAGTGCATTGGCGTGCTCTGCGACCGTACAGGCGGCCATGGATGACATCAAGGTCATCCATGATCTTGGTGTCCGAGGTCGCAGTGATTGATCACCGAGCTACCCGGTGAGTTAGCGAAGGCAAGATTGAACCCTTACGGCGTCGGAGAGTCCGGCGAAGACCTCATCGACGTACCAGCTCGATGCACTTGTTGCGGCCTGAGGTTCAGCTACAGGACTCCGCGAACGAACCCGCATCGACGAGTCAAATGCAACCCATGCGGCGCTCACCAGCGCACCGACGACTCGAAGCTTGAGATTGAACGACTGGCCTCGCACGAGCCACGTCTTCGCACCTGGATCGACCAGGTGGAGGCGAAGGCTCACGACATGGAGCGGCAGAACAAGAAGCTGAAGGACGAGCTTCAAACTGCTAAAGAGCAGGTAGCTGCCGCTCTCCAGACACGGGACCGGCACCGAAACATGCTGAAGGCCGTAAGAGGCCTACACGTTGTCTCGCTCGAAGGGACGAAGTGTTCGTGTGGGGAGGCGTACCCCTGCACGACTGAGCAGACCATGCGAGCTGCTGACGGCGGCTTGGGGAACTGGCTGTTCAGCGCATAGCGCAGTAACACGCCATCCCCACATGTGGGTGGCCTCTCGGGCGTCTCGTCGACCTGGCGAAGCCCGATCATGTCCCGTCAAGGGGGCACACGGCACCCAGGCGAACTTGCCCAGGATGTCACCCCTTGACGGGACATGGTAGCCCTTGGGGAGCTTCCGAGCCGGCCATCTCAGAGACCTGCCAGTCCGGCGAGGACATCTCTTCTACGGTCTGGCGGTCCCGTCGGCAGGTGGTCACTGGGCTACTTTTCCGTGGGCGACCGCCGGGGACCGGGCGCCAGCCCGCATGCCCCGGCGGGGCTTGCCCGCGGGTCAAACACAGTGCTCAGCGGCCCCGGAGGGGCCGCCTTGAACAAGTAAGGAACGTCTGAACACGCGAGTTGCGGAGACGCCTGGATTGCAGACGACCCTGACGGGCTCGGCTTGTTGTCTCGGCAAACTGACCACCACCCCGCCGGCCCGCTCGTGGGGAGTCTGCCCGGCCCGCCACGGAAGAAGCTGGCAGCTGAGCGCCACTGAGATACTTGCTCACCACGCTGCGGAGACACTGGATTGCCTTGGACGAGGTCGGCCTGGATGAGTCCGGCGGCTTCAGCGTCGCGGAGCTCCTGAGCGACCTTGTCGAGCGGACGGCGTCTGTATGGATCGGTTTCGGCGCCTTTGGGCTCATCTCAGACGGACCGCACCCTCGAAGTTGGTGCCCGCTGGCGCGGCGGAGGCAGGGCCTCAGCGCGGTCGCGACAGACTGCCTTCCCGCTACGGGGTGGACCTGTGGACCCTCTCCGCCCCGGCCAGGCGCCTATGTCACTCACTTTGTCACCCAGCAGACGACGCAGGCCCCATCCGAGGTGTCTCGGATGGGGCCTGACCTGCGGAGCCGCCTAGGGGAATCGAACCCCTGACCTATTCATTACGAGTGAATCGCTCTGGCCGACTGAGCTAAGGCGGCATGTCGACTGCTTGCGCTGGCGACGATGACAAGTGTAGCGGAAGCTGTGCGCGTTACTTTCCCGGGGGATCGTCGTTAGGGCCCTATGACGCCGGTCTCACTTCCCGGCCGACCCACTCTGGAGGCTCTGGCACATGCGGCGAAGACTGCCCCGCTCGGCGGCCCTGCCGGCGGCTGCTGCGTTGCTCCTGCTCAGCGCGGCGCCGGCGACTGCCGACTCGACCTATCCGACTACGCCGATTCCGCAGCCGGCGAATCCGGGGCAGGCGCCCATCTCCGCGCCGATCGGGCCG
Source organism: Amycolatopsis mediterranei (assembly GCF_026017845.1). Classification (NCBI taxonomy): domain Bacteria; kingdom Bacillati; phylum Actinomycetota; class Actinomycetes; order Pseudonocardiales; family Pseudonocardiaceae; genus Amycolatopsis; species Amycolatopsis mediterranei. The sequence continues at coordinate 9,979,193 of NZ_CP100416.1, forward strand.
CAGCCGCTGGGGCAGGCCGTCGGGGATGCCGGGACCGCGCTCGGGATCATCCGGCTGCTGCCCAACGCCGTGCCGACGAGCACCATCCTTCCGGGGTTCGGGCAGACGCTGCCGAAGCAGTCGGCTCTCGAGGCCGGGATGGGACTGTCGAGCGCGTCCGCGAACTCGGACGCCTACCTCAGCTACGAAAAGGCGATCGCGCAGGCGTCGCCGTTCGGGCTGTCGGTCGGCGGGAACGCGCCGCAGACGCCGGGCAGCGTTGTGCAGACCGCGTTGCCGGACAACCCGCAGCCGATCAGCGGGGGCCTCAACGCGCCGTCGAATCCGCTGCTCAACGTGGGTCTGCTCAACGGGAGCGCGCACGCGCGGTGGAGCCAGACGCTCGGCCCGTGCGTCGACACCATCGCCGACGCCAGCACGTCCGTGGCCAGCCTGTCGCTGCTGAACGTCGTGCCGTCGATGCCGAACCTGGGCCTGGACGCGCTGAAGCCGAAGCTCGACCCGAACTCGCTGGCGAGCGGGTTCGACCTGACCAAGGGGCTGCAGAGCCTCGGCGGCCTGCTGCAGGGCGGCGGCCAGACCGCCGCCGACGGCACCGGCTCGCTGCTGAGCCTGCCGAACACGCTGTCGTCGCGGTCGCAGGTGAAGCTGGTCGACATCCCGGGGTCGGACCACAAGGCCGTGCAGTCGACGTCGACGCTGCAGGCCGCGGACATCGAGATCCTCAAGGGCACGCCGCTGGCGTTGAGCGTCAAGGTGGTCAGCCAGCCGACGCTCAAGGTGACCTCGACCGGCGACGCGAAGACGTCCAAGGTCGAGTACACCGCGCCGGTGCTGAGCATCGAGGCCGGCGGGAAGGTGCTGTACACGCTCGACGCGGCGCACCCGACGAAGGACGTTCCGATCGGGCTGCCGCTGAAGCCGCTGAGCGACCAGTTCGGCAAGCTGAAGGACCTGCCGGTGGTCGGCGGTCTCCTGGCGCCGCTCGATGGTCCGGTGCAGCAGGTCGGGACCACCGCGGGCACCGTGCTCGACCTCGGGGTGCTGCGGCTGAGCATCGCCGGGCTCGACCAGAAGTCGGCGAACATGACCACGCCGTTCGCGGGCTTCCAGCTGGGCGCGTCGGCGCGGATGTTCGACCTGCAGCTGCTGCCGACGACCAAGCTCAAGAGCCTCCTGCCGGACGACCAGGCGAAGAACCTGCCCTCGTCGCTGGCCCAGCTGTCGCTCGGCGAGCAGGTCGCCCGCGCGTACGCGCCGACCGGCGGTGTCGTCTGCGGGACCACGTCGACGCCGCCGCCGGCGGGCGGCGAGGCGCCGAAGGGGCCGGTGAAGAACCTGGCCTACACCGGTGGCGCGTACGACACGGTGCCGTTGTTCTGGACCGGCACCGCGATGCTGCTGCTCGGCGTGGTCATGGTGGCCGCGATGCCGGCCGGACGGCGGCGCCCGCCGGCCGTGGCCGTCGAGGAAAAGCCGTTCAAGCCGTCACCCCGTCCGCGCGAGTGACCCGAGGGGTGTGAAGGAACCCGCCAGGTGCGCCTGGCGGGTTCCTTTGCGTTCAGGGGCGTTTCAGCCTTGGCGAAGCGTCGTGACCATCGCCTCGACGGCGATGCGCGGCTTCACGTTCAGGTCGATCGCCTCGCGGCATTCCAGCACCGCTTCGAGGCGGCGAAGCGTCGATTCGGGCGTCCACGCCGAGGCTGCTTCGCGGATCTGGTCGGCGTGGTCCGGGTGGTTGAGCGTCGCGCCGGAGCGGCTCCCCACCACCAGGACGTCGCGGTAGAAGCCGACGAGGTCGACCAGCGCCAGGTCGAGCGTGTCGCGCTGGGTGCGGGTCGCCCGGGACTTCTGCTTCTTCTCGAGCTGCTTGACCGCGGCTTCGGCGGCCCGCTTCGCGCCGGCGACGCCCTTGCCGATGCCGTCGCCGCCCATCGCGGTCCGCAGCTCGTTGCGCTCGTCCTCGTCGCGGGACTTGCTCGCCTCGCCCGCGTCGGCCTCGGCCGCGCTGATCAGCTGGTCGGCGCACGTGAAGACGTCACTGGCCCGGCGAAGGCCGAGCGGGATCCGCAGCACGGTGGCCCGGCGCTGCCGCGCGGCCTCGTCGGTGGCGAGCCGGCGCGCGCGGCCGACGTGGCCGCCGCACACGGAAGCGGCCCACTGCGCGCGTTCGGCGTCGACGTGGTCGCGGCGCACCAGCACGTCGGCGATCGCCTCCGGCGGCGGCGTCCGGAGCGTCACCAGGCGGCAGCGCGAGCGGATCGTCACCGAGACGTCGTCGGGGTGGTCCGACGGCGCGCACAGCAGGAAGACCGTGCGATCCGGCGGCTCCTCGACGGCCTTCAGCAGGGCGTTCGACGCGCCTTCGGTGAGCCTGTCCGCGTCCTCGATGATCACGACCTGCCACTTGCCGGTCGTCGGGCGCCGCGCGGCGGCCTGCACCAGCGCGCGCATCTCGGCGACCGAGATCGACAGGCCTTCCGGCACCACGAGCCGGACGTCGGCGTGCGTGCCCGCCATCGTCGTGTGGCAGCCGGGGCAGGCGTCGCAGCCGGTGCCGGTGCTGCACTGCAGGGCCGCGGCGAACGTCCGGGCGGCCACCGAGCGGCCGGAGCCGGGCGGGCCGGTGAGCAGCCAGGCGTGCGTCATCGCGCCGGGCGGTGCGGGCTCGCCCGCGACGATCTTGGCGGCCGCCGACGCGGCCGCGCTCAGCGTCTCGACCGCGGGTTCCTGGCCGACCAGCTGGTTCCAGACGCCGATGCGTTCGGTCGTCGTCACTTCGCCTCCACGCGAGGCTCTTCCGGGGTCTCGATGGGCAGCGTTTCGAGGGGGAGGGTCACCGGCTTCTCCGTCGTCGGCGCCAGCGCGGCCAGCCGGCCGACGAACACGGCGCGCAGCGCGGTGCGGATGCGCTCGGCGACCTCGACGTCCGTGCCGTCGGCGTCGACCACGACGTACCGTTCCGGGTCCGCCGCGGCCATCTCGGTGAGCAGGTGCTGCACGCGCCACTGGTCGTTCATCGTGGCCGACTTGTCGCGCGGTGCGCCGTTCGGGGCAGCGTCCAGCAGGATCGTCATGTCCGGGCGCAGGCGGCCGGTCGCCCAGTCGGCGAGGCCTTCGAGCTCGTCGCTGTCCAAGCCGGCGACGGCGGACAGGTGCGCCAGCGGCGAGTCGACGAACCGCTCCATCACGACCACCGAACCGGCGTCGAGCGCCGGCTGGACGTGCCGCTCCACGATGTCGGCCCGCACCGCGGCGGCGGCCAGCGCCTGGGCCCGCGCGCCGGTGAGCGAGGCGCCGGAAACGAGGGCGGCGAGCCGCTGGTCGTCCAGCGCGGGGTCCGCGGCGACGACGACCGGCCGGGTGCCGCCACGCATCCAGTCAGCGAGGTTGACGGCCTGGATGGCGGTGTTGATCGCGGTGGTGCCCTCGACGGCGATGAGGTAGCCGTTGACGCGCCGCGGCGTGCGGCGCAGCGCGTTGCGCAGGTCGGCGAGGATCGGCTCGGTGCGCTTGTCGTCCATCTGCCGGTAGGCGAAGAGGCCGGCGACCAGCGCGATCGCGGCGCCGCCGAGCATCACCGGGCGCGTGCCGTCGATGGTGAGCGGGCTGCCCCAGACGGTGACCGTGTGCCGGTGCACCGCGCCGACGAGCAGCGGCACGGTGACCGTGGTGCCGAACAGCACCAGCTTCATCATCAGCTGGTAGATCGCGTTGATCCGGCCGCGGATGGCGTCCTCGACGCGCGAACCGATGATCGTCACGCCGGTGAGGAACGCGGTGCCGGCGCAGACGCCGACCAGCACCACGGCGATCAGCGAGACGGTCAGGTGCGGGGACAGTGCCACGAAACCGAGCGAGATCGCGGCCGCGATGATCGAGAGGCCGAACAGCCGGTCGTGCGGGAGCCGGCGGGCGAGCTTGGGCGCGAAGACCATGCCGGTGGCGAGGCCGAGGAAGACGGCGAGGACGAGCAGGCTGAACGCCGAGTCACCGGCCAGCAGGCTCGAGGAGTACGGCTTGGCCGAGCCGATCACGGCGCCGCCGGCGACGAACGCGCCGAACGCGCCCACCAGCAGCCCGCGCACGAGGGGTGTGCTGCGAATGAACCGGAAGCCGTCGGCGATCATCGCGCCGATGCCGAGCTTCTCTTCGTCGGCCAGCTTGACCTTCTGCTCCGGCGTCGCGTGGACGTTGCGCAGCGACAGCTCGGGGATCCGCGTGGCGATCAGGATCGCACTGGCCAGGTAGAGCAGGCCGGTGATGACCACGACCAGCTTCGCGATGTTGAGACTCGGGTCGCCGGGGAACAGGTGGAACGTCGTGTTAACGCCGGTGATGACCGCGTTCGCGCCGGCCGCGGTGATGACGGCGAGGCCGTAGGTCATCACCATGCCGAGCTGGTTGGCCGTCTCGACCTGGTCGGGACGGCGGAGCAGGTTGGGGACCGCGGCCTCTTTCGAGGGGATCCACATGCTCGACGCGCAGCCGACGAGGAAGTTGCCGGCGAGCAGCCACCAGGGCGCGCTGACGATCGCGATGGACAACAGGAACCCGCACCGCAGCAGGTCGGCGACGACCATCACCTTGCGGCGGTCGAACCGGTCCGCGAGCAGCCCGCCGACCGGGGCGAACAGCAGCCCCGGTGCCAGGCCGGTCAGGACCACGCCGACGAAGGCGAAGTTCTGCGCGAAGTAGTTGTCCGTCAGCTTCGTGGCCAGGCCGGTGAGGGCCAGGATGTTCAGCCAGTCGGCCACACTGCACAGGTACGTGACGCCCCAGAGCCGCCGGAAAGGTTTGATCGCCAGTACCCGCCGGACCCGGTTGATCGTGGACGCCTCGGCGCCCGACGACGCACCCGGACCGGCCCCGGGTACCGATCGCACGCCCTCGCTGATACGCCCACCCCACTCATCACCGCGGTGCCGGACGCCCTCGTGAGGACCCGACCGTGAAGTCAGGGTAGCCCGATCGGCGTCTGGCGCGCGGGACGGCCCCGTGGTGCGGGGCAGGCGGTGACCGGCGAAGGGACGCTAGTCGAACAGTCCGGTCACGCTGCTGACCAGGCTCGACACCATCTCGATGGCGACGAAACCGAACACGATCAGCAGGATGACGGCCAGCATGACTCCCGCCGCGCTCGACGACGGCCGGTTGAACGCCGGCATCGACACCGACGGCATCCGTGGCAGCTTGCGCCGTTTGACGGGCACGAAATCCACGTCGTCGACGTCGTCCTCGGCGAGCGGATCCTGCCGGACGGGCCGCATCAGCTGCGGCGGCCGGGTCGGCCAGGTGCGCCGCCGGTTCCGCTGCCGGGGAAGCAAGCCCAGCGGCTGGTCCGCGCCCAAGGTGCCCGCCGGAGGGATGGCGTCCGGCGCCTTCACGCCGGCCTCCTTCTCCTCGCGGAGCGTCTCCTCGACCATCCGGCGCACGACTTCTTCGTCGGGCTGCACCGGCCCGGCCACCGGGATGGCGGCGGGCTCGTGGCCATTCGGAATCGCGGTGCGTGGCTCGGGCGCCGCGGTGACCAGCCCGGAGACCGGATCCGCGAACATCTCGCCGGGGGCCTCGGACAGTGTGCCGTCGCGCTGAGTGAGCTCGGGGGCATTGAAGAAGGGAGCCTCACCGTTCGCGCTCATGGTGACCACCTCACTACTGAATGTCCTCGCCTTTCCAGGGTAGCGACGCCGGCGGATAACGCATCCGCCCAATGGCTCTGTCTCCAATGGATGGTCGGTCACGGAGCGCAAGCGCGCACCCGAACCCCCTGCAGTGTCCAGTCCGCCGAGGGCCGGGTCGACCGCCAGTGGTGACAGATCGTAGTGAGTCCGCTCACACCGAGGGCGCGGCCCGGGTGGCCACGAGCCGGCCTGCGGGTGGCCAGTTCGCCGCCGGGACCTCGGCGTACGAAGGGGCGGGCGGCACGGCGCCGGGCTTCCGCTCAGGGCATCTCCTCCTGTCCGAGGTCGATCATCTTGCGGCACCAGTCGCGGAGCATGCCGCGGCTGAAGGGACTCAAGACCAGCTGCCGGCGGCCGTCTCCCCGGTCCAAGGCCGCCAGCGCGAAGCGGCCCAGGTCCGTGTCGACCAGGACGAAGCCGTGGTCCGGGAACTCCGCGCACAGGCCGCCGAAGGCCAGCATGTCCAGGACCGCAGTTCCGGACCGCGGGCGGCGCAGGAGCTCTCGCATCGCTCCGACGTCGTCGTCCTGGCCGTCGTGGACCAGGCCGTCGTCGTCGACCGAGACCCAGATCGCCCGCGCCGAAGCGCCGAACGGGACCTCCGGCAGCTCCGCCACCAGCATCTCCGGCAGCTCCTCGAAGTCGGCCAGGTGGATCGCCGTGCGGCCGGGCAGCGAGCCCATCATGAACGCCCGCTCGCCGTCGGCGTAGCAGCGGATGTCCGCTGTTTCCGGCCCTTCGTCGAACACGCCGCACAGTGCCGCCCGGACCGAACCGCGCAGCATCAGCGACACCACCTCGAAGCCGACCTCGTTCAGCTCGCCCTTCTCGCCGAACGGTGTTCCGTCGATCCAGGCGGCCCACGCCACGTGCCGCTCGACCTCGGCCACCAGGTCCGCCGGGTCGTCCGACACCGGGCCATGCACCAGGATGTCGTCGTCGCTGACGTCCGGGTTGTACAGCCGGTCGACCGGCTCGCGGTCCGGCATCGCCGCCAGCACCGGGCCGGCAGCCAGCTCGAGCAACTCTCGCGCCGCCGTGCGTTCAGCCATGCCGCCGCCTCTCCTCCGGAACCGACGGCGACCCGGCCGCCTCCCGCGGCTCCGGGACGCCGCTGTTGAGCTCGGCGGCGGCGAGGATCGCTTCCCGCACGGTCAGGTCCTTCGAGGCCGCCGCGACCACCCGATCCACCCCTTCCCCGGCCGTCGTCCGCACCGGCGCCTGCTCAGGCATGGCTCTGCACCGCCTCGACGATCCACTGCTCGGCCGTGCTCCGCGACGCCGGACCCCAGGTGACCGTCCAGCGCCCGTTGCGGGCCACCGCGGCGCTGAACTGGTACCGGCCGAGGTCGTTGTCCACCAGCCCGAACGCGCCGTGCGGGTACTCGGCCAGGATCGCGTTGCGCACCGCGAGGTCGACCAGCACCGTGCCCAGCCGCGGCCGGGCCGCGCACGCCCGGATCAGCTCGACCGCCCGCTCGCACCGGTGCGGGATCAGCCCGCGCTCGTCGGTCTCGATGCGCAGGTGCTCCCCCGGCCCCGGCGGCCGGTCGGGCAGCCCGTCGAACACCCAGCCCGGCAGCTCGCTGAGGAAGCCCGATCGCAGCCGTGCGTGGTTGCCCAGCTTGTGCAGCACCGTGGTGTAATCCTCGTCGCCGAAGAACCGCACCTCCCACGGCTTGGCCCGGGCCGGGAAGACGCCGGTGACCACGCCGCGGATGAAGCCACCGCGCAGCGCCCGGTACAGGCCGACGGCTTCCGCGGTGACCTCGCCACCCGGCGCGAGGCCGATCGCGGCCATCCCGGCGACGAACCGCGTGTACTGCTCCACCTCGTCCGCGAGGCTCGACGCGGGCGAGGAGCGACGGCCCGGCAGCGGTCCGGTGTCCGCCAGCACCGGCGGGATCTCGAACTCGGGGTCGTAGAACTCCATCACCGAGGGCCGCTCCGGCACCTCGGCCGACAGCGGGGCGATGACTTCGTCGATGACGTCGAAGACGGCGACTGCGTTGCTCACCCTTCGATTGAACACCCTGGCACCGACAATTTCTCGCACAGGTGTTCGAGCGGGTGAGATCGTACGGCGAGCGGTCGGCCAACGGCTCAGGCATCGTCCGGCACCCGCCCCTCGACGAACTCCGCGAGGCGCTCCACGGTCCCGGGCAGCCACCAGAACCGGCGGTGGCCGCCCCGGGGTCTGCTCAGCACCGCCAGGTGCCGGCCACGGTCGTCGTCGACGAACGCGAGCATCTCCCAGCGCGACAGCTCGCCGTCGTGGACGACGTCGAGCTGGACGGTGCCACGCCGGGTCCGCCGCAGATCGTCCATCAGGTCCAGGACAAGGCACTCCTGCCCTGGCTCGAGCACGCCACGCTCGTCGGCGTCGAGGTACAGCCCCTCGCCCGCCGCCGGCGCAACCGCAGGCAGGCGCGCCAACGCCAGCCGAAGCAGTTCCGCGACACTGCCCGGCGAAGGCCCGGACAGCCGCACGCCGTCGCCGGCGATCCCGAACGTGCTCCGGTCGTCGAAGAACGCCGAGGTCCACGCCTCGCCGGCCAGCGCGACGGCCACGCCGCAGACGCCGCCACTCCCCGGAAAGCCGGGCAGCGATTCCATCAGGTCCAGGGCGGTGGCACTGCCGGCGGCCGCCGCCCGAACCGGCTTCAGGATCTTGGTGGTCACCGTGTGCACGGTGCGTGGTGTTGTGGTCACGCGTTCATGGAACCCGGCACCACCGACAATTTCCCGAACATCCGTTCGAGGTGTCACCCGAAGGTGTGACGTCGAAGGCCTCCCCGCCAGGTCGGCGGGGAGGCCTTCGAGCCGGTCTTACTTGGCCTTCGTGGCGGTCGAGCTCGACCGCTTGGCCGCGGCAGGCTTCGCGGCCGCCGCCTTCTTGGTCGTACCCGCCTTGACCGTCTTCGCCGTCGTGGAAGCCGGCTTGCGCGCCGGCGCCTTCCGCTTCGGCGCCGGCCCCTTGGCCCGCTTCTCCGCCAGCAGCTCGGACGCCCGTTCCGCGGTCAGCGACTCGATCTCGTCGCCCTTCCGCAGCGTCGCGTTGTACTCGCCGTCGGTGACGTACGGGCCGAACCGGCCGTCCTTGACCACCATCGGCTTCTTCGACACCGGGTCCTCGCCGAGTTCCTTGAGCGGCGGCTTCGCCGTCGCGGACCGGCCCCGCTGCTTCGGCTCCGCGTAGATCTTCAGCGCTTCTTCGAGGGTGATCGAGAACAGCTGGTCCTCGGTCGAGAGCGACCTCGAGTCTGTGCCCTTCTTCAGGTACGGCCCGTAGCGCCCGTTCTGCGCCGTGATCTCGTCGCCGGACTCCGGGTCCTTGCCGACCACGCGCGGCAGCGAGAGCAGCTTCAGCGCGTCGTCCAGCGTGATGTTCTCGATGTCCATCGACTTGAACAGCGAGCCCGTGCGCGGCTTCGGCGCCTTGGCCTTCGCGGCCTTCTTCTGCGCCGCCGTCGCGTCCTCGGGAATCTCGATCTCCGGCAGCACCTCGGTCACGTACGGCCCGAAGCGGCCTTCCTTCGCCACGATCTCGTGCCCGCTCACCGGGTCGGTGCCCAGCGTGCGGCCCTCCTGCGGGGTCGCGAACAGCTTCTCCGCGATCTCCTGCGTGAGCTCGTCCGGCGGCAGGTCCTCCGGCAGGTTCGCACGCTGCGAGTTCCCGTCGACCTCGCGCTCCAGGTACGGCCCGTAGCGGCCGACGCGGACCACGACGGTGTGCCCGTTCTCGTCGCTGAACAGCGGGATCGAGTTGATCTCCCGCGCGTCGATGTCCTCGACGCTGCCTTCGACCAGCTTCTTCAGCCCGCCCAGCCGGCCGATCGAGCCGTCGACGCCCATGTCGCCGCCGAAGTAGAACTTCGACAGCCACTGCGCGCGCTGCTCGTCGCCGTTGGCGATGCGGTCGAGCTCGTCCTCCATGCCGGCGGTGAAGTCGTAGTCGACCAGCCGCTCGAAGTGCCGTTCCATCAGGCCGATCACGGCGAACGCGACCCACGACGGAACGAGCGCGGAGCCCTTCTTCCAGACGTACCCGCGGTCCTGGATGGTCTTGATGATCGACGCGTACGTCGACGGGCGGCCGATGCCCAGCTCTTCCAGCTTGCTGACCAGGCTCGGCTCCGAGTACCGCGCCGGCGGCGAGGTGGTGTGGCCGTCCGGGCTCAGCTCGGCCGCGGTCAGCGCCTGGTCCTTCTCCAGCACCGGCAGGCGGCTCTGCTTGTCGTCGGCCTCGCCACCGGTCTCGGTGTCGACCGCCTCGACGTACGCCTTGAGGAAGCCCGCGAAGGTGATCGTGCGGCCCGAAGCGGCGAAGGTGCATTCCTCGCCCGAGGTCGCGTTGCCGATGATGCGCACGGACATCGTGGTGCCCTTGGCGTCCGCCATCTGCGATGCGATCGTGCGCTGCCAGATCATCTCGTAGAGCCGGAACTCGTCGGTGTCCAGCTCGCCCGCGACCTGGCCCGGCGTGCGGAAGACCTCGCCCGACGGCCGGATCGCCTCGTGGGCCTCCTGCGCGTTCTTGACCTTGCGCGTGTACTGGCGCGGCGTCGGCGAGACGTACTCCTTGCCGTACAGCTGCGTGGCCTGGCTGCGCGCGGCCGAGATCGCCGACTCCGACAGCGTCGTGGAGTCGGTACGCATATAGGTGATGTAACCGTTCTCGTACAGCTTCTGCGCGATCCGCATGGTGCGCTCCGAGGTGAACCGCATCTTGCGGCCCGCCTCCTGCTGCAGCGTCGAGGTCATGAAGGGCGCGTACGGCTTCCGCGTGTACGGCTTCTCCTCGACGCTCGAGACCTTGAAGTCACGCTGCTTCAGCGCGTCGGCGAGCCGCCGCGCGTCGGCCTCGGCCAGCACGCGGACCTCGTTGTTCGACGCCTTGAGCTGCCCGTCCGAGCCGAAGTCACGGCCGGTGGCCAGGCGCGCGCCGTCGACGGCGACGAGCCGCGCGGGGAAGTTCCGCGGCGAAGCTTCCTCACCCGCGTCCATGGTCGCCGAGATGTCCCAGTAGGACGCCGAGGTGAAGCGCATCCGCTCGCGTTCGCGCTCGACCACGATCCGGGTCGCCACCGACTGCACGCGGCCCGCCGAAAGCTTCGGCATGACCTTCTTCCACAGCACCGGCGAGACCTCGTAGCCGTAGAGGCGGTCGAGGATGCGGCGGGTCTCCTGCGCGTCGACGAGGTCGGCGTCCAGCTCACGCGTCGAGTCGGCGGCCGCGCGGATCGCCTGCTCGGTGACCTCGTGGAAGACCATCCGGCGGACCGGGACCTTCGGCTTCAGCGTCTCGAGGAGGTGCCACGCGATGGCCTCGCCCTCACGGTCGGGGTCCGTGGCGAGGTAGAGCTCGTCGACGTCCTTCAGCAGGCTCTTGAGCTCGGTGACCTTCGACTTCTTGTCCGGGGTGACCACGTAGAGGGCCTTGAAGCCGTTGTCGACGTCGACGCCGAGCCGTGCCCACGCTTCGCCCTTGTACTGGGCGGGCACGTCGGCGGCACCACGCGGCAGGTCGCGGATGTGCCCGACGGAGGACTCGACGACGTAACCACCGCCGAGGTAGGGCGCGATCTTGCGGGCCTTCGTCGGCGACTCGACGATGACCAGCCGCCGGTGCCCGGCGCCGTTGTTCGCCGAGGCTCCGTTCTTATTGGTCCGTGCTCCTGCCACGCTGTCCTGCTCTCCGCTCATCTCGCCCCGCCGCCGCGGGACTGCACCACGTCCCTGCCAGGGCCCGTGTCTCGACCTGCCAGTGTGCACGCTGTCGTGGCCCGGACGGCGCGGAGGTGGCCCAACACGCCGCCGGTCCTGTGCCCAGCGCATCGCCGCTGACCTCGACGATGTTTCCCCAACGTACCTGCCACGTGATTTCGGCCACGTCCCGCGCAGCCTAGCGCGTGACCATCCGGATACCCTCCGTTCGACGGTGGTGGCCACGGGGATGTCACCGCTTCACTGGATTCCCCGTCCAGCCGAAAGGACCCGCCATGACCCGACGCCTGCTCGGCGCCCTGTTCACCGCCGCGACCGCCACAGTATTACTGGGGGTCACTCCGGCGAACGCGGCCGCGGCGAACTTCGCCGGCACCGTGGCCCTGTCCAACTGCTCGGGGTCGGTGGTCAAGCCGGCCGCCACGCCCGACACCGCGCCCGCGCTCGTCATGTCCAACGGGCACTGCCTCGAAACCGGTTTCCCCGGGCCGGGCGAGGTGATCACCAACCGCTCGTCCAGCCGGACGTTCACGCTGCTCACCGCCAGCGGCAGCAACAAGGCCACGCTGCGGGCCAAGAAGATCGTCTACGGCACGATGACCGACACCGACGTGTCGCTCTACCAGCTCACCACCACCTACGCGCAGATCAAGGCCAGTTACGGGATCTCGCCGTTGGAACTGTCGAACGCCCACCCGTCGGCCGGCGCGGCGATCGACGTCGTCTCCGGCTACTGGAAGCGCATCTACTCCTGCAACGTCGATGGTTTCGTCTACCGGCTGAAGGAGGGCAGCTGGACGTGGAAGGACTCGATCCGCTACACCTCCGCCTGCCAGACCATCGGCGGCACCTCCGGTTCGCCGGTCATCTCCGGCGGCAAGGTCGTCGGCGTGAACAACACCGGCAACGAGGACGGCGAACGCTGCACGGAGAACAACCCGTGCGAGGTCGACCAGGCCGGCAACGTCACGGTGCGCTACAAGACGAACTACGGGCAGGAGACCTACGGCATCCCGGCCTGCCTGACGCCGGCCAACGAAATCGCGCTCACCCAGGCCGGCTGCACGCTGCCCCGGCCCTGACGCGGCGCCCGCACCCGGTCAGGCCGTGCTCGTCACGGCCTCCGGGTGCGGAACCGGCTGCGGCGCCGCGCCCGGCCACGCCGCTTCGGCGCCGGGCGGCGGCTCCCCGATCAGCTCCAGCAGCGCCTCCAGCCGGCGTTTGCCGGTGACCTTGACGGCCGGGACCTCGGCCTTCGGACCGGTCAGCTTCGCCGGGACACCCAACGGCGTCAGCGCTTCGACGAGCCGCTCGTGCATGCCGGGCGCGAGCGGGTCGACCCCCAGCAGATAACCCTGGGTACCGGGGCGGCCACCGGCCAGCGCCCACATCCGCAGCATCGCGCCGCTCAGCCGGAAGCCGTCCGGCACCGCCTTGCCCGAGTCGTCCTCGACCGGGCCTGCGCAGCCCTCACGGAGCCACTGCAGCGCCAGCGGCAGCAGGTCGACCCGGAACGACGTGCGCACCTGCGGACGGCCGCAGTCGGCCTTCGACACCTGGGCGTCCGCGCCGCGGCAGCGCAACTCGCCGGCCAGGACGTGGGCGCGCCACGGCTCCTCGACGACCACCGAAAGCCGGGCGGCGGTGCGCCCGAACCCGGTGATCTGGCCGTGGCAGCACAGCAGGCCGGCCAGGTCGCCCAGGCCCGGCCCGCTGGCCTCGGCGGAAAAGAGCGAGATCGTCCGATCCACCGCGCTATACTAGAACACAAGTTCGATTCGCGGCAGGCCTCGCGGAGATCTTCAGCCGGCAGGCTGATCCAGCTGGCGGCAGGCCGGTGCGCGCTGTTCCGCCGCGGCGAGGGCCGGGACGTCCTTGAGGCCCTTGAGGTAGTCGAGCGCGTCGATGCGGTCGAGCGTCGCCTTGGCCTGCCCGAGGGCTTCCTTCGTCGCGGTCGCGTTCCCACGGGCCGCATCGATGCGCCGGCGCGCGTTTTCCGCGGCCGCACGGATTTCGGCGAACTGCCCGATGACGTCCTTGCGCCCGCCGTCCGCCGACGGCACCGGCGGCGCCCCGAGCGCGTTCAGCCCGGACAGGCTCTGGTCGAGCCCGCCGACCACCGAAGAAAGCAGGTCACTGGACGTCCGGGACGCCTTCTGCGGCGTGCTGGGGTCGACGGCGGGCAGCGAAGCGAGCGCGCGGACCAGGTGCGTCACGGCGTCGCAGTAGCCACCTGCCCACCTCGCGGCGGGATCGGCCTGGGGCACCACGGTCGTCGCCGGCAGCTCCTGCTCCCGCGGCGGCGACTGCACCGGCGACGGCTGAGCGCACCCGGCGAGACCGAGGGCGATCGTCGTGGTCAGCGCGGCGAAAACGGTGGACCGCTGCCGCACCCGCGTACCTCCTGCCCGACGACGTCCCCGCAGCCCAGACGGTACCGACTCGGTGCTGCTGCGCAAGTCGCCGGGCCTTTCTGGGATGCCCGGGCAAGCCCCGGGCCCGGCACGCGTCGCCGCGTACCGGGCCCGGGGCCGCCTGGAGCCGGAAACTCAGGCCTGGATCTCGGCCGGGGTGTCGGAAAGGACCGTCCCCCGCCGCTTCGAAACCACGATCGCCGCCACGATGATGGCGACCGCGACCAGCGAGATGATGATGCGCACCGCGGTGTTCTCGTCCGGGCCGATCGAGAACTGCACGACGGCAGGCGCGATCAGCACGGAGACCAGGTTCATCACCTTGATCAGCGGGTTGATCGCCGGGCCGGCGGTGTCCTTGAACGGGTCACCCACGGTGTCACCGATGATGGTGGCCTCATGCGCGGACGAGCCCTTGCCGCCGTGGTTGCCGTCCTCGACCAGCTTCTTCGCGTTGTCCCACGCGCCACCGGAGTTGGCGAGGAAGATCGCCATCAGGGTGCCGCAGGCGATCGCGCCGGCCAGGTAGCCGGCGAGCGCGCCGGTGCCAAGGCCGAAGCCGACCGCGATCGGGGCGAAGACCGCCAGCAGACCCGGCGTCGTCAGCTCACGCAGGGAGTCGCGCGTGACGATGTCGACGACCTTGCCGTACTCGGGGCGGGTGGTGCCCTCCATGATCCCCGGGATGTCGCGGAACTGGCGGCGCACTTCGTAGACGACCGCGCCGGCGGCCCGGGACACCGCGTTGACGGCGAGACCGGAGAACATGAACACGACGGCCGCACCGATGATGACGCCGACCAGCGTGTTCGGGCTGACGACCTGGTTGACGAACGACTTGGCCGCGTCCATGCCGGTGACCACGCCGGTGCCCATGCCCGACAGCGTCTTCGTGATCGCGTCGGAGTAGGAGCCGAACAGCGCCGTCGCCGCGAGGACCGCCGTGGCGATCGCGATGCCCTTGGTGATGGCCTTGGTCGTGTTGCCGACCGCGTCCAGCTCGGTGAGGATCTGCGCGGCCTTCTCGTCGACGTCGCCCGACATCTCGGCGATGCCCTGCGCGTTGTCCGAAACCGGGCCGAAGGTGTCCATCGCGACGATGACGCCGACGGTGGTCAGCAGACCGGTACCGGCCAGCGCCACGGCGAACAGCGCGACGCCGCCGCCGAGCAGGTACGCACCGAACACGGCCGCAGCGATCACCAGCGCGGTGTACACCGCGGACTCGAAACCGACCGAGATGCCGGAGAGGATGACGGTCGCGCCGCCGGTCTCCGACGTCTGCGCGACGTCCTTGACCGGCTTGTACTCGGTGCCGGTGTAGTAGCCGGTCAGCTTCAGGATGATCGCGGCGAGCACGATGCCGATGATCACCGCGATGGTCGCGATGACCGCCGGGTTGCCCGAGTTCTCGTAGCCCGCGCCGAAGTCGGAGAAGCTGTTCGGCAGGTACACGAACGCCGCGATCGCCGACAGGACGGCGGAGATGACCGCGGAGATGTAGAACGAGCGGTTGATCGTGACGAGGCCGCCTTCGCCCGCACGCGCCTTCGTGATGTAGACACCGATCACCGCGGTGATCACGCCGATGGCCGGCACGATCAGCGGGAAGATCAGGCCGTGCACGCCGAAGGCGGTGCTGCCGAGGATCAGGGCGGCGACGAGCATGACGGCGTAGGACTCGAAGAGGTCGGCGGCCATGCCGGCACAGTCACCGACGTTGTCACCCACGTTGTCCGCGATGGTCGCGGCGTTGCGCGGGTCGTCCTCCGGGATGCCCTGCTCGACCTTGCCGACCAGGTCCGCGCCGACGTCGGCGGCCTTGGTGAAGATACCGCCGCCGACACGCATGAACATCGCGATCAGCGCGGCACCGAAACCGAAGCCCTCCAGCACCTTGGGCGCCTGGCCGGTGTAGACCAGCACGACGACCGCGGCACCGAAGAGGCCGAGGCCAACGGTGATCATGCCGACCACACCACCGGTGCGGAACGCCACGCGCATCGCGATCTCGCGACCGCCTTCCTCGCGCGACGCGGCGGCCACGCGCAGGTTCGCCTGCGTGGCCAGCCACATGCCGAGGTAGCCGATCGCGAACGAGAATGCCGCACCGACCAGGAAGAAGATCGAACGGCCGATCTTCTCGTTCCAGTCGTCGGCGGGAAGTGCGAAGAGCAGGAGGAACACGATCACGCCGAAAATGGCGAGGGTGTTCCGCTGCCGCTTGAGGTACGCGGCCGCGCCTTCCTGCACCGCCTTGGCGATGTCCTGCATCTTGGCGGTGCCCTGGCCTGCGGCCAGCACCTCCTTGAGCAGGACGTAGCCGATGACGAGTGCGGCAAGCGCGACCACGGCGACTACACCGACAATCGTGTAGCCACCTCCGGAGAGCGTGATTTGTCCGCCCTCCGCGAGGAACTGCCGTGACATTCGTCCTCCAGGAGACGTCGCCGTGCGCCAGCGTCGACGGCA
The DNA here is from genome assembly GCF_026017845.1 of Amycolatopsis mediterranei. Taxonomy (NCBI): domain Bacteria; kingdom Bacillati; phylum Actinomycetota; class Actinomycetes; order Pseudonocardiales; family Pseudonocardiaceae; genus Amycolatopsis; species Amycolatopsis mediterranei. The sequence continues at coordinate 9,995,490 of NZ_CP100416.1, forward strand.
AGCCGAGGGTTCGACACGGCCGGCGCTGGCATGGACCCTGTACCGAGCGACACGCTATCCGGGCAGCAATGCACGTCTCACATGACGCTCACCACAGAGGGTGTGGATTGCGGGAGTGTATTGGTATCGCAACCAGCGTCTTCACGCCGTCCCAGGGACGGTACATTCCGTTACCATGTGAGCCTCCTCACTTGATCGATCACTCGATCGCCGATCCGTTGGCGCAGCTGGGGACGGGAGGAACTGTCGGACCCCTGTGCCAAGCTCGGCGCGTGGACGAATCACGGGGGCAGCGGCTGCTGAGGCGGGTGACCGCCGGCATCCCGTCGCGCGAGCACCCGGTCACGCACGTCGCCGACCTGCCTGGCCGCGCCGCACGCTACGCAGAGTGGCCGTCATGGGTGGATCCGGCGGTTATCGCTGCGCTGCGTGATTGCGGCGTCTCCGCTCCCTGGGCGCACCAGGCCGAAGCGGCTTCGCACGCGTACGAAGGCCGTCATGTCGTGATTTCGACCGGGACGGCCTCGGGCAAGTCGCTCGCCTACCAGCTGCCGGTGCTGTCCCGGCTGGCCGCGGGCGAGAAGGCGAACGCGCTGTACCTGTCGCCGACGAAGGCGCTGGGCGCGGACCAGCTGCGCTCGGTGTCTTCTTTGGACGTGCCGGGGGTGCGGGCGGCCTCGTTCGACGGGGACACGCCGATGGCCGAGCGTGACTGGGTGCGCGCGCACGCGAACTGGGTGTTCACCAACCCGGACATGCTGCATCGCGGAATCCTCTCGGCGCACGGCCGGTGGGCCACGTTCTTCCGGCGGCTCAGCTGCGTGGTCGTCGACGAGTGCCACAGCTATCGCGGGGTCTTCGGCTCGCACGTCGCGCTGCTGCTTCGCCGGCTTCGGCGGGTGGCCGAGCACTACGGCGCTTCACCGGTCTTCGTGCTCGCTTCGGCGACGACAGCGTCGCCTGCTTCGTTCGCTTCGCGGTTGACGGGTGTGCCTTGTGTCGCCGTGACGGATGATGCTTCGCCTCGCGGGGCGCGCACGGTCGCGTTGTGGGAGCCGCCGCTGCTGGAGGAGCTGACCGGCGAAAACGGCGCGCCGGTCCGGCGTTCGGCCGGGGCGGAGACGTCGCGAATCCTCGCCGACCTGGTGCTGGAAGGTGCGCGGTCGCTGGCTTTCATCCGGTCGCGGCGCGGTGCGGAACTGGCGGCGCTGGGTGCGCGCCGCATTCTGTCCGAAGTGGATCCGGCTTTGTCGGAAACCGTTGCGGCGTATAGGTCCGGCTACCTTCCGGAAGAGCGTCGCGCGCTGGAGTCCGCACTGTTGGCCGGCCGGCTGCTGGGAGTCGCGACGACGAACGCCTTGGAGCTCGGCGTCGACATCGCGGGCCTGGACGCGGTGGTGCTGGCCGGCTACCCGGGCACGCTCGCGTCGTTCTGGCAACAGGCCGGCCGGGCGGGCCGGTCCGGCGATTCGGCGCTGGTGGTGTTCGTCGCGCGGGACGACCCACTCGACACCTACCTGGTCCACCACCCGGCGGCGCTGCTCTCACGGCCGGTCGAAACAGCGGTGCTCGATCCGGCGAACCCGTACGTCCTGGCGCCGCAGCTCGCGTGCGCCGCGGCCGAGCTGCCGCTGACGCTCCCCGAGCTGGAGGTGTTCGGCGGCGCGGCGGCCCAGGAGGTGCTGGCCGAGCTGGCGGAACAGAAGCTGGTGCGGCGCCGGTCGAGCGGCTGGTACTGGACGTCGCGGGACCGGCCGCACGCCGAGGTCGGCATCCGCGGCACCGGTGGGGAGCAGATCGCGGTGGTCGAGTCGGACTCCAGCCGGATGCTCGGGACGGTCGACCCGGGTTCGGCCTGCTTCGCCGTGCACCCCGGCGCGGTGTACCTGCACCAGGGGTCGTCGTACGTCGTCGACGAGCTGGATCTGGAAACCGGGCTGGCGCTGGTGCACGCGGAGAACCCGGACTGGACGACGACACCACGCGAAATCGTGGACATCTCGGTGTTGAGCACCCAGGAGAAGCGGGACTTCGGCGGGGTGAGCGTCTGCCTCGGCGAGGTGGCCGTGACGTCGCAGGTGGTGGGGTATTTGCGGCGACGGCCGTCCGGGGAGGTGCTGGACCACACGCCGCTCGACCTGCCGGAGCAGAGCCTGCGGACGCGCGCGGTCTGGTACACGGTGTCCGCCGAGTTGCTCGGCTCTTCGTCCGCCGGCGCTGCTGACTCGGATGGTGCCGCCGGTTCGGATGGTGGCGATGGCGAGGTGGGGACCGGGGGCCATCGGGTGGGGACCGAATCTGCGGGGCCGGTGGGGACCGGGGATGCTCGTGAGGTGTCCGGGGCTGCCGAGGCGACCCCGGCGGGGGTCCGGGGGCTTGCCCTCGGCGGGCCTGTGGGGGCTCGGCCCCCACAGGACACCCGGAGCGAGGTCGGCGAGCGCTCTGCGCGAGCAGACCTCCCTCACGAGCGACGCAGGACACCGGGGGGCGCCGGATTGGTTCCGGCACGGGTCCCCGGTGCCCTGCACGCCGCCGAGCACGCGGCGATCGGCCTGCTACCGCTGTTCGCTACGTGCGACCGGTGGGACATCGGCGGGGTGAGTACCGCGTGGCACGAAGACACCGGGGAGGCGACGGTGTTCGTGCATGACGGCCATCCCGGGGGTGCGGGATTTGCCGAACGCGGTTATGCCGCGATTGTCCCGTGGCTGGCCGCAACGCGGGAGGCGATCGTCTCCTGCGAGTGCCCGACGGGATGCCCGTCCTGCGTCCAGTCGCCGAAGTGCGGGAACGGCAACGAACCGCTGGACAAGGCGGGGGCAGTGGCTGTGCTGGGCACCGTGCTCGGGGCGTTGCGTCAACACGGCACCTAGAACGGCCACTTGGTGGTTCATGGAGTTGTGACTTGCTCCACCTCGGCCGGGCTGGGACCGGCTGTCGGCGGTGGTTCGGGTGGGTCGGGCGCTCAGGCGGCGCTGGTCTGGACCAGCTGCGGCGAGCGCTCGCCGGCCAGGGCCCGCACGAGGACGTCGTGCACCTCGGCGGCGTCCGGCAGCTGCCAGCCGCAGACCTCGGGCTTGACGCGCCAGTGCACGACACCGTGCTGGAACGGCGAAGGCGGCAGCGGGATGTAGCTGTCCTTGCCGTGCCACTGGATGGAGGCGCGGGTCGCCAGCTCGGCCGGAACGTGGTCGGCCACGGTGGTGAGGAAGAGCCAGCGGCCGTTCGGCAGCGCGATGATGGGCGCGGGGTGCCCGAGGGCGCGGAGAAGGCGGCAGGCGCGCTTGCCGAGTTCGTCGTCGACCTCGACGGCGTCGAGCACGGTGCCGGTGGCGACGAGCAGGCTGTGGGTGCGGTCGGAGAACCAGGTGGCGACCTCGTGGGCGTGGGTGCCGAGCTGCTCGCGCCAGGCGTCACTGGCCGGAACCGGACGGCGCCAGGTGAGGTCGTCGCCTTCCGTGAGCGGAGCGGGGTCGACGCCCGGGAGCACCGGCCAGCCGCGCCAGGCGAGACCGATCGCCTCCGCCCGCAGTTCGATGCGGAAGGCGCCCCGCCAGCTGTCCGGCCAATTCGCGTCCAACATTGTCTTCCTGCCTTCGAGTTCCGGTTCTCCGCGACCCGTTAAACCCGGTCGTGGTGTCGCACATCTCACTTAACGGCAAGTTGCACATTGCCCGGAACCCCCGCGCGACAACCGGTGGTTACGAGGCGATGAACGCCCAGTGATCCGTACGGCCCGACCGAATCCCTCAGCGCGGCTGGACGGTGAACGGTGACCACACATGGACCGTTCGTCGCGGGAAACCCCAGGATCCGCGGGGTCCCGGACGCTCGATCGGCGGCGCCGGTGCGCAGGTTCGGCCCAGGTGAGCAGCCGATTCGACCGCTCGCCGTGCACCAGCGACCGCTGCCCGTGACAATCGGCCGCTCATCGCCCGGCTGCGCGGATCAGCCGGTCACCGCCCCATACCGACCGGTCGGCGTCCGCCGGGCGGCGAGCGTCGGGGCTGGGCGCCGGCCCCTCTCGGAGGGCGGTGGCCGTGGGGCGGTGGTGGTGCGTTGGTGGTGGGCGCGCTGTCGCGGGTGTGCGACGGTGTCGCGTTCGGCGGACAGGGCGGTCGCCCACCTCGGCCGCCGCGAGGAGGCGGCGGCAAGGCTGGTGGTTCACCCGTCGGCCCGGACGGGCGCGGGCGGACCGCCTGCCCAGCCAGGCCCGCCGACGCAGCCGCGGCCGGGGCGGCGAGGGTCGGGCTGGGCGCCGGCCCCTCTCGGCGGGGCGGTGGTCGCGGGTGGCGGCAGTGCGTTCTAGCGAGCGCGCTGTCGCGGGCGTGCGACGGTGTCGCGTTCGGCGGACAGAGCGGTCGCCCACCACAGGCGCTACGAGGAGGCGGCGCCCGGACTGGTGGTTCACCCGCCAGCCCGGAACGGGCGTGGGCGGACGGCCTGCCACCGCGGGCGCCCCGCCGGGACAGCCGTGACGGAGCGCCGCGGGACGCTCCGCCGGCTCCGCGCGGGCGTAGGCGCATGGCCCCCGGGCAGCCGCGGCTGGGCGTGGTGGTTCACCCGCCAGGCCGGAGCGGTCGGATCGGCGTGCCGCCCAGGGCGGCCGTTGGTGTGGCCGTCGCTGGGCTCGGAGGTTCGGCCGGCGGGCCGGCGCGGGCGTGGGCCGATGGCCTCGGCAGGCCCGCCAGGGCGGGACCTTGCGACTCGACTTCGACCAGCGCGTCGAGCTGTTGCCAGCGGCACGTCACTAGCTTCACTCCCATGCGGTCGGCCACCCATCTCGCGCGTTCGCAGGCTTGGACCGGACCTTCGTCCGCGTGGGAAGCCGCGGCCAGCGCGCCCAGGTCGGCCGCTGCCTCGGCACGGTGGCGGGCTATTACCGTCGCTCCCAGCCACAAGGCAAGCGTTGCCACGCCCGTCAGGGCCGCCACCGCCAGTGCCGTCCAGATCGTGGCCGCCCCTCTGTCCGAGGCGTGCCCGTCAGCCCTGGGCACTTGTCACCTCCGTGCCCGGCTCGGCGACCGCGTAGGCCGTCGCGTCGAGGTGGATTGCCGGGAGGAGGCCGGCCGCCGGGTGGGCCGTCACCCTTGCCGTGATCGTGTCGCCGACTTGCTCGAACGCCAGGTTCGCGCCCGGCGGCCCTATCTTGTGGACCGCGGCTGCCGCTTCGGTCGGCTGGCCCCTCGCCAGCAGCCGCGCCGCCTCGCGGGCCGCGTCCGTGCAGCGCAGCTGGCTCGTCAGCGCCGTCAGGCCTGCGATCAGCAGGACCGTCACCACCGTCAAGCCGGCCAGACCGAGCGCGGTCTCGACGGTCACCGAGCCTTCGTCTCGGCGCCTCATGACGGCACCGACAAGGCCTTCATGACCAGGTTCGTCAGCCAGGAGACGACCGAGTCTCCGGTAAGCAAGGAGTAGAGGACAGCGGCGAACGCCGCGACGGCGACCGTGACGATGGCGTACTCGACCGTCGTGGAACCGTCGTCCGAGCGGGGCCGGCGGCGGAACGTGCGCATGAGGGTCTCCCTTCGATGGGGGGTTCGTGGTCAGAAGAGCGGGCCGAGGCGCCCGGCTAGGCCGAGGACGACCGGCAGCACGCCCAGGCAGAAGAAGGCCGGCAAGAAACACAGACCGACCGGCAGCGCGAGCGCCACCCCGGCTCGCTCGGCGCGTTCCTCGGCTTCGGTGGCCAGCTCGTCGCGGAACCGTCCGGCGAGGTCGCCTGCCGCCGCGGCGAACGCCGCCCCGGACCGGGATGTCCTGATCGCCGCGGCCGCCAGCTCGCCCAGGCCGGGGGCGGCCTGCACCGGCGCCCAAGCCTCGTGCGGTGGGGAGCCGAGGGCGAGCAGCCCGGCCGTCGAGCTCAGCGCCGTACTCGCTGCCGCGGGTGCGGAGCCGGCCACGGCCTCCAACGCCGAAGGAACCGGCAAGCCGGCGCGCAGGCAGGCGGCGAGGAGGTCGAGCGTGCCCGCCAGCCGCAGCTTGGCGGCGATGTCCATGGCCGGCGGTCGCGGACGGCGAGTGCGGCGGATCGCCCACCACCCGGTCGCGGTCGCGATCGTGCCCGCCACCACCCCGGCGACCCCGCCGACCAGCACCGCTGTCGAGACGCCGCCCACCGCCGCCGCGATGTGCGGTAGTGCGCGGTGCCCCGCGCGGACGGGCTTCGGGCCGTCGGTCAGCCGCGTGAATCGGCGCCTGATGGCTTCGTCCGGCCAGCTCAGCAATGCCCCGGCGAAGAGCAGGAGCGCGATCGCGGTCACCGGATCCGCACCCGTCCGCTCAGGGCCCGGCACCAGGCCGTGCCCGCCCAGAGCAGGACGCACCCGGCGACCAGCAGCACCTGGCCTGGCGTGCTGCCGGTCAGCACGGACAGTGGGGCCGCGCCCATGGCCTGGCCGAGCAGCACGCAGAGAACCGGCAGTCCGGTGAGCACCGCCGCACTCGCCCGCGGCCCGGCCAGCTTGGCGCGCATCCGGCGCCCGAACGCCAGACCGGCTTCGGCGTCGCGGCGGGCCGCGTCGAGGACGTCGGCCATCGGGAGGCCGTGACGTTTGGCCAGCGTCCAGGCCGCGGCCAGCCGAGGTAGGGCCGGTGCGGGCACCTCGGTGTCGAGCCGGGCCGCCGTCGCCAGGGCGCGGAGGTCGCCCGCCACGGCCGGGACCACTTCGGCGGCGGCTTCCGCGGCCGTGACCGGGTGGGCGCCGGATCGGAGCTCGGCCACCATCGTCCGCAGTGCGGTTGCGGTGTGTGCGGCCATCGTCAGGTCCGCCGTGGCTCGGCGGTGAGCTCGCCACTCCTGGCTCCACGCCAGTGTCAGCACGCCGGCGGCGATCGCGCCTCCCACTCCCGCGAGCAATCCGGCGAGGGCGGCCGGGAGCAGCCAGCGGACGGCGCGCCACACCTGGGGAACCCGGACGGTGGCCGGTGGCTCGATCATGACCTGGAGCCGGTTCGGCGCCGCCGGCCAGCACGCCAGGGCCGCTCCCACGCACAGCGGGAACCACGGGGTGATCATCGCCTTCTCCTTCGATTGCACGGGAAAGCGTTCAGCACGCGATCGCCCCCGACGTCGGAAACAGGTGCCGGTCGACCGTCCACCGGCCCGCGCGCCACACCGGCACCACCCGGGCCCGGCCGCGTTCGGCGCGAAGCACGCCGACCTCGGCGAGGCGGCGGCGGCCGTCCGCTTCGCGCCGCATGTGCAGCACCACGCGGATCGCGGCGACGAGCTGGCTGTGCACGGCGTCGCGGCCGAGGCCACCGAGCGCGGCCAGTGCCTCGATGCGGGCGGGCACCTCGGCCGGGGAGTTGGCGTGGACGGTGCAGGCGCCGCCGTCGTGACCGGTGTTGAGCGCGGTGAGCAGCGCGCCGACCTCGGCGCCGCGAACCTCGCCGACCACCAGCCGGTCGGGACGCATGCGCAGCGCCTGGCGGACGAGCTCGGGCAGGCCGACCGCGCCCGCACCCTCCACATTGGGCGGACGGGCGACGAGGCCGACGAACTGCGGGTGGGCGGGCTGCAGCTCGCCGGCGTCCTCGACGCAGACGATCCGTTCGCCCGGGTCGACGGCGCCGAGCAGCGCGGCCAGGAGTGTGGTCTTGCCCGCGCCCGTGCCGCCGGTGACGAGGAACGCCATCCGCCTCGAGACGACGGTGCGGAGGAGCCTGGCGCCGGCCTCGTCGAACGCGCCGAGTTCGCCGAGCGTGGTGAGGTCGTGCGTCGCCGGGCGCAGGACGCGCAGGGACAGGCAGGTGCCGCCGGCCGCGATCGGCGGGAGGACGGCGTGCACGCGGATACGGCCGTGGGGGCCGGCGCCGGGGAGCCAGCCGTCGACGTAGGGCTGGGCGTCGTCGAGGCGGCGTCCGGCCGCGAGGGCGAGGCGCTGGGCCAGGCGGCGGACGGATTCTTCGTCCTTGAAGCGGATGCCGCTGCGGATCAGGCCTTGCGGGCCGTCCGTCCAGACTTCGTGCGGGCCGGTGACGAGCACGTCGGTGGTTGCCGGGTCGTCGAGGAGCGGGGCCAGCGGGCCGGCACCGATGAACTCGTCTCGGGCTTGGCGGGCGGCGTCGAGCACCGCGTCGTGGCCGAGGACGCCGCCGGCTTCGGCGCGGACGGCGGTCGCGACGGCGACCGGGTCGGCCTGGCGGCGGTCGCCTGCCAGGCGGTTGCGGACGCGGTCGACGAAGTCGGTGGTCATGAGTTCGCCTGCCTTGCTCGATGCTGGGTTCTTGGGGTGACTGGTGGGCGGCCGTGCGAGGCGGTGACGCGGGTGCCGGGAGACCGGCGTGAACCCAGCATCCGATTTGGCGACGCAAGGGGACCAGGAATCGCCGATGGCTCGCTGCGGACAGCCGTGACGCGGGTGCCCGGGGACGAGCACTGACCCCGCAGCCCGCGCCGCGGTGTGAGCGAACCCTTCGACGCGGACCTCATGAGCTCACCTGCTTTGCTGGGTACGCGGGTTGGGGGACGGCCGGCGGACCGCTGGGCGATGCCATGGCTCGGGTGGCCGGCAGGGGACGTGTGCGCGTCTGCCGCTGGGGCTGCAGCAGTGTCGAGAACCTCGCCGCGCTTGCTGGGGCTCGGCTCAGCAAGCTCAGGATCGTCGGGAGCAACAGCTCCGACACCCGGGTCGGGGGGCTCGTGGGGCGGAGGTTGGGGACTGCGGGGCTCATCGGGTGGCCGCCTGGGCTTCGCGGCGGGCTATGGCCAGGATCTCGGCCGCCGTCTTGGCCAGGGGGCCCTTGGGTTTCGTCGGGAACTCGGCGCGCTCCAGTGCTTGCCAGAGGCCGCGCTCCGGGGGCATCGAGGCCATCAACGGCGGGCCGATGAGGGCGGCCGTGCGGACGGCCGGGTCCTTCGAGTGTCCACATGTGACTACGCCGATGCGGGCCGTCAGCTTCGACAGGCGGTTCAGCACCTTCCTCGCCGCCAGGCACGCCCGGATCTCCAGCGGCACCATCAGCAGCACCAGGTCGGCCCGCAGCACCGCCTCCTCGGACGCCTCACCGAGGGCGCGCGGGAGGTCGCACACCACCGTGCGGCCCGCGCGGCGGCCGGCGGACAGGATCGCCGACAGCGACTCGACCTCCGGGCCGTCTCCATCGGGGCCGGACGCGAGCACCGGGAGGCTGCCGCCGCGGTGTCTCCGCTGGGGGAGGTCCGCGGCCAGCGAGGACACCGATACCCGGCCGCTCAGGTGCACGTCCGGCCAGCGTGCTCCGGGAGTCTTTTCCAAGCCCAGCAACACATCCAGGCCGCCGCTGAGCGGATCGCAGTCCACCAGCAGGGCGCCGCCCGGATCGCTGTCGGCCGCCAGTGCGAGGGTCGCCGCGAACACGGATGCCCCCGCGCCACCCCGGCCGCCGACCACGCCGAGCACCAGCCCGGGTTGCTCCGCCGGTGTCTCGACGACGTCGGCGAACGCGCCGGCGAGCGCGGACTCCTCGTCGGGCAACGCGATCACCCGCTCGACGCCGCTGTGGAAGGCGTGCTCCCACGTCGCCGGTCCCGGACTGCCCTTGCAGACCAGGAGGATCCCGCTGCGCCGGGGCAGCGCCGGTGGGTGCCGTACGGCTTCTTCGTCGAGGACCACCAGCGGCGCACGGGACCAGTGCCCGCTCGCCGCCGTCAGGTCCGGTGCGCGGTCGAGTTCGCAGCCCGCGACCGCGGCCACGCGCAGTATCTCGTCGAGCACGGTTTCGTCCGCGGCGATCACCAGCGGTCGTTCCCCCGTCATGCGGTCCTCCCCCGTCGTCGGTGCGGGCCGTGGGTGGCCCGTGTTCCACCGTCGCGGGCGGGGGTGGGGCGGCACAACGGGGCGGGCGGCCGGCTGTGGACAACCGGGGTGTTGTGGACAACTGCCGCCCGTGACCTCGCGAGCGGACCGGTTCTGCCGGTGGGGTGTGGCAGGATCACGGCCGCCCGCGACGCATCTGCGGCGGGAAATGGGCACGAATTTCCGCACGCCAAGATTCCGCCGCCCATCGCGAACCGTGATTCGTGATGCGACAGAAAATTGACGAAGGTAAGCGGAAGGCAAGAAGGCCGAGAGCGTCGCCGCGGAAAGCGGAATCCAGCAGGCGCAACGGAAACCGGGAAGGCAAACGGGAGGTAAGAGGGCGGCCCCCGCCAGGGGGGAGGGACGGGGGCCGCCGTGGGTTCAGCCCCGGGGGGTCGGACTGAACCGGCCCGGTTGGACACCGGGCTCCCTCACTGTAACTCCGCCCGGCGCCGGATCGCGCGCCGGATCAGGCGCACAGTTCGGTAACGGCACAGCGCGCCCGAAGTGCCTGCCTGTCATGGATTTTCCGCCCGGCGCGACGCGCGCGTGGTGGATCAACGGGACGCGCGCCGATCAAGCTCCTATCCTGGGCGGGTGGCCGAACCGAGCAGTGCGCCGTCGCGCATCCGGAACCCGGGCCCGGAGCACGCGGTGGCCGCGTTCTTCGACCTGGACAAGACGATCATCGCTTCGTCGAGCGCGCTGGCGTTCAGCAAGCCCCTCCTCAAAGAAGGGCTGATCAACCGCCGCGCCGCGTTGCGAAGCGCGTACGCGCAGCTGGTGTTCTCACTCGCCGGCGCCGACGAGAACAAAACCGAGCGGCTGCGCGCCGAAGTTTCCGCGCTGTGCACCGGCTGGGACGTCGCCCAGGTTTCGGCGATCGTCCGCGAGACCCTGCACGACGTCGTCGACCCGCTCGTGTACGCGGAGGCAGCGGAGCTGATCGCACGCCACCGCGAGGACGGGCACGACGTGATCGTGCTGTCGGCGACCGGCGAAGAGGTCGTCGCGCCGGTGGCGGAGATGCTCGGCGCGACCCGCAGCGTCGCCACGCGGATGCAGATCGTCGACGGCCGTTACTCCGGCGAAGTCGACTTCTACTGCTACGGCGCCAACAAGGCCGTCGCCGCGAAGCAGCTCGCCGCGACCCACGGCTACGACCTCGCCGAGTGTTTCGCCTACACCGACTCGAGCACCGACATCCCGCTGCTCGAGGTCGTCGGGCACCCGCACGCGGTCAACCCGGACAAGCTCCTGCGGCGCGAGGCCCTCGAACGCGGCTGGCCGATCCTCGCCTTCGAGCGGCCCATGTCGCTGCGCACCCGGATCCCGGCGCGGTCGGCCGGAATGGTGGCGCTCGGTGTCGGTGCGGTGGCCGCCGGAGCGACCTGGTACGGCCTCAACCGTCGCCGACGGTCCCGCTAGCCGCACACCCGCCACCCAGACGGCCGTACGGCCGCCACTTTGCTTGGCCCAGCCCCGAATTGTCCGTCGCGCAGGGTGCCGGTGTCACCCGATCCAGCCTCTGTACCGGTGCACCCGTCCGCGCACTTGAAGTGACCGGGCTCACGGCGTAGAAAGTAGGTGCGGACGTTCGGTCGGCCAGGGAACAGGTAGAAGAGAAGCCTGTTCCACCCCGGCAAACCTCCGTGCGCGGACTCCGGGTACCCACGCGCAGCGCGCCGCGGGAGGCTCGTCGTCTAGGGACTGCGTAGTGGGACGCCACACGCCGAGTCCATGTAGGTACGACCAGAGTTGCACGCTTGGTCGCCCGAGAAGTTCGCGCTTGCAGGCGGGGGGGCGGGGGGTGGGGGGGGCGGGCGGGCCGGCGGGCGTGGGGGGGGGGGGGGGGGACGGCGGGCCCCCCCCCCGCCCCGCCCGCCCCAGACAGGGGGGCGCGCAC